>JBKKAY010000204.1:0-20762 GCA_046714195.1 Gemmatimonadaceae bacterium
AGCTCGGCAACTATCTGCGGAAGGAATTCGGCAGCGAGATCCGCGAGAAATCGGCACTCGGCATCAAGCCGATGTCGGAGTTCGGGTCGAAGCGCCTGGTGGCGATGGCCATCCGCCACGCGCTCGAAAAGGGCCGGGAGTCGGTGACTCTGGTGCACAAGGGCAACATCATGAAGTTCACCGAAGGCGCGTTCCGCGACTGGGGCTACGAGGTCGCGCGCGAAATGTTCGGCGAGGATGTCTGCACCGAGGCCGAGCTCGCCAAGGGCGGCGCCACCGCGCGCGCCGACGCCGTCGTCATTCGCGACCGCATCGCCGACTCGATGTTCCAGCAGTTGCTCCTGCGTCCGTCGGAGTATTCGGTGATCGCTACGCCGAATCTCAATGGAGACTATCTGTCCGACGCGGCAGCGGCGCAGGTCGGCGGGCTGGGCATAGCGCCCGGCGGGAACGTCGGCGACGGAGTCGCGGTGTTTGAAGCGACTCACGGGACCGCACCCAAATACGCAAACCTCGACAAGATCAATCCCGGCAGCGTCATCCTCTCCGGTGTGATGATGCTCGAGTACATGGGATGGGTCGAAGCCGCGGATCTGATAGTCAGGGGAATGGAGCGCGCGATCAAGTCGAAGCGCGTGACCTACGATCTCGCTCGGCAAATGCCTGGCTCCACTGAGGTATCGACCTCCGCGTTCGCCGATCAGGTCATTGCCGGGATGAAGAGCTAGCCGGTGCTCACTGTCGGCATCAACTCCGCGAATCCGGCCGAGATCGGGACGGCGCTCCTTGTGATTGCTCTGCCGGAGAACCCGACTCTGGCCGGCATCGCCGCTCTCGACACCGCCTCGCAGGGCGCTCTGACGCGCACCATCGAGATGAAGGATTTTCGGGGAGCACGCGACGAGACGCTCCACCTCACGGGCTTCGCGAAAGGCCCGCGCCGTCTGCTGCTGATCGGAATGGGACCGATCACTGACCGGCGGCCCGCGTTCAAGCGCGCGGCGACTCTTGCCGCCCGCAACGCTCACCGGCTCGGCGTCGGCGAGATGGCGTGGTATTCCGGGCAGATCACTCCGGAAGAAACCGAAGCGATAACGGTGGGCCTGATGGCGGGCGCATGGGAGTACACGGACCTGAAGGCGCAGCCCCCGGAAGCCGAGCGAAAGAAACCGCTCACGCAGGCAACCATTCTTACCAGCAATACCGACGACAGCCGCCGTGGCCTGGCGAACGGGAAAGCGATCGGCGACGGGCAGAGTCTGGCTCGGCGGCTCGGCATGATGCCGGGCAACGTCTGCACTCCGGAGCTGCTGGCGCAGACCGCGGCGGACATCGCGCGCCGGTACGGACTGGGAATCACCGTCCTGGGACGGCGCGAGCTGGAAGCCGAAAAGATGGGATCGTTCCTGGCCGTGGCGCAGGGAACGCCGCAGGATCCCAAGCTGATCGTCCTCGAGTACAAGGGTGGCAAGCCGTCGAGCAAACCCGTTACGCTGATGGGCAAAGGCCTCTGCTTCGACAGCGGCGGAATCTCGATCAAGCCCGCTCAGAACATGGAGTACATGAAGTTCGACATGTGCGGAGCGGCGGGAGTGCTGGGAGCGTTCGAAGCACTGGGTCAGCTGAAGCCCGAGGTCAACGTCGTCGGAATCATCGGGGCGACCACCAACATGCCGTCGGGCACGGCGATGAATCCGGGCGATGTCGTCCGCAGCCACATCGGCAAAACGATCGAGATCATCAACACTGATGCGGAAGGGCGGCTGGTGCTGGCGGACCTGCTTTCCTACGTCAGACGCTTCGACCCGGCGGTGGTGATCGACGCAGCGACGCTAACGGGCGCCTGCGTGATCGCGCTGGGTCACGCCGCGACCGGCGTGTTCTCCAATGACGAAGGGTTGATCGCCGAGGTCCTTGCGGCGGGGAAGCGAGCCGGCGAGCCGGGATGGCCGCTCCCGATGTGGGACGAGTACAAGGAGCACATCAAGTCCGATGTTGCGGATGTCAAGAATTCCGGCGGCCGGCCCGCGGGCGCAGTGACGGCAGCGCTGTTCCTCAAGGAATTCGTCGAGGGATTTCCATGGGTTCACCTGGACATCGCCGGCACCGCGTACTCCGAGACTGACCTTGTTACGATTCCAAAGGGACCAACGGGTGTGCCGACGGGTACCTTCATCGAGTTCGTTCGCGGGAGAGTTCGCTGACCAGTTTCACCCAAGTCCGGTCGAGCAACGTCCGCCTCGGCTTGATAGCCGGGGCGCTTTTGTTCGTGGCCGCGACGCGCGCGGAAGCGCAGGTGGTTCCGGCCAATGTGAGCCAGACACCACTGCCCCCAAAACCGCCGACGGATACCAGCGGCGCTGACACCACGCGAGCCAAGGCCGATTCGATCCAGCCCCCGGTGGGTCGCTTCGTCGACCCGGTCCTGCATGAGATCGGGCCGCAGTACGAGTGGAACCGAAATCAGCTGTTCGGCTCGGGAGCGCTCACGGTTCTCGATCTGCTCGACCGGATTCCGCAGCTCACCACCTATCGGTCGGGATGGCTCGCAACTCCACAAACCGCCGCATTCAACGGTGATTTTCAGCGCGTACGGATTTTCTACGACGGCATCGAGATCGACAACCTCGATCCGGCCAACGGCGGCATCCTGGACCTGTCCACGGTGCAGCTCTGGACGCTCGAGCACGTGAGCATCGAGCGAACGGCGAGCGAGGCGCGGGTGTTCCTCCAGAGCTGGCGAGTGCAGAACACCACTCCCTACACCCGGGTGGACGTCTCGACAGGGAATGAGGAGACAAATCTCTACCGCGGGTATTACGGCAAGCGATTCGGTCGTGGTGAGCTGTTACAGCTCGCCGGCCAGCAGTACGGAGTGAAGAGCTCCCGCTTTGCCGGAAGCGGAGATGCGCTGTCACTCCTCGCCAGAGTGGGAGTGGGCCGCAAGAGCTGGAGCGTCGACGGATACATGAACCGCACGCACCCCACCCGCGCGATTCAACGCCCGGTGGCAGCGAAAGGACGTCCCGCAATACCAGCGCTCGACGCGACGCATACCACCGCATACGTGCGCGGCGCTATCGGTTCCGTCGAGAAAGGCCCATGGGCCCAGCTCACCGCCGCCTCGCTGCGTTTCAAGGGGAGCCAGGCGGTCACGACCACCGACAGTTCCGGGGCGATGGTGACCGACACCGTGCCCTTGTCGATTTCGGAAGCCCAGTACCACCTGAGCGCCGGCCACTCTTTCGGCCCGATACGCCTGGAGGTAGCGGACAGATTACGCTCCCTGGGCGGAGAGTCCTTCAACTCGATATCCGCGCGCGCCGATCTTTCGACCGGGTTCGCGGTGGTCAGCGTGTTCGCCGAAAACGATGCATTTCGTCGATCTACCAACGCGGACGTCGGGGTCCGGCTGCAGCCGCTCCCATTCATCGCGCTGTCCGGATCTGTCGCGCAAACCACAGCCAGATCCGGCAACACCTCCTATCCATCCAGTCGCTCCGCGCGGGGCGAAGTGGGGGTGAAGCTGTTCAAGCCGTGGGTGTCCGTGGGCGCGATGACTCTCGACAACGCCAGCGTGCCTCCCCCGATAGTCTACGACACGCTGCTGCTCCCGATCACGCTGGGAAAATCGACAGGGACGTCCGCTTCGATCCGCGGCCCGCTCCTCTGGGGATTCGGAATCGACGCGTACCTCACCCGCTGGACGTCTCCGCAACCATATCGCCCGCAGTATCAGAGCCGGTCCGAGATCAACTTCGCGAGCACTTTTCCCCGGCGTTTTCCGTCAGGAAACTTCGAGCTGCGCGCCTCGGCTCTGTACGAGTATCGCGGCACGAATACTTTCCCCCTGGTGGCTGGAGACGTCAGTGTCCTGGCCGCAAAGACCATCTCCGGTCTCCTGGAAATCCGCATCATGAGGGCGGTCATCAGTTACCAACAGCGAAACATTCTGGGATACCAGCACGACATCATCCCCGGCTTCGAGATGCCTCGGTTGCTAGCCATCTACGGAGTGCGCTGGGAGTTCTGGAATTGACAAATGTCGTTGTCGTACAGTAGGTTAGCCCACCTCACATGATAAGCAGCATGACCGGATTCGGAGCGGCTGATGGCGTCGCCGGAAGCACTCGAGTCAGCGTCGAGATCCGCACCGTCAACCACCGGTTCTTCAGCCCCAATCTGAAGATTCCAGCTGCCTATGGCCGTTGGGAGGGAGAGATCCGGGAGCTGTTGCGGCAGAGAATCGCCCGCGGCCACGTCACTCTTACAGTGCGTGTCGACCGCGACCTTTCAGCAGCGGCAACCACGATCGACGAGACCCGCTTCGCGCAGTATCTCACCGCTCTCCGCGGCCTCCAAAAAAAACACTCTCTCGAAGGGCCCATCGACGTCGCCACCGTGCTGCGACTCCCCGACGTTGTTGCGTCCCAGAGCGAAGTGGTCGAGGCTGATGCCGGCCAGGCCCTCACGACCATCGTCGGCAAGGCCGTGGATGCTCTGGCGAAGATGCGTCTCGCGGAAGGCGCGCAGCTCGCCGGATTCCTCCTGGAACGAATCGGGATCGTAGAATCGGCGCTCAAGCGCGTGGAGGAGCGCGCACCGGTAAGGCTCAGGGAGCAGCACGATCGCATCCGCCGAACGGTAGGGGATCTCATTGGCGCAGCGGGCGCCGATCCGCAGCGGATAGCGCAGGAGATCGCGATCATCGCCGACCGTCTGGACGTTGCCGAGGAGCTCGACCGGTTTCGCTCGCACCTGACGGCATTCCGTGAAACCACCCGCGGCAAGACCAACGAGCCGGTGGGGAAGCGACTTGGCTTCATCCTCCAGGAGATGGTTCGAGAGGCCAACACCATTGGCAGCAAGGCGAACGACGCTCCCATCCTCGAGGACGTCATCGCGATCAAGGAGGAGCTCGAGCGCATCAGGGAACAGGTCGAGAACCTCGAGTGAAGCCCGTCCCGATCATACTTTCGGCGCCGTCGGGGGGTGGCAAGACCACGATCGCCAGGCGGTTGCTCGAGGTGCGGAATGACGTGGGCTATTCGGTCTCAGCTACGACCCGCCCGCCCCGTAAAGGAGAGGTGGAGGGTCGCGACTACTACTTCCGGTCGCGGGCCGACTTCGAGCGGGGCCGCAAAGCCGGCGAGTTTGCCGAATCGGCGGAGGTACACGGTTACCTGTATGGAACCCTGCGGTCCGAGGTGGAGCGAGTCCTCGAGTCCGGCCGGCACGTGGTCATGGATATAGACGTTCAGGGCACCCGGCAGTTCAAGGAAGCATTTCCCGAGTCGGTGCTCATTTTCATCCTGCCCCCTTCGGCCCAGGTCCTCATCGAGCGCCTGGAGGCGCGAAAGACCGAGGACGCCAAATCGCTGATTCGGCGCCTTGGAAGTGCCAAAGAGGAGCTAAAAGCGATAGATTTGTATCCATACCTCGTCGTCAACGAAGATGTGGAATCGGCGGTGGACGCCGTGTCTCGCATCATCGACGGCAAAGGGGTGAAGAGCTCGCGGGGCGGGGGTCCGCTCGACCGCAAGGTATCCGAGCTCGTGGAAGGGATAGATCGCGCGATCGACCACTATTCAAAGAGGCAGTAATGCAGGTTTTCATTCCGACCGAAGTCGCACAGCACGCGACGAACAAGTATCTCGGAGTTCTGGTAGCCGCCAAGTACGCGCGCGTGCTCAACGAATTTCCCCGTGACCGCTCAGCGCCGGGCGAGAAGAAGCTGACGACCCGTGCCCTCGAAGAGCTGACCAACGGCCAGGTCGAGTACCGCGTCATACCGCGCCGCCGCTCGGAGTAGTTGCCGCGCGGCCGTTCGCGGACAAGAGGATTCTCCTCGGGATAACCGGGGGCATCGCCAGCTACAAGTCAGTGTGGCTGGCGCGCTTGCTTACACAGGCAGGCGCCGAGGTGGATGTGGTGATGACACGCGCAGCGCGTGAGTTCGTGGGTCCGATCACCTTCGAGGCGGTGACGGGCAGACCCGTACACTCCGAGATCTTTGGTCCGGGCCACGCGCTCGACCATATCAGCCTCGCCCGCAGTGCCGACGCGATCGTAGTCGCGCCCGCTACCGCCGATTTCATCGGGCGCGCAGCTCACGGCCTTGCCGACGATCTCCTCACGGCCTGTCTTCTAGCCACTGAGGCAAAGGTGCTGCTGGTGCCGGCGATGAACGATCGCATGTGGTCGCACCCGCAAACGGCGCGCAACGTCGCGCATGCCAGGTCGATCGGGTACCGTGTGCTCGATCCAGCCGACGGACCGCTTGCGGTGGGAGAGGGGAGCGGACCGGGCAGGATGATCGAGCCGGAGGAGATCGTGAGCCATGTCGGTCGGTTGCTCGAGCCGGACGCGTCGCTCGGCGGCAGGCACATCGTCGTGACGGCAGGCGCCACCCGCGAGCCGATCGATCCGGTGCGCTTCATCTCCAACCACAGCAGCGGAAAGATGGGAGTCGCCATCGCTCGTGCCGCCTGGCGTCGCGGCGCCGATGTAACTCTGATTGCAGGCCACGTCGACATTCCGCTGCCGGGCGAGGTGAATGTGGTCAGAACAGGATCCGCTAAAGAAATGGGTGAGGCAGTCGCCAAGGCGCTCCCGGCGGCTGACGTGCTCTTCATGGCCGCGGCACCCGCTGATTTTCGGGTGGCATCACAGTCGTCCACCAAGATCAAGAAGGGTGGGGCAGCGTACCCCCCCTCACTCGCGCTCGAGCACACCGAGGACATTCTCAAGACCACCATCTCCAGACGCCGCGAAGGAAGCATCATCGTGGGCTTCGCGCTCGAGACAGGAGATGGAGTCGCAAACGCTCGCACCAAGCTGGAGAGCAAGGACCTGGATATGGTGGTGATGAATGACGCAACCGAGCCGGGCGCCGGCTTCAGCGTCGATACCAATCGCGTCACGCTCATCCACAGGAGTGGAAACGAGGAACCCCTCGCGTTGATGTCCAAGGTGGAGCTCGCCGAAATCCTGCTCGATCGCGTCAAGGAAAAGCTCGATGGACGCTAGAGATCTGCTCCGGCGCTACATCGAGCAGCGGCGTGACGCGGGCGAGACCGAGCTCGTTCTCGACTCGCTGCACGTCGAGGAAGTGATGCGACTTCTCGGCGCGGCCGGCACCGCCCCGGCCCGAAAGAGCGCGCGTCAACGCGCCGGTGATTCGCCGCCGACCGAAGCCGGCGACTGGAGATCGGCCCTGAGAGAAGCCGGCGTCGACGTCGACTCCACGGCGCCCGCGGCCGTACGCGAGCCAGACGCCGCGCCTGGACCTTCGGAAAAGCCTGAAGCTCCTGCTCCCCGCGTGGGACGTCTCGATTTCGTTCCCGTGGTCGATGCAGCCGGCGTCAGTGCGGAGCCGGAACTGCCTTTCAAGAGGGGGCTCGTGGTCGGGGGGGGCCTGATCGAAGGCGAGACAATCCCGGGTCCGATCGCGGCGCTACCCACGCTCAGTGCGATTGCGGAGATGGTGCAGGCCTGCGAGCGGTGCCCTCTTTTCGCGACTGCGACGCATGGCGTCCCTGGCGAAGGAGATCCGGAGGCCGACCTCGTCTGTGTTGGCGAAGCTCCAGGCGCAAGCGAGGACGCGACTGGGCGGCCGTTCGTGGGCCAGGCCGGCCAGCTCCTCACCAGGATTCTCGCTGCGATCGATCTCAAGAGAGAGGAAGTGTTCATCGTGAACGTCCTCAAGCACCGGCCGCCGGGGAACCGAAACCCGCAGCCCGACGAGGTGGAGGCGTGCAAACCCTATCTCAGCCGGCAGCTCGAGCTGATCAAACCGAAGGTCATCGTCGCATTCGGAACTTTTGCGGCGCAAACACTATTGCAAACGAAGTCCCCTCTGGGACAACTTCGTGGGCTCGTTCATCGATATCACGGCATCCCGCTGGTGGTGACCTACCACCCGGCTGCTCTCCTCCGCAATCCATCCTGGAAACGCCCCACTTGGGAAGATGTCAAGCTCGCCCGTAGAGTTCTCGATAGCGCCACCCGTTCGTGATCCGTACCGCGACCGGCGGCCGCCTTACTCCGAGGACGCGGAGCAGGCGGTACTGTCGGCGATGCTCATGGATCCCGATGCGGTGCTGCGCGCGACCGAGTTCGTCGACGACACGATGTTCTACCGCGAGGGCCACCGCCGCATTTTCCGCGCGATGGTCGCGCTCTCCGAGCGCGGCGATGTAATCGATCCGCTGACGCTGTCAGAGGAGTTGGCCCGGTCCGGCACGCTCGAGTCGAGCGGTGGCAAGGACTACATCGGGTTCCTGGTCGACGCCGTCCCGACGGCGGCGAACATCGAGTACCACGCGAAGATCGTTAAAGAGAAAGCGCTGCGCCGGCGCCTGATCGAAGTCTCAACCGCAATCGTTGCTGAGGCGTTCGAGTCGGCGGCGCCGGCGACGGAACTACTCGACGATGCTGAGCACCGGATCTTCGAGGTCAATCAGAGCCGCGGCGCCGAGGGATTTACGCGCCTTAAGGAACTCCTCTGGCCCACTATGGAGGAGATTGAGCGGCGAATGCGCGGGGAAGGCGTGACAGGCGTGCCGAGTGGGTTCAAGGATCTTGACGAACTCACCACCGGATTCCAGCCGTCCGATTTGGTCATTATCGCCGCACGCCCAGGTATGGGAAAAACGTCTCTTGTTCTTAACATTGCGCAAAACGCCGCACTGGATGGCAAGGTTCCGATTGCATTCTTCTCTCTCGAAATGAGCAAGAATCAGTTGGCTCAACGACTGCTTTCGTCTGAGGGGTACGTGGATAGTCAGCGACTTCGCACAGGAAAGCTTGCGAATGAAGACTACGGCAAGCTCGCGCGTGCGGCAGGCATCCTAACCCATGCGCCAATCTGGATCGATGACACACCCGGGATAAGCGTTCTTGAAATGCGCTCGAAGGCGCGACGGCTGAAGCTCGAACAAGATATCGGAATGATCGTAGTCGACTATTTACAACTCATGCAGGGACCATCGAATAGCGAGAGCCGGCAACAGGAAATCAGCGCGATAAGTCGATCACTAAAATCGCTCGCGAGAGAACTCAATGTTCCCGTTGTCGCCTTGTCGCAACTCTCACGCGCGCCCGAACAACGAGCGGCCGATAGTAAGCGTCCCCAATTGTCCGACCTTCGTGAGTCGGGGGCAATCGAGCAGGATGCCGATTTGGTGCTGTTCATCTATCGACCCGAGGTGTATCTCCTTCAAGAGAACAAAGCCGTCGTCGACGCTGACGGAAATTCTTTGGAGGGAAGGGCCGAGGTCATCATCGGAAAGCAACGCAATGGTCCGACAGGATTGGTAAACCTTCGCTTTAATAAGATCTACACGCGGTTCGAGAACTTCTCGCCTCGCCTCGTCCCTTAGTGAGCCCCCGGGCAAAGACAGTCTACCGCTGCACCAACTGCGGCGCGGATCATCCGAAGTGGGCGGGGCGCTGCGATACGTGCGGCGAGTGGAATTCTCTGGTCGAGGAGATGGCTACCTCCGGCGCCGCCGCCTCCGCGTCGAGCCGCCGCCTGCAAGGCCAGCGATCGATGGCCGAGGGCGGCAGCGTCGCTCCCACACCACGGCTCCGCGACATAAAGACGTCGCAGGGACGCCGGCTCAAGACAGGGCTCACGGAATTCGACTTCGTGCTCGGCGGCGGAATCGTCCCGGGCTCGATGGTCCTGGTCGGGGGCGAGCCGGGAATCGGAAAATCCACTCTTCTGCTCCAGGTGGCGGGGAAGCTACAGGCCGCCGGCCACAACACTCTCTATGTCTCAGGTGAGGAATCGGCGCTCCAGGTGAAGCTGCGCGCCGAGCGCCTCGAGGGATCGGCCGAGGATGTGACTCTCCTCAATGAGACGCTGCTGGAAACGATCCTGGCGACGGCGGGATCCCAGGATTTGGAAGCCATCGTCATCGATTCCATCCAGACCGTTTTCACCAGCGATCTGGAAGGCGCGCCGGGAAACGTAGGCCAGGTGCGTGAATGCGCCGCGCGGCTCATGCGATTTGCGAAGGAGACCGAGACGACGATCTTCGCCGTCGGCCATGTCACCAAGGGCGGCGGAATCGCCGGACCCAAGACCCTCGAGCACATTGTGGACACCGTCCTCTATTTCGAGGGCGAAGGGATGCTGGAGCACCGGATTCTCCGCGCGACGAAGAACCGGTTCGGAAGTGTGGACGAGATCGGAGTATTTCGAATGACCGAGCAGGGATTGCTGGGAGTCGAAAATCCATCCGAGCTTTTCCTCGGCGATCGTCTCAACGACGCATCCGGAAGCGCCGTCACCGCGCTGATCGAAGGCTCGCGCCCGGTGCTGATCGAGATCCAGGGGCTCGCGGCGAAGGCGGGATATGGGACCCCCCAGCGGGTGAGCACCGGCTTCGACGGGAGGCGTCTCGCGCTGTTGCTCGCGGTGCTGGACAAGCGGGCAGGGCTGTCGTTCTCCCAGCTCGACGTCTTTCTCAACGTCGTTGGCGGAGTCCGCATGCAGGAGCCCGCCGGTGACCTGGCGGTTGCCTCGGCGCTGGCGTCCAGCGTTTACGATCGCGCGGTCTCGCCGTCGGCGATCTTCCTGGGAGAAGTCGGGCTGGGTGGCGAGATCCGGCCTGTCTCGCAGACGGACCGGCGGCTGAGCGAGGCGGCAAAAATGGGAATGACGACGGCCTACATGGCGGAGCGTGGTATTCCGAAGCGCGGTACGAAGGGAATCGACGTAGTGGGCGTTCGCACCGTCGATCAGCTCTTCCGCCGGCTGTTCCAGTCCTGATGAAACGCGACGTCGGAGTCATCATCCTAGCCGCGGGGAGCGGCAAGCGGACCGGTTCCACCGAGCTCAAGCAGTTTCGCTGGGTCGCCGGGAAGCCGATGCTCCTCCACAGCCTGCAGACTTTCCAGGCGCGGGAGGATGTCGGAATGGTGATCTGCGTTCTTCCGAGAGAACACGTCGGAGATCCTCCGCCATGGATTTTTCAGAGCGACCCCGACCGGTTGCTGCTGTCCGTGGGTGGACGGCATCGCACCGAGTCTGTGGCGAACGGCATGGAGGACCTGCCGGGCGACTGCGAGATCGTGGTCGTTCACGATGGCGCGCGGCCGCTCGTCTCGACCGAGACCATCGCTCGCGTAGTCGAGCAGGCCCGGCTGGGCAACGTCGCGATCGCCGCGGTGCCGCTGACGGACACACTCAAGCGTGTCGACTCCGTCAACAAGGAGGTCTTCACCGTCGATCGTGAAGGCTTGTGGAGAGCGCAGACGCCCCAGGCGTTCCCGAGGAAAATTCTGGAGCAGGCGCACCGCGACGCGAGGGCGGCGAACCGGTCAGCGGGCGACGACGCGGCGCTGTGCGAGCATCTCGGAGTGCCGGTCGTCGTCGTCCGCGGCAGCGAGCGCGCCGCCAAGGTCACCACCGAATCCGATTTCGCGTTAGTGGAGGCGCTGAGTATCTTCCGCGAATGACCCTGCCGCCCCTGGTCGTGCCGTTCTGGTCACCCGAGGAAGTCGAGCGCGCGATCAACGGCACGCTCGCGCACCTCGCGGCGGGAAAGGTTCTCGCGTATCCCACGGAAACGGTGTACGGCTTTGGCGGTGCCGTCGATGAGCGCTCCGTGCAGATGCTGGCGGAGCTCAAGGGAAGGGAGCCCGGCAAGCCGTTTCTTCTGCTCGTTGCCGCCAGCGAGATGATCACGCGGCTCGAGCTCAAGCTCACGAGCTATGCATCCACGCTCGCCGCGCGCTTCTGGCCGGGACCGCTAACGCTCGTGCTTCCGGGCGGCGAGCGCCGGGTCCCCGACATATTGCGCGGACCCGAAGGTGGCGTGGCGGTGCGGTGGACTCCGCACCGATCACTCTCCCGTCTGATTCTCGCGCACGGACAGCCGATAACATCGACGAGCGCGAACAGGCCCGGCGTTCCACCGGCCACCTCCGCGGACCAGATCGTGTCGCAGTGGAGCGATGCAATCGCCGGCGGAACGTTGCGAGTGCTGGATGCCGGACGACTCCGCGATTCACAGCCGTCGACGGTCGTCGATTGCACCGGGCGCCGCCCGCGCGTGATCCGGCCCGGCGCCATCCCCGCCGCCAAGCTGAGAGAAAGCGTGCCCGATCTCATAGGCGATGCCTGAGAGATGAACATCCTCTTCGTCTGCACCGGGAACACCTGCCGGAGTCCGTTGGCGGAAGCGCTCGCCCGCCGGATAGCCGAGCGACGAGGAGTAAAGGACATGAAGGTCTCGAGCGCGGGGACCAATGCATGGGACAACTCGCCTGCATCCGACGGTGCTCTATTGGTGGGCATGGAGCGCCAGCTCGATCTTGCCGGTCACCGCGCCCGGAACCTCACACCTGCGATCGTGTCGGAAGCGGATCTGATCTTCGTGATGACGCCGGCCCACCTCGAGTCGGTGAAGCAGATGGGAGGCCGCGGGAAGGTCCATCTTCTCGACGCTTACGCGACTGGCCAGGAGAGCGAGGGGATCGCGGACCCGTTCGGCGGCGAGCTCCCTGGCTACCGTGACACCGCGGACGCATTGGAGCGCCATCTCGAGAAAGTCTTCGACCGCCTGGAGATCTGAGGCGATCCCTGAGATGACGAGACCTCCTGAGCGACTCGTTCTCCTCGGGAGCCCGGTCGGAAAATCGCTGTCCCCGGTTTTTCAGCGCGCCGCGCTCGAAGCGGCGGGAATCGACGTTTCCTACGACGCGATCGACGTTGCACCAACGGATCTTGCGGCAGTGATCCGCGACATCAGAACCTCCAATACCGCGGGCAATGTCACCAGACCACACAAGACCGCGTTTCACGACGCGTGTGACGACCTGACTTGGGTCGCGCGTCGCGTCGGCGCGGTGAACACTTTCTGGCTAGAGGATGGCCGTCTCAATGGCGACAACACCGACGTCGAAGGTTTTGCTGTCTCCGCCCGGGCACTCCTCGGTGACGTGACAGATGATCTTGCTATCGTGCTGCTCGGCGCCGGCGGCGCTGCCTCGGCGGTGCTGGCGGCGGTAGAGCGCTGGCCCGGCGCGAGCGTGGCCATCGTCTCCAGAAATCCCGAGCGCGCGGCGCGGCTTGCTGCACGGTACCCTGATGTTGCCCGCGTCGAAAAGGATGCTGGGCGCGCAGCCCAAGGGGCGAGATTGATCGTCAATGCGACTCCTGTCGGCCTCGAGGACGATGAGCACCCGCTCGATGTGGCGAGCGTTCCCAGCGGGGCGGCGGCAATCGATCTCGTCTACCGTCGCGGCGAGACTCCGTGGGTGAAGGCGCTCCGAGCGAGGGGAAATCGCGCGGTCGACGGCATGCCGATGCTTCTGGAGCAGGGAGCGATCGCGTTCCGGCGATGGTTCGGCCGGGAGCCAGACCGGGAGGCCATGAGGCGCTCCGTGCTCTAGGCTTGCGCCTCGCATCGTCTCTGCGGGCCCAGGTCCCGGGCGCCCTCGATCTTCTGCTTCCGGTGGCGTGTGTCTCGTGCGATACGCTCATGGTGGCTGGCGACAAGGGGATCGTCTGCAGCCTTTGCTGGTCCCGACTCGGGCTCCTGCCTTCTCCCCGCTGCGAGCGATGCGGTCACCCGCTCGGGTCCGCGACCTGCCGGTGGTGCGAGCTTCTGCCGCCGTTCGTGCGGGCGGTGCGGTCCGTCTGCTGGCTTCCGGCCGACCCGGCGTCCGCGATCGTCCACGCGCTCAAATACGGCGGCTGGACGAGAGTGGCCGACGGCATGGCGGAACGCATGGCGCGACTCGCGTGGCCGGGCGACGTCGTCGAGGAGCGCTCCGCGCTCGTCCCCGTGCCTCTCGCTCCGGTGAGAGAACGGGAGCGCGGCTACAACCAGAGTTTGCTGCTCGCTCGAGCACTGGCCGGGTGGTGGAATGTAGATGTGTGCGCCAATGCGATCTGTCGCTTCCGCTCCACCCGCTCGCAGACGGAGTTGACTCCCGAGGAGCGAGTTGGCAATGTTGCAGGTTCGTTTCAACTCGACGGGCTTGACCGCGCCGGAATCGCGGGGAAGCACATCGTTCTCGTGGACGATGTAGTGACCACCGCCGCGACGCTCAACGAGTGCGCGCGGGTGCTGTATGCGGGAGGCGCCCGGATAATCAGCTACGTGACTTTCGGCCGGGCCCGCGCGAGCGGCGACCGGCTGTAACCGAAGGAGCAAGGCGGAATGGCAACAAGGGTTGGCATCAACGGGTTCGGGCGCATCGGGCGACAGGTTCTCCGCGCGGCGAAGGAGCAGGGAGTAGCGGATCTGGATTTTGTGGCGGTGAACGACCTAACCGACACCCGCACTCTCGCGCACCTGTTCAAGTACGACTCGATCCACGGCACCTATCAGGGTGACGTCGAGGCCGGCAAGGACTCGATCATCGTCGACGGGGACGAGATCAAGATTCTGACGCAGAAAGATCCGGGCGCGCTTCCGTGGAAGGACCTCGGCGTCGACATCGTGCTGGAATCCACCGGCCGGTTCACCGATGCTCCCCAGGCCCGCAAGCACATCGAGGGCGGGGCGAAAAAAGTTCTGATCTCGGCGCCGGCCAAGGGCGAAGACATCACCATCGTAATGGGAGTCAACAGCGACAAGTACGATTCGGCAAAGCACACGATCGTGTCGAACGCCTCCTGCACCACCAACTGTGTCGTTCCGATGGTGAAGGTGATCCGCGACAGCTTCGGCTTTCGCCACGCGTCGATGGTGACCATTCACAGCTACACCAACGACCAGCAGATCCTCGACCTTCCGCACAAGGACCTGCGCCGCGCCCGCGCGGCGGCGCTGTCGATGATTCCGACGACGACCGGTGCCGCGAAGGCGACCGGGCTCGTGATTCCGGAAGTGAAGGGGAAGATCGACGGCAGCTCCGTTCGGGTTCCGACTCCCGATGTCTCGCTGACGTGCCTCACCGTCGAAGTGGAGAAGTCCGGTGTCACGATCGAAACGGTGAATGCCGCGTTTCGCAAGGCGGCCGACGGACCCCTGCAGGGCATACTCCGTTACACCGAGGAAGAGCTCGTTTCAGCGGACTACATCGGGGATCCGGCGTCGTGCATTCTCGATGCGAAAACGACCAACGTCATCGACGGAACGATGGTGACGGTGCAGGGATGGTACGACAACGAGTGGGGCTACGCCTCGCGCTGCGTGGACATGCTGCGATTCATGGGCTCGCGCCTCTAGCCCGCGCACCGGTGAGAAAAAGAAGCGTCAAGGATCTCACGGACGCCGAAGTCCGGGGAAAGCGCGCGCTGGTGCGAGTGGACTTCAACGTCCCGTTCGATGAGGCTTGCCACATCACCGACGACACCCGCATCCGTGCGGCGCTGCCGACTCTCCGGTTACTCCTCGATCGTGGAGCGCGTCCGGTAGTCCTTTCACACCTGGGCCGGCCGAAGAGGAAACCCGAGCCGAAGTACTCGTTGCAGCCAGTTGCGAAACTTCTCGGCGAGCTACTCAAGGTGCCGGTGAGCTTCGTCGAGTCTACGGATTCCGACGAGGCTCTCAAGGCGACCCACTCCCTGAAGCCGGGCGAAGTACTCCTGTTGGAGAACACCAGATTCCTCGGCGGCGAAGAGACAAACGATCCTCGCCTCGCGCGGGCGCTGGCCACGCTCGGCGATTTCTTCGTCAACGATGCATTCGGCGCGGCGCACAGGGCACACGCCTCGACCGCCGGAGTCGCTCAGCACCTTCGCCCCGCGGTGGCGGGACTGCTGCTCCAGAAGGAGCTGGACTATCTCGGTGGCGCACTCGACAATCCCAAAAAGCCATTCGTCGCCATACTCGGAGGCTCGAAGATCTCCGGCAAGATCGATGTCATCGAGAAGCTGCTGCCGAAGGTGGATGGCCTGCTGATCGGTGGCGCGATGGCGTGCACCTTCTACAAGGCGATGGGACTGGAGACGGGGAAGTCCCTGGTGGAGCCCGAGCGAGTCGAGATGGCAAAGGATCTGATGGCGAGAGCCGGCACGCGGCTCACCCTGCCACACGATGCCCTCGTCGCGCCCTCGCTCGATCAGGCAAAGGCCGCGCGAGCCGTCCCCAAGAACGCAATTCCGAAAGACCACGCGATGTTCGACATCGGCCCTCAGACGGCGGCGTCGTATTCGCGCGCCATCGCTTCCGCGCGCACGGTCATCTGGAACGGGCCTATGGGCGTGTTCGAGACTCCGCCATTCGACGCCGGCACGAAGGCCGTTGCGCAGGCGATGGCCGCGGCCACCGCCAGGGGAGCGACCACGATTGTGGGTGGAGGCGACTCCGCTTCGGCCGTGGCGGAAGCCGGCCTCGAGGACAAGATGAGCCACGTCTCCACCGGAGGCGGCGCGTCACTGGAGTTTCTCGAGGGCAAGGCGCTCCCCGGAGTCGAAGCACTGGACGACGCGTAATGCTCAAGCGTCCGGTGCTGGCCGCCAATTGGAAGATGCACCACGGTCCGGCGGCGGCCACCGAGTTCATGCGGTCGTTTCTCGAGCGGTACCAGCCCCGTGCGGATCGAACGGTGATTTTTTTTCCGCCAGCCGTATCGTTGGCGACGTTGACCGCGCAGGCCAAAGCGGCGGGCCGAAACGACGTGTGGTTCGGTATCCAGAACATCCACTGGGCGGAGAAAGGCGCGTTCACCGGCGAGACTTCCGCCGAAATGGCGAAGGAGGCAGGCGCCCGCATCATTCTGGTGGGCCACTCGGAGCGGCGTCACGTTTTCGGTGAGACGGATGCGCAGTGCGCCAAGAAATGCCTGGCCTCCGCCCGCGTTGGATTGCCGTTTCTCCTGTGCGTCGGAGAAAAGATGGACCAGCGCGAGGCCGGGGACACGGCGGCGGTGGTCACGCGGCAGCTTCGAGAGGGTGTTTCCCAGGTCCCCAATCTGATCTCGACGGACTTCCTCATCGCCTATGAGCCGGTGTGGGCTATCGGAACGGGGCTCACGGCCACGCCCGTCGACGCCTCAGCGATTCATACTCTCCTTCGGTCCGAGCTCAGCGCGATGATCGGAACCCGCGCCGCGGAGATTCCAATTCTGTATGGAGGAAGCGTGGGTCCGGGCAATGCGGCCACGCTCCTGGCGGCGAATGAAATCGACGGCCTTTTGGTAGGCGGATCCAGTCTCGATGTGGCGTCGTGGATCAAGATCGCCGAGGCTTGACTCGCTCCTGAAATCTGAAGATATTGAAAGGCTGAACACTAAATAAATCAATGATTTACAACTTTCTCCTTACGCTTCTGATCATCGACTGCATCGTCGTGATCGGCGTGATTCTTCTACAGAGCGGCAAGGGCGGCGGACTGGCGGCCAGTTTCGGTGGCGCGAGCTCCTCGCCCGATGCATTCATCGGTATCCGGCAAGCCGGAAATCTGCTCACCAAGAGCAGTTGGTGGGGTGGGGGACTGTTCCTCGCGCTGGCGTTCGTGCTTCAGCTGATGTCGACGAGAACGACGACGCCTCGCTCGGTTCTGGAAAGAGGGTTGGGCACGCAGCCCACGAATACCGCGCCGGTGCCGACGTCGGCTCCAGCCGTCCCTCTCGAGCCGGCGCCGACCACCACAGCGCCGACGACCACTCCAACTCCGGCCACTCCTCAGCGCTAATTGGTCTCCCAGACAGGAGCGTCAGAACCAGGGTTTCTCCTCCTAGAGGACGGAACCCTTTTTCGTGGGCGGTTGTCCGCGGCACCCGGAGCATCGGCGCCTCCCGCCGTGGCGGAAGTCGTGTTCACCACGAACATGACCGGATACCAGGAGGTCTTCACCGATCCGTCATATCGCGGACAAATAGTGGTGATGACGGCACCCCAGATCGGGAACTACGGAATCAACGCCGAGGATCCCGAGTCGGGCGCGCCGCAGATTGCGGGAGTGGTAGTGCGCGAGCTCTCCGCCACCCACTCGAACTGGCGCGCCACAGGCTCCCTTGGCGCCTGGCTCGCGGCAGCGCAAATACCGATTATTCAAGACGTTGACACTCGTCGGCTCACCCGTCATCTCAGGTCGGCCGGAGTGATGCGCGGGGTGATTGGCGCCGGAGTCGAACCCGATGAAGCGAGCCGGGCCGCGCTCGAAGCATGTCCCTCGATGGAGGGCCTGGACCTGGCGTCGCGTGTCACCACCAGAGAGACCTACACCTGGGGCGATCCTCGGGCGCGCCAGCACATTGTTGCCTACGACTACGGCATCAAGCGGAACATCCTCCGGCTCTTCGATGAGAACGACTGCCGGGTTACGGTGGTGACGGCGAACACGCCGGCGGACGAGGCGCTCGCGCTCGAGCCTGACGGAATCTTTCTCTCGAATGGTCCGGGCGATCCGGCCGCGATCGCCTACGCGCAGCGGACCATCGGCGCGCTAACCTCCAGTGGCGTCCCGATTTTCGGCATTTGCCTCGGTCACCAGCTGCTGGGCCTCACCTTCGGCGGGACGACGTCGAAGATGCCCTATGGGCACCGCGGGGGGAATCATCCCGTCAGGGAAGTGGAGACCGGTCGAGTCTTGATCACCGCCCAGAATCACGGCTTCGCGGTGGAAGGCGATGAAGCGGGCGTTACGGGGGCGCCCGATCTCGAGGTGACGCACGTCAACCTCAATGACGGATCGATCGAAGGCCTCCGGCACCGAGATCTCCCCGTGTTCGGAGTGCAGTACCACCCCGAGGCAGCGCCCGGACCGCACGATGCGCGGCCGCTGTTCCAGGAGTTCCTGAGCGCGTTGCGAGGCGTCCCGAAGTAGCTTTTGCCTCGCTTGACAGTGTTTCAGTAAAGCCATAACTTCAAAGCACTTACGCTATTCAGCCGGTCTCCATCCCGGGATTTTTCAAATGACCAAAGCCGACCTCGTCGAGCGCGTCACGGCCCAGATTTCACGCACTGCCGGGCCGATGATTTCGAAGAAGGATTGCGCTCGCGTCGTGGACGCGTTCCTCGAAGCAATCAAGGAATCGCTCCAGACGCAGGAAAACATAGAGGTACGTGGTTTCGGGACCTTCAAGATCCGAAATCGAAAGACCCGGATGGCGCGGAATCCACGCACAGGGTCACCCGTCGAAGTCTCCGCTCGCCCCGTCCCCGTGTTCAAGCCGTCGAAGGAACTGCGCGCGTTGGTGGCTGGAGTGGACGTCTCGCAGATGTCGGAAGCATAACGACTTAGCCCGCCTCACCTGCGGGAGGAATATATGTCCCTGGTGACGGTGCAATTGTTCGCGTCGTACGCCGACCTGGTCGGCAGCCCCACGCTCGATGTCACGATCCGGAACGGGGACACCGTCCGTGATCTCCTCCACAGCATCCGGTCTTTACCCGCAGCCGCTGGGCTCCCGGCGATAGCGCGAGTCGCCGTCAACAGAACGTTTGCCGCCGAAAGCACCCCGCTGGGCGCGGGGGACGAGATCGCGCTCATTCCTCCCGTGGCAGGCGGATGAGCCGCTCGGCCCTGGTGACGCGGCCCATAGACTCCGCTTCGCTCATCGCCGAGGTGTCAGCCTCCGATCGCGGCGCGGTTTCACTCTTCATCGGCACTGTGCGCGATGTCAATCAAGGGCGCGCTGTGGACGGGATCGACTACACAGCGTACGCGGCGATGGCCGACGCCGAGCTGGCGCGGATCGTCGCTGAAGCGGAGAAACGATTCGGCGTCGAGGCGCTTGTTGTCGAGCACCGGATAGGAACACTCGGCCTCGGCGAAGCCAGCGTCGGCATAGCGGCATCTCACGCTCATCGCGGACCTGCGCTCGATGCAGTGAGGTACGTGATCGAGGAGATCAAGAAGCGCGTGCCGATCTGGAAGATGGAGCATTACGCGGACGGCACGAGGAGCTGGGTGGACCCCACCTCGACGCAAGCCGAAGCCCGGATCTGAGGCTCGAGCCGAAACCGTGAAAGATCTGTTCGGACGGAGCATCGAGTATCTCCGGATCTCAGTCACGGATCGTTGCAACTTCCGGTGCCTGTACTGCATGCCGGTGGCCGGACTCCAATGGCTCCCCAAGTCCGACATCCTTTCCTACGAGGAGATCACAGCCGTCGTCGAGCAGCTCGTCCCACTCGGGCTCCGGCGCCTGCGAGTCACTGGCGGCGAGCCGACGATTCGGCCCGACCTCGATCGGCTCGTCGCCATGCTCAGCGGCGTTCCCGGCGTCGAGGACATCTCGCTTTCGACCAATGGCCTTCGCCTCGAGGAGCTGGCGCCGAAGCTGAAGGAAGCCGGCCTCGATCGTGTCAACATGAGCGCGGATTCACTGAGGCCCGACAGGATCACGGCCATATCGCGCCGGAATCTCGCGTTCGATCCCGTTCGGGCGGCGAGCGCCGCCGAAGCGTCCGGCCTCGCGCCGATCAAGATCAACGTGGTGGTGATGCGCGGAATCAACGACGACGAGGTGTGCGATTTCGCGCGGCTCACGATGGAGCATGCCTGGCACGTGAGATTCATAGAGCTGATGCCGGTAGGCGAGCTTCGGGAGCTGACGTGGGACCACATCGTCCCGAGTGACGAGATACTCCGGCGTCTCGAGGCCGTCGCTCCGCTCGAGGCGGCCGCAAGCCCGGAGCGCAGCAACGGACCCGCGCGGTACTTTCGCTACTCCGGCGCGCCGGGGAGCGTCGGCATCATCACGCCGATGACCCACACCTACTGCGGCAGCTGCAACCGCGTGCGGCTTACCGCCGACGGAAGATTGCGCACCTGCCTCTTCGGCGATGGCGAGACCGATCTTCGGACGCCGCTTCGGGATGGGATTCCGCTCGAGCCGTTCTTTCG
>JBKKAY010000205.1:0-4327 GCA_046714195.1 Gemmatimonadaceae bacterium
AACCGCTCGACCCCACGGATGTCGACCATGCTCCAGGCCGAATTGCCATCCTTGCTCTTCGGGTCGAAGTGGGGATCCTTTGGGTCCAAAGCCGTGTGGTCGGGGTATCCTTCACGCACGATCTCGACGATGCCGGCTATCCCGGGCGCGTCTCCGCCGGAATGGTAAAAGAATCCCAGGTCGCCCTTTTTCATTTCGTCGCGCATGAAGTTACGGGCCTGGAAGTTCCGAACGCCGTCCCAGTGGGTGGTGCGCTCGGGCAGGCGCCACAGATCGTCGATCGTAAAGTCCTCGCCGTCGGACTTGAGCAGCCAGTACTGGCGGTTCGGACCGCCGGCTTTGGAGAGCTTGTTCATTCATTCACCACCTGAAAGAAGATTCGCGCGCTGGTAACTGCATCACACGCCGCTTTAGATTCCCGTAAGCCAACCCACTCCGGCAGGTCGCCATTCATGTCCCGTCCGTTTCTCCGCTCCTGCGTCGTCGTTCCACTCATTGCAGGCACGTTGAGTGCCCAGACTCCCCAGACCCCCAAGGCCCAAAGCGTCCCGCTTTCCTATCCGGCGGCCACACGCGGCACTCAGAGCGACGTCTACCACGGCGTCACCGTCGCGGATCCCTACCGTTGGCTCGAGGACACCGACGCTCCGGAGACCAAGGCGTGGATAGAGGCGCAAAACCGGATGACGGAAAGCTACCTCGCAGCGATCCCGGAGCGCGCCGCCATCAGGAATCGCGTCACGCATCTCTGGAACTACGCTCGCACTTCGGCCCCGTTCAAGGAAGGAGACCGCTATTTCTACTTTCAGAACAGCGGCCTGCTCAACCAGAGCATTCTCTATGTGCAGGACCGGAGGAACGCGCCGCCGCGGATACTTCTCGATCCGAACACCCTCTCGCCCGACGGCACGGTAGCGCTCTCGCAGGTCGAGGCGTCGAGAGACGGGCGCTTGCTGGCGTATAGCCTTTCCACGAGCGGCTCCGACTGGCAGGAGATCCGGGTGCGCGACGTCACCACCGGCCGCGACCTGAGCGATGTCGTCAAGTGGGTGAAGTTCTCCGATCTGTCGTGGACGCGCGATAACAAGGGATTCTACTACTCGCGGTACGACGAGCCCACGACGGGAAACACACTCACCAACGTCAACAAGAAGCACAAGCTGTACTACCACCGTGTTGGCCAGCCGCAATCGCGTGACGAGCTGATTTTCGACCGGCCGGACCAGCCCGAGTGGCTGGTGAGCGGAACGGTGAGCGACGACGGCAGGTTTCTGGCGATTCAAATCGGACAGGGAACAGTCAACGAGACCCGGCTCTACTTCGTCGATCTCGACAACCCTGGCAAGCCCAAGATCAGGAATCCCGTGTTTCGCCTGCTCGACAAGCTCGACGCCGAGTATTCGTTCGTGGGTAGCCGCGGCCTGGTTTTCTACGTGAGGACCAACCTCAACGCGCCGAAGGGACGGATCGTCGCGATCAACATCGAGCATCCCCGCCCCGAGCGCTGGGGCACCGTCGTCTCCGAGGGCGATGACGCGCTGGTCGGCGCGACAATGGCCGGCGACGACATCGTGGCCAACTACCTGCAGGACGCCCGATCGAGCGTCCGCTTCTTCAGTCCGATCCGCGACTTGAGCGGGAATGAGTTGCGGCGGCCGGAGCCGCGGCGAACCAACACCAGCATTTACGACGACACCAGCACCGCTCCGATCGTCGCCGGTCCGCGTGGTCTCACCGCCAGCGGCGGATTTCGCCTGCGCGGTGAGCTTCCGCTTCCGGGAGTCGGGACCGTCACACAGCTCTCCGGGAAGCAGGGCGACTATGAGATGTTCTACGCATTCTCCTCCTACCTGCACCCGACGACCATCTACCGATACGACCTGAAGGCTCGCAAAAACGAGGTCTTCAGCGCGCCAAGGGTCGCGATCGATCCGTCGCTCTACGAGACGCGCCAGGTCTTCTTCAAAAGCAAGGATGGAACGCGGATCCCGATGTTCATCACATCGAAGCGTGGCGTCGCGCTGGATGGTCAGAATCCCACGCTCTTGTACGGTTACGGCGGGTTCAACGTCTCCGAGACTCCGGGCTTCTCGGTCGCGAATCTTGCCTGGCTCGAGATGGGCGGCGTCTACGCGGTGGCCAACATTCGTGGCGGCGGCGAGTATGGCAAGGCGTGGCATGAAGCCGGAACACTGGCTCGCAAGCAGAACGTGTTCGACGATTTCATCGCCGCCGCCGAGTACCTGATCGCGCAGAAGTACACCTCGACGCCGAAACTGGCCATACGCGGCGGCTCCAACGGCGGGCTGCTCGTGGGCGCGGTGGTCAACCAGCGGCCGGACCTGTTCGGCGCGGCGCTCCCCGAAGTGGGCGTGATGGACATGCTCCGCTTCCACAAGTTCACCATCGGGTGGGCGTGGGTTGCCGACTACGGCTCCTCTGACAAAGCGGAGCAGTTCCAGTTCCTGCGCGCCTATTCGCCGTTCCACAACATCAAGCCCGGCGCCTGCTATCCCCCGACCCTGGCATACACTGCCGATCATGACGACCGGGTCGTGCCCGGCCACACCTTCAAGTACATAGCCGCGCTCCAGGTCGCGCAGGGCTGCGCCAATCCCATCCTGGTTCGGATCGAGACAAAAACGGGACACGGCGCCGGCAGGCCTACCTCCAAGCAGATCGACCAGGCTACGGACAGGCTCGCGTTCCTGGTCAGGGCGCTCAAGATGAGACCGACCCTCCGGTAATGAACGATCTGGCCGGCGGGGCGAGCGTGGTGATGCAGGCGCTCAGAACAATCATCCTCATCGCGGCGGTAGTGCTTGGCGTGATCTGCATCATGGATTGGGCGGTGCGGACACGGAAGATCAATCCGTTCAACGCCGTCGCCCGGTTCTTCCGCTCGTCGGTCGACCCTTTCATCGCTCCCATCGAGAGGAAGGTAGTGCGCGCCGGTGGAACGCCCGCCAGCGCGCCGTTGTGGACACTTGCCGCCGTGGTGATCGGCGGAATCATCATCGTCAGCGTCGCCGATTTCATTCTGCTCGAGATCGTCCGCGCCAATTACTACGCCAATCAGGGATCAGCGGGACTCTTCCGGCTGCTGGTGACCTGGACCTTCAACATCCTCAGGATCGCGCTGCTGGTCCGCGTCGTGAGCTCGTGGCTGCCGGTGTCGCCGTATTCGAGGTGGGTGAGCTGGAGCTATCGGCTGAGCGAGCCGATTCTCGCGCCGCTGCGTCGCGTCGTGCCCACACTCGGCGCCTTCGACATCACGCCCATCCTCGCATATTTCCTGCTGGGCTTCATCCAGTCTTTCATGATGAGGTTGGTATAATCGCATCGACGGGGGAGCAGCGAACGAAGCGTTGTTGCATTTTATTGCGGAGTCGGGAGAACGTGCACCGTCTGCCTGAATGAAGGAGAGATCATCTTGGCAAAAGTGATTCTGGTGGGTGCGGATGTCGCGCTGCTCGAAGGCCTGGCGCAGACCATGTTGGGATTCGGGCACGAAGTCTCGTTCGCCACCACCGTCGGCGAAGTAGCGGGTGCCTATCTCGCTGATCGCCCCGCGATCGCGGTCGTCTCCGCCGAGTCTCTCCTCAACGCCGGACTCGGCGCGACCCTGCCGCTGGCATCAGGCGGCGCGCTGATCGTGTACGGCCCGTCGCACGAGGATCGCCCGGTGCTCCCGACCAAGCTCCAGCGCGCGACGCTCGCCTATCTGGTCCTGCCCCTCGAGCGGCACCGGCTGATGGCGTTGGTGCAGTCGTTCGAATCGAGATCGCGGATGACGGGCAGAAGCCTCCCGGAGCAGGCGAGCGACGAAAATGACCTCAGAACATTGGATCTGGGATAGCCGAAATCGCTTGCCCACAGGCGTTTGCGCTACTACTATGAATAGAAGGGCACAACTGAAATCCGTGGCGATTTAAAGCAACTTGCGGCCACGTTAAACATTCCGCTAAAGCGCTGGCCCGGCGCTTATGCGTGGGCTTTTTTTGTTGGCCGTCCCGCCTTGGGGCGGGCGGGAAAGGAAGAAGATGACCGAACGACGCACCAAATCCCCGTACCTGTCAGCCATCGACCGCCGAGTTCTTGTTTATGACGGCGCGATGGGCACGAACATCCAGCGCTACAACCTGAGCGCGGATGATTTCGGCGGGAAAGCGCTGGAAGGGTGCAACGACAACCTGGTCCTCACCCGTCCGGACGTCATCCAGGCGATTCACGAGTCGTTCCTCGCGGTCGGGTGCGACGTCGTCGAGACCTGCACCTTCCAGTCGACACCGCGCCGTCTGCACGAGTGGGGACTGGGCGACAAGAC
>JBKKAY010000206.1:0-8525 GCA_046714195.1 Gemmatimonadaceae bacterium
CCGCTGGCAAGAGGCCTGTGGCTAAGGAGTCTGGCGTGAGCGACCTGCGTTTTCCCATTGGGAAATTCAACATCGCCGGACCGTTCCCGGAGTCGGAATATCCTCGCCTGATAGGGGAGATCGCGGAAACTCCGGGCGCATTGAGGTCCGCGGTCGCCGGCTTGTCACGCGATCAGCTCGAGACGCCGTATCGTCCCGGCGGATGGACGGTGAAGCAGGTGGTGCACCACCTGCCCGACAGCCACATGAACGCCTACGTGCGCTTCAAGCTCGCGCTCACCGAGGAAGAGCCGACCGTGAAGGGATACGAAGAGGCCAAATGGGCGGAGCTTTCAGACTCCGAGCGGGTACCCACCGATGTGTCGCTGGACCTGCTCGACGCTCTGCACCTGAGGTGGGTTACGCTGCTCAGGGGAATGGATGCCGCTGATTTTAGGCGCGGCCTGAGGCATCCCGAGCGCGGTCTGCTGACGCTGGCGCAGCTGCTGGGATTGTACGCCTGGCACGGACGACACCACGTTGCCCATATCACCGCGCTCAGAGCGCGCGAGGGCTGGTAGGCCGGTTTTAATTTCAACGATTGGAGTGAAGTGACGATGGAGCTGGCGACTTTCGGAGCGGGTTGTTTCTGGGGTGTCGAAGTTGCGTTTCGACAGATTCGTGGGGTCAAGGACGCCCTCGTCGGATACCTGGGCGGAACTCTCGCCAATCCGACCTACAAGGATGTCTGCACCGGACGTACTGGTCACGCGGAAGTCGTGCAGGTGGAGTACGACCCGGGTGAAGTGACGTACGACCGGCTGCTCGAGGTGTTCTGGGAAAACCACGATCCCACCACTCTCAACCGTCAGGGACCCGACGTCGGGACACAATACCGCTCGGCCATCTTCTACCACACGCCGGAGCAAGAGCGCGCGGCAAAGGAATCGAAGGCACGACTGGAAGCGAGCGGGAAATTGCGCCGCCCTGTCGTGACGGAGATCACCGCCGCTTCCGCATTCTATCCGGCGGAAGACTATCACCAGCGGTATTTGGAGAAGCGCGGCTTGGCGAGCTGTCACGTCTAAGTAAACGCGTTCCGGTAGGGAGAGGGGATGCAAGTATTGAGTGCGCAGTTATGAGTTGTCCGTCCTCAGTGGTTGCCAGTCAGTGCGCCACTGGAAACCACTGACCAACTGACCAACTCAAGACTGACCACTCAAAACTTGCATCCCCCGTACGCGCCCACGTAGCCAGCTTCTCTTTCGGCACCCTGTTTGCCACTAACCAAGTCCCAACCAAAGGCGGCACACATGAGATGGAAACAGGATGCGACCTCCAGGAAAACGGCCTGGATGATTGTCGGAGCGGGTGCGGCGATGGTGGCCACCAAGCTGACCGAGCGCGGGCTCGAGTCGGGCTGGCGGAAAATGAAGCGCGAGGATCCTCCCGGTGACATCTGGGAGAGCGGCAGCAGCTGGCCCAAAGCGGTGGCGTGGGCCGCGCTTTCCGCCGCCGCGATCGCGGCGGCGCAGCTGGCCGCCCGCCGCGGAGCGAACGCCGGACTCAAGCGGCTCACCGGCAAGCGCAAGCCCGCAGCGGCTTGATGGATCATTCCCCGGGATTCCTCAAGCTGGCGGAGGACGCGAGATCCCGCGTCCGCGAGGTGAGCGTCGAGGAAGTGCGACGCAGAATTGAGAAGGGACGAGCGAAGCTCATCGACGTGCGTGAAGAAAGCGAATATGCGGCCGGTCATGCGCGCGGCGCCGAGCACCTGGGGAGAGGCATACTCGAGCGCGACATCGAGAAGAGGGTCCCCGAAAAAAACGCCGAGATCATCCTCTACTGCGGCGGCGGCTATCGCTCGGCGCTCTCCGCCGATGCGCTGCAGCGCATGGGCTACACCAACGTCCATTCCATGGCGGGCGGATGGCGGGCCTGGGAGGCGGCGGGCGGCAGAGGGGAGAAGGGGTAAACCCAGGACACGCGCGATCACGACCAGCGGTGAAGTGAAGGTCTCCGAGCTCTAGGGCCTGAGCTCTCCGTGATCCACGGGCTCCCGCCCGCGGCGCATGAACAGGAACTCATACAGCAGTGCCGCCACGAGCGCGCCCACGATCGGCGCCAGCCAGTACAGGAGCTGCGCCTCGAAGACTCCGCTCGCCACTGCGGGACCGAACGAGCGCGCCGGATTCATCGATGCTCCGGTGCGCGATCCGATTACCAGAATGTCGGCGGCCACCACGAAGCCGATTCCCAGTCCGCCAATCTTCGGTCCTCG
The DNA here is from genome assembly GCA_046714195.1 of Gemmatimonadaceae bacterium. Classification (GTDB taxonomy): domain Bacteria; phylum Gemmatimonadota; class Gemmatimonadetes; order Gemmatimonadales; family Gemmatimonadaceae; genus UBA4720. Next base: position 2,261 of record JBKKAY010000206.1, read on the forward strand.
CAGATCGACCACCGTGCCGTAGATCACGAACATCAACAGAAACGTCGCGATTGCCTCGAGGAGGAACGCCTGCCCGCCGGTGGTATCGAGCGCAATCGACTGCCCGCCGCCGCGCGTCGCCATGAATACGGCGTCCGGGAACGTCGCCTTGAGCGCGTAGGCCGCCGCAACGGCGCCGAGGATCTGCGCCACGACGTAGAGTCCCGCCATCATCGCCTCGATACGCCTGGTGGCGAGGAACGCAAGCGTCACCGCCGGATTGAAGTGCCCCGAGATGCGCATCAATGCGCTCACCATCACCGCGAGAATGAGTCCGTGAGCGAGCGCCACTTCCACCAGCGCCGCCGGGCTTCCCGATATCTTTGCCGACATGATCGCGCCGCTACCGACGAATACGAGCGCGAAGGTGCCGATAAACTCAGCGATGAAGTGGCGCCAGGCATCCCGCATTGACTTGCTCCCGGTGTTAGGTGGGGCGCGCGCGGGACGAAAGGCGGTAATCTCTAGTTGACCCGCCTCAGCACCAGCGCGGCGTTGATCCCGCCGAAGCCGAATGAGTTGGTGAGGATGTGCTCCACTCGCTCTTCCCGCCCCGTTACCGGCAGAAAGTTAAGATCGCAGGCCGCGTCCGCAACCTGAAGATTCACGGTTGGAGGAAGCCACTCGCGCTCGATCGCGAGCGCGCAGATCGCGGTCTCGATCGCTCCCGATGCGCCCAGCGCATGGCCGTAGTAGCCTTTGGTCCCGCTCATCGGCACGCGATAAGCCCGCTCTCCCATCACTGTCTTGATCGCCGCCGTCTCCGTTGAATCGTTGAGAGGCGTCGAGCTGCCGTGCGTGTTCACATAGCCGATCTCTCCGGCCGAGACGTTGGCGTCCTCGAGCGCCAGCCGCATCGATCGTGCGGCCTGCGAGCCGTCGGGTCGCGGGGCCGTCATGTGATGCGCGTCGTTGGTGGTGCCGTAGCCCGCCACCTCGGCGTAGATCCTGGCGCCGCGCGCCTGGGCCCGCCCGTACTCCTCCAGCACCAGCACCGCCGCGCCCTCGCCCATCACGAATCCGTCGCGATCCTTGTCGAAGGGACGCGATGCCACGCCCGGATCCTCGTTCCTCGTCGACATCGCGCGAATGAGAGAGAACGCGCCGAAGCAGAGCGGAGCCAGCGGCGCTTCAGCGCCGCCCGCGATCATCACATCCGCGTAGCCGTCCCGCACCTGACGGAAGGCGTCGCCGATGGCGATGGTGCCCGACGCGCAGCTCATGGCGTTGGTGGAGTTGGGGCCCATCACGCCCAGCTCGATCGCGATGTTGCAGCTTGAGGCGCCGCCGAACACCGAGAGCGCCAGCCTCGCATCCACCTGCCGCAGTCCGCTCTGGAGAAAGACTCCGAGTTGGCTCTCCGCGTACGCGATTCCGCCCAGCGCGGTTCCCATGTTGGCGCCAATGCGCTCGCGATCCTCGCGCGCCAGATCGAGGTGAGCATCGGCCAGCGCCATCTCCGCGCCCACCACCGAGAACTGCGCGAACCGGTCCAGCCGCTTTGCCCTCTTGTTGTCGAGGTGGTCGGCGGGGATGAAGTCGTTTATCTCAGCCGCGTTGTGACTGCGGAACGGCGCCGGATCGAATCTGGTAAGCGAACGCACGGCCGAGCGCTCGCGCCTGAGGCCCGACCACAGTCCTTCGCGCGTCGTGCCGATCGGCGTGATCGCGCCCATCCCCGTTATCACTACTCTGCGTTCCTTCAGCCTCATGCTCTCTCGCCTGTCGTTACGACGTTCCGGATTCCCTTTCTGCGACCTTCGCCAAGCCGGCGAGAGTGCGCGACGCGATGCCATGCACGAATACGGGTCCGATCACCATTGTCGCGGCCCAAACCCCGATGAGCGGCCACCGCGGTCCATCCCACACGTGCACGATTCGTACGTGAGTGCCGCCGGAGCGACGTTCAAACGACCACTCCACCTCCATCCCCTTGGTGATACCCCCGATGTGACGGAATCGGATCGAAGGAGCTGAGCGATCCACCGTCATCATAGAGAGCCACCACGTCGGCCAGTTGAATCGCGCCGCGCTTCCGCCGATATCGAACGGCCGGTAGGCGGACATCTCCACCAGGCCTCCTCCGTCCGGTTTCCGCTCGCGGTACCTCACGTAGCGGTAATGGGGGAGATGCGCCGGCCACTGCTCTACTGCGCTCACGATTCCGAACACCACTTCCACCGGAGAGCGGACCAGCAGCTCGTCCACCGTCTCCATCGGGGCGCCGAGTGGCATCGGACCCAACCCGGAGCCTCGCGCTGGAGATGTCGTCACCGGTGCTTTGGTGCCCAGCTCGCGGTCACCCTGAACGCAGGGCGGCACCTGACCGTCGCTGGACGCGCAACCGCCTCTCTCACTGTATCCACCAGCTCCTCGGGAGTGAACCCCCGCATCACGGAGACAACGCCATCGTGGCGGCTAACGGCATGAAATCGAAGGGGAAACGAAGCCAGCCACAGTCCGAGCGCGGCGAGCCGGCTGCGACGCAGGTCGCTCACGATCACTCGCACGCGCGCCACCCGATTCATCTCACGCAGCAGCGCAACCGCATCTTCGTGGGAAAAGTGGTGCAGCACCTGTGAGCACATCACCACGTCGATGCTTCTGTCGGCGAACGGAAGGTCGAGGGCATTCCCGCACACCACTGAGTCGAGCGCCGGACGGCTTGCATGCGCGAGCGTCTCGGCGCAATCGAGGCCGAACGCAAAGAGCTCGATGCCGTTCTCGAACGCGACATCGCGGGCGCATTGTGGAATGTCGCCGAGCCCGGTTCCCACATCGAGCAGAGATGAGCAGCGCGGCAGCTCCTTCAGCGCGTCCTTGAACTCTTCGATCGCCGAGCTGCGGCCTCCGAACAGCGCGTTCGACCGGGCCACATCGGCAAGCGAGCGTGTCACCACCTCCGGATCGATGCCAGGCTGATCGAGAATCTCTCTCTCCTCGGAGCGCGGCGGGGTCAGGATCGATCTCAAGTTCTAACGCTCCAGCTGGGCATAGCCGCCGCGGTAGTAGAGCAATGGTTTCCTCTCGTTTGACACGCGCGCGGCTTCCACACTGCCGAGGATGATGGTGTGATCGCCGCCATCGTAGAGCGTAGTGCGCCGGCATTCGATCACACCGACGACGTCGTCCAGGATGGCGATGCCGCTCTGGGCCCGGCTGTAACCGACACCCTCGAACCTGTCGATCTCCTCGATGGCGAAGCGCCGGGCGAGTTGTTCCTGCTCCGCCGAAAATATGTTCACCACGAACTCACCGGTGGTGATGAGGGCCCGCCAGGCGGATGCGTTCTTTTCGATGCAGATGAGGACGAGCGGTGGCGCCAGGCTCACCGAGCAGAACGCGCTCACCGTCATTCCGCGGTCGTGCCCGTCGGAATCCAGGGCGGTGACCACGGTCACCCCCGATGCGAATCGGCCCAGCGCATTTCGGAATTCGTCTGCGTTAACGCTCAATTGCGGATTGCCGGAGAGAGAAAGAGATCGAAAAGGAACCGCGGAGTCAGCACCGCCTCAGCCGGAACGAAATCGCCCGCGACGCCGATGAGAAGATCGGCCATTTCCTTGCGGCTGGAGAGGGCGCGCGCTGCGTGGTTGATGAGCGGGGGAAACGCGATAGCAACGCCAATGATCCGTTCGAGCTTCCATTTACCCCCGAACTCCCGGCGTCGCGCGGTCTCGTACGCTTTCAGCGCCGTCAGGCCCCCGTCGCCGTTTGTCCGCAGCGCCTCCGCAATGTACGGCGCCAGCAGCTCTCCGCCGTGGAGTGCGGCGTACACTCCCTCCCCGGTGAACGGATCGAAGAAGTCGGCCGCGTCTCCCACCAGCGCCGCGCCGGGCGCGTAGGCGCGGGCGGCGACAGACGCGAACGGCCCGGTGGCGCGCACGGGTGACACACGCTCCGCCCCCCTGAACCTGTCCGCCAGGTGCGGACGAGACGCAATCCACTCTTCCACGAAGGCGTCGCGGTCCCCCGCGATTTTCTCGGCCAGCGACACCGGAATGACCAGACCGACGTTGGTGAGCCCGTGTCCGACGTCATTGAGGCCGAAATATCCGTTGGCGTCCGCGTGTATCTCACCCATCCCCTTCATTCCCTCGATGCCTCGATAGTGGGACACCAGGCCGATGCGCTTCGGCCACCTTCGGGCCCGCACCAGTCCGAGGCGTCGCCCGACGATTGATCTCAAACCGTCGGCGCCGACCACCATCCGGCTCCGCAGGTGCCGCGTTTTTCCGCCCCCCTTAGGCCCGAGCAGAGCCACGCCGTTCACATGCCCGTCTGCATCGCGCGTGATGTCGGTGACGCGGGCGCCCTCCTCTACGCGTGCGCCCGTCAACTTTGCGCGCCGGAGCAGGATCTCGTCCAGGACCGTCCGGCGCAGCGCCAGCCCCCGATTGCGAAAGGCCGCGAACCCCTTCACCCCGGCGAACTCGGCGTTGACCGTGCGCCCGTCGGGAGCGCGGAGAATCATCCCCGCCAGGTGAGCCGCTCCAGTCGACTCTATTTCGTCGAGCACTCCCATGTCGGAGAAAATTCGAGACGCCTGCGGGCTCAGATACTCCGCACACACCTTGTCGCGAGGAAAGTACGCACGGTCGAGCACGAGGACGTCGACGCCGGCCTTGGCGAGCGACCATGCCGTGGCGGCGCCCGCGGGTCCGCCCCCAACCACGATCACCTCGGCGTCCAGATCCTGGGGCGGCTTCAACCGATAGCGCGCGACACGCGCTGGAAGAGACCCATGTACCGCCAGTGCGGGCGAGGCAGGTTGAGAACCGATGCAGCGCGCGTCAGATACGGAAGCACGACGGACCTGGAATCGGCGGAGAACATGAAGCTGGGGTGTTGGGCGGCGAACGTCTTGAGACGCAGCACCGTGGAGTCGAAAGAAAGGCCGCGTGAGAAGTAGAACGTCGGGTCGAGCAGGGAGGTTCCCGCGGGCACGAACCCTTCGGCGATAGCGATCCGGTGCAACGTCGTCCCCGGATAGATGCGCAGGCCAACCGTCACGTAGACGGCATCACCGCGGGCCAGGCGCCACCGCGCAAACTGCAACGTCTCTTCGACAGTCTGTCTCGTTTCTCCGGGGCCGCCCACCAGGAAAATCCATAGAGTCTTCAATCCGTGCTTCTCGACGCGCTCGGCCACCTCTCGAACTTTCGCCGCGTTGAAGCCCTTCTCCAGCTTTTCGAGCACCGCATCGCTCGCGCTCTCCGCGGTGATTCCCAGAGAGCGGAAGCCCGCCGTCCTCATTGCCGCAAGGAGCTCCGTCGGCGCGACTGCGGGAGTAAAGTTGGTCGTGTCGAGCTGCACTCCGAGCTTCCTTCGCGCGATCGCCTCGCACACGAGTAGCGCGTGTCCCGGAGGAGAGTTGAAGGTGGAATCGACGAAGTCGAAGTGCCGGATGCCCGCCGCTCGCTTCAGCTCCTCTATTTCGTCGGCGACGAGCTCGGGGTCACGGGTTCGATATCCCCAGCCTTCGACGTTTCGGTAGGTGCAGTACACGCACTTGTAGACGCACCCGCGCTTGGTCTGAATTGGAATCGTCGCCCCGTGCCGCTGGTAGCGCGCAAGGTCGATCCACCGGTGCAGCGCCGGTCGGGGCAGGGAATCGAGGTCAGCGTCCTCACCGGGTGGGGTGAACGCCACTGTCCCTTCGTTGTCGCGGACCACGCCAGGCAGAGGCCCTATCGGCGTCCCGGCCGCAAGAGCGTTGACGAGCGCAACGCTGGCCCGTTCGCCATCTCCGGCGACGGCGTAGTCCACGCCGAGGTCGCGGAAGAGCGCCTCCGGGGCGACGCCGAACGCCGCACCGCCGGCGATCACCTTCGCTCGAGGAGCGGCTCGACGCAACGCCTGCAGAATGTCGCGTGCCTCGGGCGTGTAGTGCCTGAGCGCTATCGCATCGCTGTTGTCGATGTTCCGGACTGACACTCCAATGATGTCCGGATCGAAGCCGCGCGCGGTTTGGCCGGCCCTGGCCACCGGATTCCTGGCGAAGCAGAGGTCGAGGAATCGGACGTCGTGACCCGCAGCCTCGAGCGCGGAAGCCACGCACGCCAGGCCGTTGGGCACTACCGGATACGGCTGCCGCTCGCGATTGGTGCTGACCAGAAGTACACGCGCCCCACTCATGCTTCCACGCCCCCGCTTTGTCGTGCTGCGTCTCTCATGACATAAGTAACGCCACAACCGCGCCAACGCACGAGCATGCCAGGTTCAC
>JBKKAY010000207.1:0-4921 GCA_046714195.1 Gemmatimonadaceae bacterium
AGACGACCTTGATGTGCTCGATCTTCTTGTTGACGCACTCCAGAGCGTTGAGGAGCGCCGCGCCCGAGATGATGGCGGTGCCGTGCTGGTCGTCGTGGAAGACGGGGATCTTCATCGTCTTCCGCAGAGCCTCCTCGATGTAGAAGCAGTCCGGCGCCCGAATGTCTTCCAGATTTATCCCGCCGACCGTCGGCTCCAGCAGCAGGCAAAACCTGATTACGTCGTCGGGGTCCTCCGATCCTACCTCGAGATCGAACACGTCGAGATCGGCGAACTGCTTGAAGAGGTTGGCCTTTCCTTCCATCACCGGCTTGCCGGCGAGCGCGCCGATGTTTCCCAGCCCGAGCACCGCGGTGCCGTTGGTCACGACGGCGACCAGGTTTCCTTTGGCCGTGTACTTGTATACGTCCTCGGGATTCGCCTTGATCTCGAGGCAGGGAAGGGCTAAGCCGGGGGAATACGCCAGCCCCAGATCGCGCTGTTTGTTGAGCGGCTTGGTGGGTACGACCGCGATCTTGCCGGGCCGGCCTTGCGAGTGATAGTCGAGAGCATCTTCACGCTTCATTGAACCGTGAAAAATGGCTGAGGCTCAGGCCGAGTGCCACCCTGTCGGAGATTTGTCGTCCATTTCAGCATCACCGCCAGGGATGCGAATGCGCGCTCGCACGAGCTTGACGGAATTGACAAAGACAAGGATGTCCGGGCCGAGGTGAATGAGCGCGGCCTGTACCGGCCCGATCCATCGCAACAGCGCCGCCGTGATCCCGAGCACGTGCACGACGCCAACACCGACGAAGAGATTCTTCTTGATCGTGCGGTAGGCTTTGGCGGCGATTGCGTGTGCCAGGACGATCTTTCCTCAGCTCGGCGATCAACTCGGCGATCAGGATGATCACCATGAGGACCGCGCCGACAACGTATTCCCGGCCGAGCATCGCGATCGTGGTGGCGATGGTCACGAAGATCTCGGTGCCGATCTTGCGTTCCCGGAGGAGCTCGAGGAGACCGTGGCGCGGCGCCATCGACAGAATAATGGGAGCGGCATTCCCACGGTGCCTGTGCTTACATACATTCAATCCGTGCGCCGCTCTCTCGTTTCCCGTATTGCCGCTCTCGCAATCGCCACGCTGGTGGGCAGTTCCGCCTCCGGCTTGGGTGTTGCCCACGGCTATGCGCACCACGAGGCGGGCGAGCACGCCGGACAGGACAGAGGCCACGACCGTGCGTCGGCGGCGGAAGCGACCAAAGACCTGCACCACGAAGCCCTCCCGTCGATTGACGCGGTGGATGAGTCGAGACACCATAGCCACCCGCAGGTTGCGCCCGCTCTCTCGGTGAGGCTAGGCCATCCGCTGTTCGTTCTGTCGATGCTTGCTGGATCCGTTTCAGACGGCATAGTGTTCGTTGACATTGCCTCGTTGCCGCTGAACTCCGCGGCCGCCGGACCCCGGCCTCCGGACGCGTCTCCCCGACAGCCTCGCGCCCCGCCCCTGGGCTGAACTTCCCGCCATTGTCGCGTCGCGCCTGACGCGCCAATCCGCGGTACCGCGCCATCTCGTTCTATCGGACGGCACCGCATCTCGGGGCCGCGCCCTCTCGCATCGATGTGAACGCGAATACGCGGCTTGCCGCGCCGCAGAGCAAATCAGTCGAGTTGATTGTCGCCGCGGTGCCGTCGTGAGGATTCGTCAATACCCCTAATCGTCGTGAGTGTTTTCATGCTTTCTCGTCTCTGTGCCTTTGGGCTTCGCTCGGCAACTGTCCGGCAGGTCGTCGCCATGATCTGTGTCGGTTGTGGACTATCGGCGTGTGCCGGTCGCGGCGTTCCGCCTGCCGAAGTTGCGCCACGACAGCTTGGAAGAGACGTGCCCGTTTATCTGCCGTCGCAGAGCGGCGACGGACGCCCGGAAGGCCCCAGGTTTCAGCCGCCAACGGATAGTGTTTCCCTGCGCGACGCGGTCGCACTGGCCCTGTTGCACAGTCCCGAGCTCGCCGCTTTTGCATGGGAGACGAGAGCGCGCGAGGCACGCGTCCTTCAAGCCGGCCAGCCGCACAACCCGGTTGTCGGCGTGGTGGCGGAAGATCTCGGGGCATCGAGGCTCGCCAACGGCGGCGCGGGAAACGAGCAGGTCATTCAGCCTCAGACAACCGTTCAACTGAGCCAGGCGATCGAGCTGGGCGGCAAGCGAACCGCGCGCCGGAATCTCGCCGCTCGCGCACGCGATCTGGCGGCCTGGGACTACGAAGCGGCCCGAATCGACGTGCTCACTCAGGTGACGCACGCCTTCATCGATGTCCTCGTCGCACAGGAAATGGTGACGCTGACGGCGCAGACTACTCGACTCGTCGAGCAGGTGCAGCAGAGCGTCGGGGCTCGGGTAGTCGCGGGAGTGGTTTCGCCAATCGAGGAGACGCGCGCAGACGTAGCACTGGCTACCGTGCGCGTCGAATCGAATCGCGCACTCCGCCTGCTCGATGCTGGCCGGCGGCGTCTTGCCTCTTATTGGGGCGTCTCTGAAGCGGGGTTTCCCGCGGCCAGCGGTCAACTCGACGTCGCTCCGGAGCTGCCTTCGCTCGCCGAGTTGAAGACTCGTCTCGCCGACAATCCGGACCTCGCCCGCTGGGCTGTCGAGATACTGGAGCGGGAGGCCGCACTTGCGGCCGAGCGCTCGAAGCGTGTGCCCGATGTGACGCTCACGGGGGGCTATCGGCGCTTCACCGATCTACGCAGCGATGCCTTTGTGATCGGCGGATCGCTCCCTCTGCCGGTGTTCGACCGCAACAGCGGTGGGATCAAGGAAGCAAAGAGTCGCCTGGCCAAGGCTTACGAAGAGCGCCGCGCAGCCGGGGCCAGCGTTTCCGCGCGACTGGCGGAGGCATATCGGGCGCTGGCCAGCGCGCACGACGAGGTGACCGCACTTCGCACCACTGTGTTGCCGGGATCACGGCAAACCTTCGAAGCGGTAACTGAAGGTTATCGCATGGGAAAGTTCGGCTACCTGGATGTTCTGGATGCACAGCGGACGATGATCACCGCGGGTGGCCAGTATCTGCGCGCCCTTTCGGAATATCAGAAGGCGGTCGCGGATGTCGAGCGGCTGATTGGCGCGCCGCTGACCGCGATTGCGAAGTCGTCCAGCGCCGACTTGAGGAAAGGAGATCAGCAGTGAAAAATAATCAGGCAGGAGCGGGCAAGGCGGCGCCGAGCTGGAGGGAGCTCGGTCCGTTCGTGCGCGCGCAGATCGAATCACGCGTCGACAGGAGAACGGCTTCGATCATTGCCGCGATAGTCGTCGCCGGCATCCTGCTCGTCGCGGTGATTTTGCTCACGGGGCGAAATGGTGGTGGCGGCGAGGCGGGTGCCGAGGCAGGGGCGCTGGATTATCCGCGCGGACCTAACGGAGCCCGGCTTTTGTCCGACGGTCCACTCCAGCTCGAAATGACGATCTACGAAACCGGAGTGCCGCCACACTTTCGAATTTACCCCTTCGATGCTGACCTCAAGCCCGTCGCGCCGCGCGAAGTGGTGCTTCAGGTCGAGCTGCACCGGCTGGGCGGCCGAATCGACCGCATCAATTTTCGCCCTGAGGCGGACTATCTGCTGGGCGAGGGAGTCGTCGAAGAGCCGCACTCGTTCGATGTCAAGGTGATCGCCCAGCGCGATGGCCGGCGGCACCAATGGACGTACTCGCAAATCGAAGGCAAGGTCCGGCTCGGGGCGGATCAGGTCAAGAGCGCCGGTATCGTAATCAAGACCGTCGGCTCGCGACTGATGGTCACCACGCTCGAGCTCCCCGGCGAGATCAAAACTGACGAAACGCGTCTCGCCCACGTCGTGCCGCTGCTGGGCGGGGTGGTGACCGGAGTCTTCAAGAAGGAAGGCGATCAGGTTCGCAAGGGCGAGCTGATGGCCGTTCTCAACACCCGTGAGCTCGCGGATGCGAAGAGCGCCTACATCGGGGCGGCACAACGCGTGGAATTCGCGCGGGTCACGCTGCAACGGGAAGAGAGCCTCTGGAAGAAGAAGATTTCTGCAGAGCAGGATTATCTGGAAGCCAGGCGGGCATTCGATGAAGCGGCCCTGGCCGCGCGACTCGCCGGGCAAACTCTGGTGGTATTGGGCATACCGCCCGGAGCACTGCGCGGCCTGGCGTCGGCGCCGGCCGCGAGCATGTCGCGCCACGAAATCCGCGCGCCGCTCAGCGGCGAGGTGATTGCGCGAAACGTCACTATTGGCGAGGCGGTCACCGCCGAGGAGGACATTTTCACCGTCGCCGATCTGTCCTCGATTTGGGTCGATGTGACCGTGAACACCAAAGACATCGGAGCAGTGAGGGCGGGTCAGGAAGCGATCGTGAGGTCGAGCGATCTCGGGAGTGAGGTCACTGGCCGTGTCAGCTTCGTCGGTCCCGTCGTCGGGCAGGAGACGCGTGCCGCAACGGCCCGCATCGTGTTGCCGAATCCCGGCGGCCGGTGGCGACCGGGTTTGTTCGTGACCGTTCGCCTCGTCCGGGAAGCAACGTTGGTCCAGCAGGCAGTTTCTGTCGACGCCATTCAGAAGTTCCGCGACTGGCAGGTGGTGTTCTTTCGCTTCGGGGATTGGTTCGAGGCGCGGCCGGTGGAGCTGGGACGGAGCGACGGTGAATGGGTGGAAGTCGTGAAGGGCCTCTCGCCCGGTGACCAGTACGCCGCCGAGAACAGCTTCGCCGTGAAGGCTGAAATCGGCAAGCTCGGAGCGACCCATGATCACTGAGACGCGGGACGCCCGTGATTGAGCGAATTCTCCGATTCTCGATTCGGCAGCGCTGGCTCGTCGTCATCACGACGCTGGCGATGGCCGCGCTCGGGCTCTACAACTACACTCGACTCCCGATCGACGCGGTGCCGGACATCACCAACGTCCAGGTACAGGTCAATACCG
>JBKKAY010000208.1:0-3477 GCA_046714195.1 Gemmatimonadaceae bacterium
CCGAAGCCCCGGTGATTTTTCGGGGGCAGATCGAAATCCGGCAGCTGCTGATCGACGAAGTGAAGACCAGGCGCGAGCTGAAATCGGCCGACTACTTCGTGCCGAACTGGCGTATCGACCGAGGAGCAGCGGGTTCGGCCGGTGCCCGGTCCGCTCTGGCCGGCCCGACCGATGCCAGCCGCAAGGAGTTTCCCGCCGGCACGCGCTTCCTCCGCATCATCGGCACCAACGACTTCCACGGCGCCCTCGAGCCGCGGCCTGACCCGAGTGGCGTTCGCCGCGGCGGCGCCGCACACGTCGCCCGCGCGATCGACAACGCGCGCCGCGAGTGTGGCCGGCAATGTGAAGTTGTGCTGCTCGACGGTGGCGACATGTGGCAGGGGACAGCGGCGTCGGGCCTGTTGTACGGCCAACCGGTAGTCGAGTACTACAATAAGATGGGGTACGCGGCCGCCGCGCTCGGCAATCATGAGTTCGGTTGGGGCGTGGACACCCTCAGGGCGCGCATGCGGCAGGCGCGTTTCGCCGTTCTGGGTGCCAACGTCCGCTACACGGACGGCCGGGATGTCGAGTGGATCCGGAACGACACTATCGTGACTCGCGGCAGAGTCAGGATCGGCATCATCGGGCTTGCCACCGTCGCGACCTCGCGGCTGGCTCTGGCGACGCACGTTGCCGGTCTTCGCTTTGACGACCCCGCACCAATCGTCGACAGTATTGGAACAGCGCTCAGAAAGCGCGGCGCGCAGTTCGTGGTCGTGATCGCGCACGCCGGCGCTTTCTGCGAGAGGACCCGAATGCCAGCTTGTGCCGGAGAGATCATCGACCTCGCCCAGAAGGTCACTACGAAAGTGGATGCCATTGTAAGTGGACACACCCACAGCCTCGTCAACACAGTGGTAAACGGGATTCCGATAGTTCAGGCTCGCTCCAGCGGGCGGGCGATCGAGGTGGTGGATCTGCCAATCGGCGGATCGGGCGACCTGTCCCCGCGCCAGGAAATAAGGCCGATCGCGGCGGATTCTCTCGAGCCGCTTCCGTCGGTTGATTCGATCGTGCGACGAGCGGCGACCCGAGTCGGGCCTCGGATGAATCAGCGTATCGCGAGCATCCCCGCGACGCTTCCCCGAGGCGACAGACAGTACCCTCTGGGAAACCTGATCGCGGACGCTCAGCGCTGGGCTGGAAAGGGCGACGTCGCGATCATGAACAATGGCGGCATCCGGACAGAGCTGCGGGCGGGCGATGCTACTTACGGATCGCTGTTCGAGATCCAGCCGTTCGCCAACAACCTGCATGCGCTGAACATGACGGGAAGCCAGCTGCGTGGATTGCTCGAGGCGATGCTGGGTGGAACCGGCCCCGACGACCACGTCAGCGGAATGATGGTCAAATACGATTCCACCAAAGCGCGTGGGTCACGCGTCGTATCGGTCACCATGGCGAATGGAGAGCCGCTCGACGATGCGCGGACCTACAAAGTCATCGTGAACAACTTCCTGTTGGCCGGAGGGTCAGGGTATAATGCCGGCGCCAGGGCGACGTCATCCGCGCCTCTCAACATCGACGATCTCGACGCCTTCATCCGATACCTGCGTCAGCTCCCGACGCCTGTCACTGCACCCGCCGAAACGCGAATTGCGCCAGTTCCAGAGTGACGGAAACCGTTCGCATCTACATCAACACTGCCGGTGTCGAGGTGCCTTCGTCGGCTACCGCGCTGGACGCGGTTGAAACATGGAACCCAGCAGAGGCAGCGGCCATCAGAAGCGGCGAGCGCATGATCACCGACAGCCGGGGGCTTCCGGCCGACCCGGCGTCTCCCGTTCACAATGGCGCAATCTTCCGAATCGTTCGCGCGCGACAATCGGGCGCCGATGACCCCGACCTGACCTGAAGCGATGAGTCTTCCTCTTTCCATATTCTCGAGTAAGCTGCGCCAGCTTCCAAAAGCGGAGCTGCACTGCCACCTCGATGGGTCCGTCCGCCCCGAGACGCTTCTCGATCTCGCGCGGGAATACAAGACGTCGATGCCGAAACAGACCGTGGAGGAGCTGACGCGGTTCATGCGGGTCGACGACGCCGAAAACCTCGAGGACTACCTCAAGCTCTTCGACATCACGGTTTCGGTGATGCAAACCGAAGACGCGCTCGAGCGAATCGCCTACGAGCTGGGCGAGGATGCTGCCCGCGATGGGGTCCGTTACATCGAGGTGCGGAACGCGCCGATCCTGAACGTCGTGCAGGGCCTCACCCTGGTGCAGGCGGTCGAAGCGCCGCTGCGCGGGCTGCGTCGGGCGGAGAAGGATTTCGGGGTGATCGGGCGTTCCATCATCTGCGGTCTGCGCCAGTATCCCGCCGCGCATTCAATGGAGATGGCCCGGCTGGCCGTCGAGTTCAAGCACGACGGCGTAGTCGCGTTCGACCTCGCTGGAGCCGAGAAGGGGAATCCGGCGTCGCTCCACGCGGGGGCATTCCGGCATGCGCGCGAGAACGATCTTGCAGTCACCGTGCACGCCGGAGAAGGAGATGGTGCCGACTCAGTGAGGCAGGCCGTCCACCTCTGCGGGGCCAACAGGCTTGGACACGCGACTCGCCTGATAGAGGATCCGGAGCTCACGCAGTATGTGAATGACCGCCGGATCGGGCTCGAGATCTGTCTGACCAGCAACGTCCAGACGAGGGTCGCCGCGTCGTACGCCGTGCACCCGCTCCGCGAATACTTCGATCGCGGGCTCAACGTCACTCTCAACACCGACAACCGGCTGATGAGCGGCACGACATTGACCGACGAATTCGTCTTCGCCGCCGAGCACATGGGTTTTTCGATGGACGAGCTGGCGGGGATCGCCCTCAACGGGTTCGAGTGCGCATTTCTTCCGTGGGAGGAAAGGCTGATGCTGATCGAGGACGCATCCGACGAGATCGAGAAGCTGCTTGGGGTGGTGGAATGAAGGTGCGGTACTCCTCCGTCGAGGCGGAGCAGGCGGCTGCCAAGATCAGGGCGCAGACCGGATCGCACGCGACATCCGTTGGCTTGATCCTCGGTTCCGGCCTCGGCGGCCTGGCGAAAAGGATTGAGGAAAGCACCCGCATCCCGTTCGGCGAGATCCCGGGATTTCCCGAGACGACAATCGTCGGGCACGATGGCGCGCTGATCGTGGGCACGCTGGGAGGACGCCAAATCGCCGCGCTGAGTGGCCGCTTCCACATGTACGAGGGACACTCCGCCGCGCTGGCCGGATTTCCCGTGCGGGTCCTTCGTGCGCTGGGAGCGCGTGAGCTCTTCGTATCGAACGCCGCTGGCGGCATCTCGCCCAAGCTGGCCGTCGGCGACCTGATGATGATTTGCGACCACCTCAATCTGATGGGCGCCAATCCGCTGGTCGGGCCGCTACAACCGGGAGAAGTCAGGTTCCCAGACATGACCGATGCCTACGATCCCGGTCTGCGGCGCTCGCTGCGCACGACCGCCGA
>JBKKAY010000209.1:0-6238 GCA_046714195.1 Gemmatimonadaceae bacterium
CCACCGGCGAACGACACCGTCGCTCCCCAGGCCGCCATGAGTAGTGCGACCCAGAGGGACAGCTCACCAACGAGGATCACGCTCTATCCGACTCGGGCGCTTGCGGTGAGATGGCGATTCGTTACGGTTTGGCCTTCGTCGCATCCAGGGCCGGGGCAGGCTTGAAGCCGGTCGGGAGCCTCGTTCCCGTCGCCGTGCTCTGTACTTCTACTATGTCCCCCTTCATAGTACCGAGCGCGGCCAGCAGCTCGTCCTGCTCCCGTTTCGGCACGGTGAAGTGATTCAACGCCGCCACCAGGTCCTCGACGAGCGCATTGAACTCGCCATCGGTCACTCCCATGGCGGTGTGCGTTTCCTTCATCGAGCGTCCGGAATAGGTGCACGGGCCGCCGGTTTGCGCACAGATCTGATCGACGAGCATCGCCTTAACGCGCGGGATGTTGCTGCGTGCGAATTTCCTGTTGATGCGGGTGTCGGCGGCGACGCGGGCCACGAAGGTATCGACCACCGCGGTGATCGCGGATTTCCCTCCGAGCCGGTCGTAGAGCGATCGGCTTGCCATAGTGTCGGCCGCCATGCCGACGCTGTCGCTTCCGGCCTGTTTGTCCTTGTCGCCCGAACAGCCGACGCTGACGAGAAAGGCAAGGCAGAGCCCGAAGGCCGTGATGTAACTCGGATATGGACGATTTCGCATTGGCTCTCCGACGTTGAGGTAGGTGCCGATCTTGCGCAGTTTCACGCTCTTTGGTTCGCTTTCTTGTATCCTGGGGTGTCCCTGTACTTCTCGGGTGCGTTCTCGTACCGAGACGCGCACTTGGCGAGGAGCGTGGTGGCGCGGAATGTCTGGTCGCGGCCCAGGCGCCCCTCGAGGACTACGTCGACGTCGTCGGTGAAGGTGTCGGGCGTGATGCCGCGGTAAACGACGTCATAGGTCTGCGCGCCGTCGGTGACCTTGAATGAGACCTGGCGCCCGCCCGGATCGCGGACGATCGACCCGCTCACCACGCGCGCGCCGACCTTGACGCCGGTCTCGTAAAACGTCGGATCGGACCTGGTCTTGGCCGACAGCTCACCGGGGGTGAGGTAGTAGACCCCGGTATCCTTGATGGCGCTGGCGGCCAGATAGCCGGCGGTGCCCAGGACGAGGACGCCGCCGATGAGAAATTTGTTGCGTGGCTTCACGAGCTGAATATAAGGTTCTGTCTATCACCAGAACTATCCCGAAACTCATATAATTATCAGTCTCACGATCATCACCAACCTATTCCCCGACGATATGACCCGCCGCCTTTTCGTTCCCGCGCTTCTCCTCCTCGTCACCGCCGGCACTCTCGCCGCCCACGACATGTTCCTGAAGGCCGAGAGCTACTTCGTGCCGGTCGGCAGTAGTGTCCGGCTGCACGTCCTCAACGGGACCTTCAGCAAGAGCGAGAATACCGTGACGAAGGACAGGCTGCGCGATCTTTCGATCGCCAACCACGCCGGCATGGCGACGCCACTCGATCGCGCCGGCTGGGCGGACGTCGGCGACACGAGTGTCGTCACGCTGACGGTGGGCGAGAGCGGCACCTACGTCATCGGCGCTTCCACACTCCCCCGCGAAATCCCACTCGAGGCCAAAGACTTCAATACCTATCTCGCGGACGATGGTCTTCCCGACATCCTGGCGGCCCGGAAAAGGGACGGGGAGCTGAACAAACCGGCCCGGGAACGCTACTCGAAGCACGTGAAGGCGGTCATTCAGGTCGGCCCAACACGAACCGCGGGGTACAGCGCTGAGCTCGGCTACCCCGCCGAGTTGGTGCCTGTCAACAATCCTTATGCGCTCAGCGTGGGCGGGACGCTGCGGATTCGGGCGGTGGTAGAAGGCGAACCGGTGGCGAACCAAGTCGTGGTCTCCGGCGGACGGACGCCGAGCGGCGCGCGCATAGCACAGCGAACCGTCCGCACCGACCGGGATGGAATCGCCCGCATCAGGATCCGCTCACGTGGCGTCTGGTACGTAAAGTTCATCCACATGCAACGGTCCGCCGCCGACACGACGATCGACTACGAGTCAAAGTGGGCGACACTCACATTTGGAGTGCGATGACCGTGAGTGAGCCACTCTACTGCTGAACTTGCCGGTGGCAAGCTCCATGCAAACCCTTGAGCCAGCTCCCAAGCCATAGCCCTCAGCCAATCACACGGCATCTGAGAGCGAGGTGAAGTTGAAATCCTTGGCCCGGATGCTGGGCATCACCTGACCCGTCGCAGTCCGCTCCGCCCGTCCAATCTCGTCGATCTTGTTGAGGAGGAAGAGCGGGCTCTCGTTCCAGCGGAAATTCTTGAGACTGCGGGTGACCTTGCCGTTCTCGATGAGGAACGTCCCATCGCGGGTGAGACCGGTGAGCAGCACCGTGCGCGGATCGAGGAACCGGATGTACCAGAACCGCGTCACCAGAATCCCGCGCTGAGTGCCGGCGATCAGCTCCTCGGTGGTCTTGGTTCCCCCGACCATCTTCAATCCGCCGGGGAGGCCGCCTCCGCCACCACCGCCTCCGCCTCCACCGCCTCCACCACCTCCGCCTGTCGGCTCGACGCCCTGTTTTTTGGCCCAGAACCGGGAGTAGGCGAGATTCTTCAGCGTTCCGTTCTCGATCCACACCCGGCGCGCCAGCGGGAAGCCTTCGCCGTCGAACGGCGCCGCGAGCAACTCGGGATCGGCGGGATCGGAAAAGATGGTGACGCGCGAATCGGCGACTTTCTGACCGAGCTTACTGCCGCCTGCTGTTCCGCGCACTGAGAATGGTCCGCGGCCTTCGTCAGTGGTGCGCGCGTTGAATGCGCCGGACAAGAGCGGAATGAAGTCGGCGACGGCGCCCGGCTCGAGCACCACAGTGTAGAGACCCGGCTCGATCGCCACCGGATTGCGGGAGGCGACGGCCTTTTGCGCCGCTCGCGCTCCGAGCGCGCCTGGATCGATAGCCGACCAATCGCGCGCGCCAGCCGACGCCCAGCCCGAGCCGGTCCGATCCGGAGTCCGGACGGTGGTCGAGAGACCGGCGTCGGTGGAGCCGTGGTAGGCGAAAAGTCCCTTGTTGTTGGCAATCGCGCGCGTTCCAGCGCTCGCCTCGAGATAACCCGCGACGAACACGTCGCCCGCTGGCCGTCCTACTTCGGTGGCCCGCTCGATCACGCGGCGGACCGCGGTCGCGCGCGCTTCAGGGCCGAGGTTGGCGGTAGAGTCGAGGAATCCGGGCACGTTCAGGTAGCTCTGGCTACCGAGCTCCGGCATGAGCTCCGGATCTTCGGGCGAGAGCCTGGCCAAACGCGCCGCGAGATCCACGGTGCGGCGCAGCGACGCATCGTCGAGCACGTTGGTGGTCGCCGAAGCCCGGCGATTTCCGATCCTCGCACTGATGCTTGCGGTCGTGTCCACGGATTCGCCGGAGGTCGTGATCTCACCGCCC
Organism: Gemmatimonadaceae bacterium; assembly: GCA_046714195.1. GTDB lineage: Bacteria > Gemmatimonadota > Gemmatimonadetes > Gemmatimonadales > Gemmatimonadaceae > UBA4720. Next base: position 3,453 of record JBKKAY010000209.1, read on the forward strand.
GCGAACCTGGTGTTGCCTTCCCACCCGCTGTTGACGGTGACGCGCGTCTCGTCGGCGGTGGACATCCCCAGTATCCGATCGGTGAGCGCCTTCGCCTGCTCGCGTGACAGGAGCGGCGCCAGCGCGGCACCGGCCGAGTGGAACAGCGAGCGGGGCTTCACAACGTCCTCCCGGTGCTGACGATATTCACCTGCTTGAACCGGGCGGGAACGCAGCCGTGGCTGACCGAGTTCGACTGAGACGGCTCACCCTTGCCGTCGCCGAAAGATCCGCCGAGCCAGTAGCTGTTCTGACCGCCGATCATGTCCATGCTGTTCCAGAACTGTGGAGTATTCGCCTGGTACGCGACGTCCTTGAGCATGCCGGTGATTTTTCCGTTCTTGACCTCGTAGTACGCCTGGCCCGAGAACTGGAAGTTGTAGCGCTGGTGATCGATCGACCACGAGCCGCGATTCTTGACGACGATGCCGTTGGCGGTGTCGGCCACGATCTCGTCGAGTCCAATGTTCCGCTCGCCGGGCATCAGCGAGATGTTGGGCATCCGCTGGAACTGGACGGTCGACCACGAGTCGGCGAACGACGTTCCATGCGAGCGCCGCACGCCGGTGAGGTTGGCGATCCACGCCGCCTGGTCGCGGGTGGTCTGGTAGTCCTTGAAGATTCCCTTCTCGATGATCAGCCACTTGTCGGCGGGAACTCCCTCGTCGTCCCAGCCGACACGCGAGAGCGAGTTTTCCTGGGTGCGGTCAGCCTGGACGTTCATGAATTCCGGCCCGTACTTGAACTTGCCGATAAAATTCTCGGGCGGCGCGACGAAGCTGGTGCCCGCGTAATTCGCCTCGAGTCCCATCGCGCGATCGAGCTCGGTCGGATGGCCGATCGATTCGTGAATGGTGAGCCAGAGATTGGTCGGATCGAGAATGAGATCGTACCTGCCGGGCACCACTGACTTGGCGGTCAGCTTTTCCGCCGCGAGCGACGCCCAACGCTCGGCGTTGCCTGGCATATTGAGAGACTCGATGTACTCCCAGCCCGATCCGCGCGGCGCGAGCTCTTCACTGTAGGCCTGAACGTCGCCGTCGGCGAATGCCGTCGCGGTGAAATTCGGTCCCACGCGCACGAATGTCTGGGTGGTGAGCGTGCCGTCGGTGGTGGCGAGCGTCTTTTCCTCGCGGAGCAGAGACATGCTGGAATTCACGAAGCGAATTCGCGGCACCTTGAGCGCGGCTTCGTTGGCGGCGAGCAGGAGCGCGACCTTTTCCTCGATCGGCACATCGATCGGATCGCGTACGATCGGCGTCCGCCAGGTTCCCTTGACCGCCGCTGCCGGGGCCAGCTCGACTCTCCGCTTCTGGGCGCCGCGTGCTGCGCGCGCGAGTCGAACGGCTTCACCCGCGGCCCGCTGCACGCCCGCGCGGGTCATCTCGCTGGTGGCGGCGAATCCCCACGAGCCATCGACCAGAGCCCGCACGCCGACTCCGTACGATTCGGAATCATTGACGCCGGTTACCTGGCGCTCGCGGGTGCTGACCTGCTGCTGTCGGTAGCGGCCGATGCGAGTGTCGGCGTAGGAGGCTCCCGCAGCGCGCGCGGCATTCAAGCCTTCGAGAGCGAGATCATTGATCGTGGGATCGGACGTATCGGCTGATGGCGGCGGAGCCGCCGGCATCCCGGCGGTTGCGCACGAGCCGAGTCCGGCGACCGCGGTCGCGGCGGCGGCGGATCTGAGGAAGGCGCGGCGAGTTGTCATTGGACGGAAAAGTGGTGGACGAATGCGATTAGCCCAACGCATCAATTTTGGGGCGGGGGCAATTCCTGGTCAACTACTGCTAGTCGTCAGCTAACCCAGAAAGACACAGATGCGAGGGGCCAGAAGCGTAGTTCTGAGTTGCGAGGAGAACGACATCTCACTTCTCACCGGAGGAGCCAGTTGTGCTCTGCATGTTTCCTCTCGCAACCAGAAACTGTGCTTCTGCCGTCTCGCATCGGTGTCTTTCTAGGTTTCTCGCTCCTATCTCCTCGTCTGGTTCAGCATCGTCGCCGCAGCCGCTGTCCCAACTGCGTCCCAAGTGAGATCCTTGAAGCTGAACAGCTGGGTGGTCCGGCGATTGTAAACCTCGCGCGCGACCCCCACCGCGAGACTCGCCCCGACCGCCCCGGTCATCGCCGTTTTCTTGTTCGCCCCCGCCGCCTGGATCGCGCTGAAGGTCACGCTCGTCACGAATGCCGACAGAAAGAAGTGCTTGATCTTGTCGACTCCGAACCACGAGTCCTTCTCGACCGCGACCTGAGCGAACAGGAGATTGAGACCGAGACTGAGATTGATGATCGGCCTCATCGAGCTCGTTTCCTGGCCGACGATTTCGCCGCGGATTTCTTTCCGCCGGTCTTGGGTTTTTTCACGGCCCCCGACTTGGCGACGCCCCTGGATTTCCCCGCGCCCTTCGAGGCGATCCTGCCCTTCGATTTTTTCCGTGTACGCGCGCCGAGGCTCGATGGGGTTCCGCGATCCTGCGCCCATGTCAGAGTTGCGCGGACCGCGCGCTGCCAACCCGCTATCCCTTCCTCGGCGGCGTCACGGGAAGCTGCCGGCGTGAACTTGGTGAACGTCCTCGTCCCGATGAACTCCTCCGCTTCCTTCCAGACTCCGCCCGCGATACCGGCCAGGCCGGCAGCCCCAAGCGCGGTGGTCTCGATCATGTCGGCCCGCTCGACCGGGATGTTGAGGACGTCGGCCTGGTACTGGAGCAGCCAGTTGTTGGCGGACGCTCCGCCGTCCACGCGCA
>JBKKAY010000210.1:0-8103 GCA_046714195.1 Gemmatimonadaceae bacterium
TGCACCGAAGCCGACCGTCGTCATCGCGATGGCGCCGGCGCCAAGTGCCTCCGGGGCGAGCGAGTCGGAGATAATTCCGAGCAGAAACCCGATCACGGCGGCCGTCCCGGGCCGGACGCGCACCGCGACTAGCAGGAGCGCGAGAATCAGGAAGTCCATCGGCGCGCGCCACCCGAGCAGGGGGCGGAGCGTGTAGTGCAGAACTATGAAAATCGCGAAAGTGATCGTAGCACGAATGACCGGACCGAAGTTCATCGTGTCAGTCCGGGTCCCGGCGGAATAGTGTCGGTCGGGGGAGGAGTGCGAGGCGCGGTGTCCGTCTGCTCGGGGCCGGTGAGGACACGGGCGCCACCGGGAGGAGGCGTCGGATTCACGGGCGCAGGCCGACGCACCGCTGGCGGCACCGGAGTGACGCGCGTGGTGTCGCCTGGCCGAGGAGCAACCTGGCCCGCGCGCGCAGTGCTGTCGAGGACGGCGCGGCGAGCCGCCGCCTCCGCCAGAGCGGCGGTCTTTGCCGCCGAATCACCGGCCACCACGATCCGCTGCGCCGCCGCATCGGCTTCGGCTACACTCTCCCACACGCCGTCCAGGCCTCGCGCAGCCCGGTCCCGCCGGAGGATCATCACCGAGTAGATGTCCGCCGGATTCACGGCCGGCTTCAATAGATAGGTCCGCGCCCAGCTCTCTGAAGTCTGGATCTCCTGGAGCACCGTACCGACCGGAATTCCACGCGGCCAGACTCCGCCCCAGCCCGAGCTCACGATCAGCTGGCCGGGCTTGAGAGTCGACCTGAAGGGAACGCCGCGCAGCTCGAGCAGGTACCCGCCCACGTTGCTCCGCAGGTGGGCCTGCGCAATTCCAAACGCAGTTCCGTCGGGCGACATCGCGCTGACGCGAAAATCCGGGTGCGTCCACAACATCGCGTGGCTCATGGTGGGATCGACGGCGTCGACCACGCCCACCATTCCCTCGGGCGCCAGCACGGGACTCATCCTGGTGACGCCGGCATTGGACCCGGCGGTGAGAATCACCGTCGTCTCATCGCGGATTCCACGCCCGTGGAGCGCTTCGGCGGGGACGAATCCCCAGCGCAAACGGGATCCGAGGCCGATCACCTTGCGGAGCCGGTCGTTTTCTCCCTCGAGTGAGCCGGCTCTCATCGCGGTGAGCGAAACGCTGTCCCGCACCGCGGTCTTCGATTCCGCCAACAGCAGTGATTGGCGGCTCATTTCCGATCTGCCCTGGAGCATCACCAGCGGCGCCAGGATCGTGCGGCGCATCGACGTGGCAATCGGATCCCGCATCGTGGCCGGGAGTGTCCGCGCCGCCAGCGCCAGTGCGATGCAAACGGCGAGAACGATCAGATCTACCCTGGTATTGCTCCGTACAGCGCGGGCCACGAGTTATCTCAGGTCGCCAACACTGACCAGTATTTCGCCTCGTCGTCGAGGATACGGCCACAACCCCGCACTACGCAGGTCAGAGGATCCTCATCGACGTGAATCGGAAGACCCGTCTCCTGGGACAAGAGGACGTCGAGGCCGCGAATGAGAGCGCCACCGCCCGTCATTACGATACCGCGGTCGACGATGTCGGCCGCCAGCTCGGGCGGCGTGATTTCCAGCGCGCGACGCACCGCGTCCACTACCTGCTGAATGGGCTCCTGCACCGCATCGCGGATCTCGGAGGAATGCACGCGCACCGTCTTCGGGATTCCGGATACGAGGTCCCTGCCCTTCACGTCCATCTCCCTTTCGTCGCCGACGGGCGCGGCCGACCCGATCTGGATCTTCACCTGTTCGGCGGTCGATTCGCCAATGAGTAGGTTGTAGTTCTTCCGCATGAACTGGACGATGGCCATGTCCAGCTCGTCGCCGCCGGTGCGGATCGAGGTGTCGCTCACGATTCCGGACAGCGCGATGACCGCGATCTCGGTTGTGCCGCCGCCGATGTCGATCACCATGTTGCCGGTCGGAGTCTCAACCGGAAGTCCCACACCGATGGCAGCCGCCATGGGCTCGGCGACCATGAATACTTCCTTGGCGCCGGCGCCGAGTGCGGAATCGCGCACGGCGCGCTTCTCGACCTCGGTAATGCCGGAAGGCACGCACACGATAACGCGCGGCTTCACCTTGAACACGTGGTTCTCGATGATGAGGGCCAGGAAGTATCTCAGCATCTTCTCGGTGACATCGAAGTCGGCGATGACGCCGTCCTTCATCGGCCGCACGGCGATCACGTTTTCCGGTGTGCGGCCGAGCATTCGCTTCGCCTCGAGCCCGACACCTTTTATCTTCCTGGTCTCGCGATCGAGTGCCACGACGGAAGGCTCGTTGAGCACAATGCCTTCGCCCTTCACATAGATCAGCGTGTTTGCCGTGCCGAGGTCAACGGCGATTGCGTTTGCGGGGAAAAGCTGCCCCGCCTTGAAGAATGGCCAGCGCATTAGTTCAAATATGAATCGGGAGGTGTAAACGGCAAGCCGAACGCCTCAGCAACAGCGGCGTAGGTGACTTTGCCATCGACGACATTGAGTCCCTTCTTGAGTGCGGGGTTTTCCTTGAGCGCCTGCTTCCATCCCTTGTTGGCGAGCTGCATCGCGTAAGGAAGGGTTGCGTTCGTCAACGCCAGCGTTGACGTCCGCGGTACTCCGCCGGGCATGTTTGCAACGCCATAGTGGATGATGCCATCGACTATGTATGTCGGATTCTCGTGCGTAGTCGCCTTGATCGTTTCCACACATCCACCCTGATCGATTGCGACGTCCACGATTACTGCTCCCGGCTGCATCTTCTTGAGATCCTCCCGGCGAATGAGGCGCGGTGCCACTGCCCCGGGGATCAAAACCGCCCCCACTACGAGGTCGGCGGTGGAGATTTGCTCCAGTATGTTGTGACGATTGGAATAGATCAGCGTGACATTCGCCGGCATCACATCCGAAAGGTACCGGAGACGCTCGAGATCCAGGTCGAGGACGGTCACTTTGGCTCCGAGCCCGGCTGCCATTTTCGCCGCATTGATTCCGACGATTCCACCGCCGAGGATCACCACTTTGGCGGGCGCCACACCCGGAACGCCACCGAGCAGAACCCCACGGCCGCCATAGAGCTTCTCGAGGTACTTGGCCCCTTCCTGGACGGCCATCCGGCCGGCGACCTCGGACATCGGGGTCAGGAGCGGAAGCTCGCGGGACGGCAGCTCCACGGTCTCGTAGGCGATGCAAACGGCGCCCGAATCGATGTGGGCGCGCGTCAGCTTTTCGTCGGCGGCGAAGTGGAAGTAGGTGAAGATCAACTGCTGGCGCCGTATGCGCGGCCATTCCTGGGCGATCGGCTCCTTGACCTTCATGATCATTTCGGCTTCGCGCCACACCGTGTCAGCGTCGGGGCCGATCTTCGCCCCCACCGAGGTATAGGCTTCATCCGGGAAGCCGCTTCCCTCGCCGGCCCCCTTCTCGATCATCACGCTGTGACCCGCGGCGACCAAGGCCTCGGCACCGGCGGGCACCAGTGCGATGCGATTCTCGTTGGTCTTGATCTCCTTCGGGACCCCGATTTTCATGAAAGCTCTCGAAAACTCAAAATGAAGGTTGAAGGGCGTGTCATCATGTCGCCGCCCTCGGGCCAAGGCTCACCAGCGTCTGTCGAGCCGGATTGTAGAATTCAGCGCAGATCTCGCTAACCAGCTCCAGGTCGATCGCGTCGATGAGAGACAGGACTTCGTCCAGGGTCCGATAAGGCTCTCCGTACAGCTCGACGCCCGCCGCCCGGTACATCCGCGAACTCGGACTCTCGAGCGACAGTGTAATCTGTCCTTTCAGCTGGCTTTTTCCAGCGGCGAGGTCAAGTTCGCTGAGGCCTTGCGCCGAGAGCTTTTCCAGCTCGTCGTTGATCGCATCGACGGCTGCCCTGGCCGTCTCGGGGGCTGTCCCGACATAGACGCCATGCATTCCAGCGTCCTCGTGGAACGACTGGAACGCGTAGACCGCGTAGGCGAGCCCGAGCTCTTCCCGGATACGCTGGAAAAGCCGCGAGCTCATCCCGCCGCCGAACATCATGCCGACCATGCTCATCGCGTACCGGCGCGGATCCCGGTGCGAAAACGCGGGCCCGCCGATGACGATATGGGTCTGGGTGGTATCACGATCGAAGTGCACGGCTTGAGGGGCTTGCACGACAGGGGCCGGAGATCGAAGGACGGGTAGTCCGCCGGAAGGAATATCCCCCCAACCGGTCGACTCGAGCACGTCGGTGAGCGCATCGTGCTCGACGTTCCCGGCGGCGGCCACGACGATCTGCTCGGGGTGGTAGGCGCGGGAATGGAGCGCCCGCAGATCTTCTACCTTGAGCGCGCCGACGGTTTCCCGGGTTCCGAGGATCGAATACCCATAGGGATGCTGGCCCCACATCTGGGCATTGTGCAGCTCGAAGACGAGGTCGTCCGGCGTATCGTCGACCGTGTTGATCTCTTCGAGCACGACTTTCCTCTCGAGGGCGAGGTCGGCGGGACGGAGACTCGGCCTGAAGATCAGATCGCCGAGGACATCCGCCGCTTGCGACAGGTGCTCGTCCAGCACCCGCGCCTGATACGAGGTGTGCTCGCGGGCAGTGTAGGCGTCGAGTGAGCCGCCGAGTGTCTCCAGGGCGAGCGCAAGCTGCCTGGCGGTCCTCGTCGGCGTCCCCTTGAACACCATGTGCTCCAGCATGTGCGAGACGCCCATTTTCTCGGGGGCCTCGTGCAGCGATGCCGCGCGCACCCACGCCCCCAAAGCGACCGACCGTACTCCCGGCATTGATTCCGAGAGTACGGTCAGTCCGTTCGGAAGAACGGTGCGTCGAAGGTCGGACTCAGCGCACTGCGCGACCTGGCTCACTCCCGTGAGCGTCCTCCACCAGATCCACCGCGACCAGCACCACTGCGTGGACGGCGAGGCCTGTCGCCGCGGTCAGAGCGGGGACGCTCGGATCTTTCACCCTCGCCTCCCTCGGACTGTTCGCCGCCCGATGCGCCGTCAGCTGCCATCGCGACACCGCTTCCCTCGCCGCCACCGTTGCCGCCGCCACCCCCACTGAATCCTTCGCCTTCCGGCTTCGGAACCAGCGCCTTCATTGACAGGCGGAGACGTCCGCGCTCGTCGCGCTCGAGCAGCTTGACCTTCACGCGGTCGCCCTTCTTGACCACGTCCTCGGTCTTCTCGGTGCGGCCGTGCTTGAGCTCGGAGATGTGAACGAGGCCTTCGGTGCCGGGCATGATCTCGACGAATGCGCCGAATGCCGTCGTGCTCTTCACCGATCCCTCGTAGGTCTCGCCGATGATCGGCTCGGCCGTTAGCGCCTGGATCATCTGGCGCGCTCTCTCCATCGCTTCACCGCCCACAGCGGCGATGGTGACGAGACCGGTGTCATCCACCGTGATCTCGGCGCCAGTCTCTTCCTGAATGCCACGGATGGTCTTGCCCTTCGGACCGATCAGATCGCCGATCTTCTCGGGGCTGATGTTGACCGTGACGATACGCGGCGCGTACGGCGACAGATCCGCTCTCGGCGCGGAGAGCGCCTTGCTCATCTCGCCGAGGATGTGGAGCCGGCCTTCGCGTGCCTGAGCGAGGGCTTCCTTCACGATCTGGAGGTCGAGACCCTCGACCTTGATGTCCATCTGGATGGACGTGATTCCGGTCTCGGTGCCCGCGACCTTGAAGTCCATGTCGCCCAGGTGATCTTCGGTGCCGAGGATGTCGGTGAGGATCGCGTACTTCTTCCCTTCCTTGATGAGTCCCATCGCCACGCCGGCGACGGCGGAGCGGAGCGGCACGCCGGCATCGAACAGCGCCAGCGAGCCACCGCATACGGACGCCATCGACGACGAGCCATTCGACTCGAGGATGTCGGAGACGATCCGGATGGTGTACGGGAACTCCTCGAACGCCGGCAACACGGCCTGGATCGCGCGCTCTGCCAGGTTGCCGTGCCCGATCTCGCGACGGCTGGTGCCGCGCATCGGTCTCACTTCACCGGTGGAGAACGGCGGGAAGTTGTAGTGGAGCATGAACGACTTGGTGGTCTCGCCGGCATCGTCGATGCTGTCGAGGCGCTGCACGTCGTTGGCGGTGCCGAGCGTGACGGCAACGAGCGCCTGGGTCTGGCCGCGCGTGAAGAGCGCGGAGCCGTGGGCGCGTGGGAGGACCGGCGCATCAATGGTGATGTCGCGCACGTCCTTGGTCCCGCGTCCGTCGACGCGCTTGTTGGTGTCCAGCACCTGCGAGCGGAGCGTGTGGTACTCGACGTCTCCGACGAGGTTGCTCAAATCCTTCGAGTTGTCCGGGAATTCGGTGAGGAGCTGTTTGATCGCTTCCTTCTTCACCAGCTCGACCGCTTCGATGCGGGTGTGCTTGTCCTTCTGGTTGATGGCTTCGGCGATGCGACCTTTTGCCAGTTCATCCACACGGAGCGTCAACGGCGCAGGGACCTCCGCCTTCTTCCACTGCATCTTCTCCGCGCGTTTTTCGCGCAGCATTTCTTCCTGGATCGCGATCAGCTCCTGGACGCCCTTGTGACCGACGGTCAGCGCCTCGAGCACGTCGGCTTCGGAAACTTCGAGCGCGCCGCCCTCGACCATCATGATCGAGTCCTTCGAGGCGGCAAGGACGATGTCCATGTCGCTGTAAGGAAGCTGCTGGAAGGTCGGGTTGAGGATCCACTTCTCCTGCATTCTGCCCACACGGACGCCAGCGATCGGTCCCATGAACGGGATCTTCGAAGCGTTGAGAGCGAACGATGCGGCGACCAGGGCCATCACGTCGGCGTCGTTCTCCTGGTCGGCGGAGATTACGTAGATGAAGACCTGGACTTCATTCTTGAACCCTTCCGGAAACAGCGGGCGGATCGATCTGTCGATGACTCGCGCCTTGAGGATTTCCGGATCGGAGGGACGGCCTTCTCTCTTGATGAATCCGCCCGGGATCTTGCCGGCGGCGTAGGCCTTGTCCTTGTACTCTACGAGGAGAGGGAAAAACGGGAGGGGACTTTCGTTGTCACTGACTGTGACTGCGGCGAGAACCATCGTGTCGCCGTACTGAACGAGCGCTGAGCCCGCTGCCTGCTTCGCCATGCGGCCTGTCTCGATGACTAGGCGTCTGCCGGCGAATGTTCTTTCGATGCGTTGCATAAGTTTTTTTGTTGTCTCTGATTAGCACAAACCGCGCGGAAGCATTGTGCGCCCGCGCGGCAGGATCAAAGAGCCAGATTAGTAGCGGAGTCCAAGATCGGCGATGATCTTGCGATATCCTTCGAGATTCGTGCGCCTCAGGTAGTCGAGAAGGCGCCGGCGACGTCCGACCATCTTGAGCAGGCCGCGACGGCTGTGGTGATCCTTCGCGTGGCTGCGGAAGTGTCCCGTCAGATAGTTGATGCGCTCGGTGAGAAGTGCGACCTGAACTTCGGTCGATCCGCTATCAGTTGCGTGGGTGCGGTACTTCTCTACGGTGGGTGTTTTCTCGAATGCCATTTGGTCTCTCGCGCCTGGCATTGTGCCGGCGCCTGTCTCTGGTTCTTAAATCGCTGTAGCCTAGTAACTTAGCGGACCAATCGGCGGAAGTAAAGGTTCGGGTGGGGATCACCGTTGCGTCGTGCGTTTACCGTTTTTGCGTTGTCCGTTATGCGTTCCGACCAGCGCCCAAACGTCAATCCTCTCGTTAACGCGACACGGAAAACGCTGAACAGTAGACTCATAACGCAACGGTAGACGGTGTTGCCTTGCAGTCCGCTTCGTTCCCAAACCGCCGGCTCGAGCGTCTTTTGAACGACCCCATCCGGAGACCGGAGTGTTCTTTCGAGGAGCCGTGTTAGTTGCCGCGTTGTCCCTGATCCACCCAGTTCCAGAGAAAACCCTGCTCGACGGCAGCGCCCAGCCGTGCGCCGATGTAAAGGAATCGACCTCCGGCGTGCCCGGCGTTCGGGTCTATGCGTTCAACGCGGCCAAGATCCCGGCGATCCGGAAATCTCTCTTTGTGCTCGACACCCTTGAGTGGGAGACCGGTAACCCCGACGCGATCCGCGCGGCCGCGGTGGAGTACAACCGGCTCATCGCTCAGGTGAAGAAGGCCCC
>JBKKAY010000211.1:0-9340 GCA_046714195.1 Gemmatimonadaceae bacterium
CAGAACTGGCGGCTGATGGCAAGCCCGAGCCCGGTGCCGCCGAAGTGCTTGCTGGTTGACGAGTCTGCCTGGGCGAACGCCTCGAACAGCTTTGCGGATTGCTCCGGCGTCATGCCTATCCCGGAATCGCTCACTTCGTAAATAATGTCGTCCCCATCACGCCGGACAGAGAGGCGGATGTCTCCCCTCTCGGTGAACTTGCTGGCGTTGCTTAGGAGATTGAACAGCACCTGCCGCGTCTTGGTAACGTCGGCGCGCGCCATTCGGACGGCGACGTCGAACTGGGTGAGGAGCCTGTTCCCGTTTTTCACGATGAGCGGCTGGACGGTAGCGGTGACGTCTCGCACCATGTCCCGAACGGGGAACTCCTCGAGAAATAGCTCCATCTTGCCGGCTTCGATTTTGGAGAGATCGAGCACATCGTTTATCAGCGACAGCAGATGTCGTCCGGCTGAGCGGATCTTCACCAGGTCGGGAACGTATCCGGTCCGGCCTTCCTCCTCGGCCTGCTCCTGGAGCATCTCGCTATAGCCGATGATGGCGTTGAGGGGAGTGCGAAGCTCGTGGCTCATGTTGGCCAGGAACTGGCTCTTGGACTGGCTGGCGGTCTCGGCCGCGCGCCTCGCGCCCAGGAGCTCGCCGACGTCATGGTAGAGCGCCATGATGCCGACTTTCTCGCCGGCGACGATGACAGGAATCGTAAAGTGCTCGACGTCGATGAGCGTGGCGTCCTTGCGCCGGCGCCGTCCCATGCCGCGCGATACCTGTCCCGCCTTACCGATCGCTGTGTGCTGGGTCGCCTCGGCCCGCAGCTCGGGCGTGGTCACCACCTCGTCGAGATTTCTGCCGACTATCTCATCCTGCGTGTACCCGAAGAGTTCCTCGAACGCCGGGTTGGCGGTAACGATATTGAAGTCGAGATCAACGTTGGCGATGGCAACGGGGTTGTTGAGCACGAGCGCCTCGAACTGCTGTTGCGCCGCCTCGTACACGCGGGCGTTCTCGATCGCTATCGCGGCCTGGGGTGCGAAGAGCTGGAGCAGGCGCAGGTCTTCGTCGCCGAGTGTGCGCGTCTTGTCGGAATGCACGATGGCGATCGCACCTACGAGTCGATTGCCAATGAGCAGCGGCGCGGCCATCACCGAGTGAACGGTCGATACCTCGTACTTCGCCGAGCGGCCGCTCCACTCCTGATAGTTTGGAATGGTAAATGGCTCCTGTGTCTGCGCGACGTAGCCCATCGCGCCTTCGCCGAGCCGCATGCGGGTACCGGCTGAATCGACTCCCATGTTGAGGCTGGCCGCTATCCGGAGCTCCTTCTTTCTCTGATCGTAGGTCGCCAGCTCCCCGCCGGTGACGCCGAGCAGCTTGATGGCGCGATTGAGCACGGCATTGAGAACCTTCGACAGCTCCAGCTCACCCGACAGATCCGACAGCGTATCGAGCAGGGCCTGCTGCTCCTCGGCGCGCTTTCGCTCCGATGTGAAGAGCCGTGCGTTTTCGATTGCTACCGCCGCCTGCGACGCAAACAGGTTGATGAGCCGCAGGCCTTCCTCGCCGAAGGCGTGGCGCGGATCCGAGTGGACGGCGGCGATGACTCCGACCAGCCGCGTTCCTATCAGAAGCGGGGCAGCAAGGACGGACTGGAATGTTGCGACGGTGTACTTCTGGGAGCGTCCCGCCCATTCCTGGTAGTGGGGAATGACAAGGGGCTCCCGGGTTCTCGCGACGCGTCCCATCGCTCCCTCGCCGCTCTTCATACGGGTGCCAAGGGAATCGGCGCCGAGATTGTGGCTCGCGACGACCACGAGGTCGCCGGTATCCTCCTCGTAAATCGCGAGCTCAGCCCCGGTGACGCCGAGCAGGGAGACGGCCCGATTCAGAACCGCGTCGAGAACTTTCGAGAGCTCGAGCTCGCCCGAAAGGGCGGACAGGGTCTCGAGCAGGGCTGTCTGCTCCTCCGAACGGCGGCGCGCCTCGGTGAAGAGCTGCGCATTCTCGATCGCGATAGCGGCCTGAGGCGCGAACATCTCCAGCAGCCGCAGATCTTCCGGTCCGAATTTCCGGGCGGGGTCGGAGTGAACGCTGGCTATCACCCCGACGAGGCGCTTGCCGATAAGGAGCGGAGCGGCCATCACCGCGTACACGCTGCTCTGCTCGTACTTGCCCGATTTGCCCGTCCACGCCTGGTAGTCGGGGATTATCAGCGGCTCGTGCGTCTGACCGACGAGTCCCATCGCGCCTTCGCCGAGACGCATGCGCACGCCGGTGGAGTCGGTGCCGAGGTTGAGGCTCGCCACCATCACCATCTCGTTGGTCTGCTGGTCGAGAATGGCGAGCTCGCCGCCGCTGACTCCGAGCAGCGTTATCGCGCGCTGAAGCACCGCCTGGAGGAGCTGCGACAGCTCGAGATGTCCGGAGAGATCGGCGAGCGTGTCCAGCAGCGCCTGCTGCTCCTGGGCGCGGCGCTTCTCCGAATCCAGAAACCCCGCACGCGCGACAGCGACAGCGACATGCAAGGAGGCGACAGAAAGGAGCTCGCGGTCCACTTCGTCGAACGTCGCTCCCGGCACCCGCTCGACGGTGATCATTCCGGACACACCGCCGTCGGCGGCGAACGGCATCTCGAGTCTGGCGGCGGCGGCCGCCAGATCTCCTGCCTGTACTACTGACCGGTCGTCGGCGGCGAGACGCACCTCCACACCGGTGTAGCCGAAGCACTGGTCCATCATGCCGAACGCGAGTCCGGTGAAGATGTCCTTCTGACTCTGCGCTGCGGCGATGCGGGTCGTTAGCCGCAGCATCGCGGATCTCCGGGTGTCCTGCCCCGGATCGGGCGCCGAAGATGTCTGAGTCGTGGAGATCACGTCTTCACTCGACTGTCGGGGGAATGCGGACGGTGAACGTCGAGCCCTTGCCCCGCTCACTCGTCACGTTCACGTCGCCGTTCAGCAGCTGGCAGAACTTTCTCGTTATCGCCAGCCCGAGGCCCGTTCCGCCGTAGGTGCGGGTGGTGGACACTTCGGCCTGCGTGAAGGCTTCGAACAGCTTTGCGATCTGGGCTTCCGTCATGCCGATGCCCGAGTCGGTGACGCGGAATACTACGGTAGAACCGGCTCCCGCTTTTTCGCGAGATACTTCGAGCGCGATGGTTCCCCGTTCGGTGAACTTGCAGGCATTGGATAGCAGGTTGAGAAGGATCTGTCTCACCTTGGTCAGGTCGGAGTGCATGGTGCCGATGGACTGCGGACAAACCACGCGGAGCGTATTGGCGTTCTTCGAAAGCAGCGGGTTGACGGTGGTCGCCACCTCGTCGACGACGCTGCTGATGGAGAAGGTTTCGGGGAAGATGTCCATCTTGCCTGCTTCGATCTTGGAGAGATCGAGCACATCATTGATCAGCGCGAGCAGGGGCTTGCCGGCGGACTGGATCTTCTGAAGGTCCGCCACGGAGCTAGAGTTTCCCGAATCCGCCGCTTCTTCCTGAAGGATCTCGCTGTAGCCGATGATCGCGTTCAGCGGCGTGCGCAGCTCGTGGCTCATGTTGGCCAGAAACTGGCTCTTGGCCGTGTTCGCGGCCTCGGCTTTTTCGTTGGCGCGGAGGAGATCCGTGACGTCGTGGTAAAGGGCCATGATTCCAACCCGCTCTCCATCCACGATGACGGGAACGCCGGCCAGCTCTACGTCGAGGAACGAGCCGTCCTTGCGCCGCCGTTTTCCGATTCCCCGCGCTATCTCGTGCGTGGCCTGAGCGGTGTACTTCGATGCCTGGGCGAGCGTCTCCTCCGTGTTGAGGAGCTGATCCAGCTCCCTCCCGACGGCATCTTCGGGCGCGTATCCGAACAGCTTCTCGAACGCCGGGTTGAACGAGGTGATGACACCGGCGAGATCCAGCGTGACGATCGCGACCGGACTGTTGAGGACGACGGCCTCGAAGTACTGTTTTTGCCGCTGCGCCTCGTTGTAGAGCCGCGCGTTCTGGATCGCGATGGCAGCCTGCGGGGTGAAGAGGTTGAGAAGGCGCAGATCGCCGGGCCCGAACTCGCGCGAAGGATCCGAGTCGACGATGGCGATTGCGCCCACCAGGCGGTTGCCGATCAGGAGCGGAGCCGCCATCACCGACCGCACGGGAGTCTCGGCGTATTTTGACGGCCGGCCGCTCCATTCCTGATAGTTGGGAACGATCAAAGGCTCGTGCGTGTGCGCCACCGTGCCCATCGCGCCCTCACCGAGCTTGAGACGCACGCCCGTCGAATCCATGCCGATGTTATGGCTGGCGACGATGACGAGCTCTTCCCGATCTTCGTCGTAGATCGCCAGCTCGCCGCCAGTGACGGCGAGAAGTCTCACGGCGCGCTCGAGCGCGCGCTGAAGAAGCTTGGACAGCTCACGCTCGGAAGACAGATCCGCCATGGTGTCGAGGAGCGCCTTCTGCTCGTCGGCCCTTTGGCGCTCGCTCACCAGCAGGCGCGCGCGGGCGATCGCGATGCTCGCCTGATTCACCGCCGCGTTGAGGATCTCGACGTCCTCCCGGCCGAACGCACCCGACTCTGTGCTTCCGACAACGAGAAAACCGATGGCCTTGTCCGCCACCTTGAGTGGAATCTCCAACTGGGACTCGCTGCCGCTCGAGACATTCGCCGCGACACTAGTCGATCCGACGCTGGCCCGGAGGACGCGTTTTCGTGTGGACTCGTCGATCATGAACAGGGCGAGCAGGTCGTAGCCCAGGGCCGGGTCGTGCAGGCCGTTGACGACGCGTTCGCAGATCTCACGCTCGTCCTGGGCCTCGACTATGGTGGAGCTGAGCCGAAGGAGCGCCGATTGTCGCTGGACGAGCTTGCTGTTGCCATGCCCCTTACCGCGCGTTCGGGGCTCGTCCGAGCTTGGCGCTGGAGTGGAGGTGACGGCTTCGGGCATGGGAGATCCGAACGGGGATCGCTAAGGTACGGGTGTTTGCGGGTGCCGTCCAGAAAAACCGCTTAACCACGAACTGAAGACTACCGGCCGGGGGCCGTCGGCGGGCCGGCCGTGGGCTGCGGGCGTTCTGGGTCTCCTTAGGGGGATCCAAGTAAAGAGTGGGCAGTCGTTAGTCATAAGTAGTGAGTGGTTTTCAGTTAGAACGTGTCCCTGAAAACCACTGACAACTACAAACTCAACACTGTTCACTCAAAACTTGGATCCCCAATAGGTGCCCCCGTAAGCGTTGGCAATTCATTCCCCTATAGGTGCCCCCTTAGGCAGTTACTTCCAGGGATTCACCGTCTGATTCCTCACCAGAAAGCTGCTGACGGTCGTGCTGTTTTCGATGCGGGCCAGGGCCGCCGCTGTTCGATTGGCGGCCGACCCGTAGTGGGCAAGCGTCATCGCATCCGCCCGCGGGCCAAAAGTGTCGAGCGCTGCCCAATTGGAGTACGTCAGGGTCACCACCACATCCCAGTCGTCCCGGCCCTCAGTAGTCGACTTCGTGGCGACCGTGTAGTCCACCAGCATCCCCTGCCGCTTCTGTTGGTCCCAAATCGGTAGGAAGTTTCGCCGCATGTCCGCCCAGAATGCATCCGTGCGTCCGGGTTTGAGGTCGATCAGGATCACTCTCGTTACCGTGCCTGGGGTCGTATTCGGCGATCCGACCTGAGCGAGGGCTGGTGCGCTGGATAGGGCGACTGCCAGAGCTGCGACTGCAAACTGCTTGTGCATGGGTGTCTCCGTGACGGGTGGTTTACGGATCGATATTGGAGCACCACGATGTGGCGTCCGGCCAATTTCGTCAATGGAGCTCAGGCGGGGGGGAAGCTTTCGGACTTCGTGTATTCGCTCGTTTCGGACGCGATGTGGGTCGCCGGCAGCGCGAGACCCATGTCAGGGAGCGCATGGATGATCACCCAGCCGCGGACGAACGGACTGTCGAACACGTAGCCCGACCCGTTGTCGGTGCGCAACAGGTGGCCGTCCTTGAGCAGCGACGCCGCCGCATTCGTCGGCGTTCCACTTTCGCCCAGAGAAAACTTTCGCCGGGTCTCGCCCGTGGTGAGGCCGGTTCCGCTCCCGGCAACGGCCCTCAGCACATTCTGCTGCTGCCTGGTGAGCGTGTTCCACCAGGTGCGTATGCCGTCGTCCGTCTCCTCGATGATCTCCCGGTACGCCTCTGACACCTCGTTCCAGGCAATCACACCATTATCTGCCGACCGGTCGACGCATTTTCGGGCGACCTGCACGATATCCCGCGTCCTCGGGCCCCCGAGCCTGATGCAGCTCTCACCCGCCCCCTCGGGTCTGAGCGAAACCGAAGCGAGCCGCTCGTCGATCCACGCCGCCATATGCCGGCGCTCGATGGGCACAAAACGGTACTCGTCGAGCATGCGATAGAAGGCCCGCCCCTTGCCCAGCATCGATCGGATGATGTGCTCTTTTGAGCCGGCGAAGATGTAGCTGACGTTGTGATGCGTCTGAACCACTCCCCGCAGATGCCACTCCGCGCTCTCGCCGCCGAACCTGACAATGTCCTGAAATTCATCGAGCACCAGCCCGATGTTCACCTTCCGCTTCTTTGCCAGAGAATTGAGCGAATCCAGCACCGCGGCGAGGGTCTCCCGCTGCCGCTCCAGCGTATCCGTCCGGACGCTCACGTCAAAGCTCGGGAGGAGAAAGCCAGTGAGAGGATCCGGTTTGAGAGACACGCTCCCCTGGAGCATCTTCACCCAGTCGGTGATGAGATCCCCCCAACGCTTGCCCATCGATTTCGCCGCGCCCGACAGGATCCGGTTGCTGATGTCGGCCAGGGTCGATGCGGTCGAGAGATCCGCCAGGAGCGCATGGCCCCCGGCCCGATTCACACCTCCAACCGCCAGCTCGAGGGTGGACGATTTTCCCATGCGGCGGTGGCCATAGACGACCATCTTCGCTGCCGGCTCCTCGAGAACCGCCCTGAACTTCGAGAGCTCGTCCTTTCGATCCGTGAAATACTGTCCGCCGACGGTCCCGTGGATACGGAACGGGTTAGGCGGGGATTTGGGGCGCGGCATGCAACTAGTTTAGCTACTTAAAGCTTTTGATGCAACGCTTGCTGCTTTAGGTGCTTAAACTGTTTAGTCAAGGTATGGCTGTGGTATCTCCCGACGCGTACGGGTCAATGGAGCGTCGCGCCATGATATCATCGCCTTTGTTTTGAGCTCCCTGATCCCGGCGTCTGTTGGGCCCTAGCGAGTACACCTCCACGTCAGCGCTGCCATCCGGAGCTTCCTCGACGCGCACCCAGTATGACGAGCCCCACGGGTCGACGCCGTACCGCCGGCGGGACGACGGGATCGATCCGTCGCAGACGGTTGACCCGAAGACCGACAACCGATCTCCGTCAATCTCACCTTCAGCAATCGCTGTCCACACCCGCTTGTCGAGCGACCGCGCTCCCAGCAAGTCGATGCTGCCCGCCCCGCCCGTGATGTCGTTGAGCAGACTCGACACCTCAGCGCTCGCGCAGGCGACCGCTGGGGCTCCACCGCTCCGGCGGTCGCTGATGACAGTCAACGCAAAGGCTACGAGCGCACCGGCGCCGAGTGAGAGAAGAAAGCTTCCGGTGCTCGTCGCGGCACCGAGGAAAAGAACGCCGGCCACGAGCTCGACCCATTCGCCGGAGTAGGTGAGCGGGTACCAGACGAGAATCACAACAGTCATCGCGAACCACGGAGCCAGCGAGTCGGGTGGCGGTGTCGCTCCGACTTTTTCCATCAGCTTCGCCGTCGGCGAAAAGCGTCGCGCCAGCGGAAGCACCAGGCCATAGCCGACGAGGATGGCGATGAGACTCCATTTCGGGCGGCCGAACACTCCGGCGAAGTTGTGCAGGGTGGTTTCCTGCTGAACGTTGTGCGAGAGAAACCACGCCGGCGGTGTGTAGCCGATCAGTCGCTGTCCCCAGCTGAACTCCTCGCCCGCGACGAAGAAACAGAAGAGCGCTACCAGTCCATCGAACAGGCGTCGCTCCTTCACCGCCAGGCTCATCCGGATCCCACCGCCGATGGCGAACAGCGCCGCGGTCAGCCATTCGACGAAGTGATCCTCCTGCATGTGCATCTCGTACAGGTCGTACGACCAGTACGCGAGCGCCAACACGGACAGCGTGACCGCGGCGGCAACAACCTGGGCTGCAAGCTTCGTCGATTCGTGCATGACCAGGGGGAAAGAAGCAGAACGGGGGCCGCTTTCGCGGCACCCGTTCCTCGATTCCGATAAACAGCCTTATCTGACCGCTGTTCGAACCAGCCTGCCGTTCTGGTAATACTGGAGGCGATCAGCGCGTCCGTCTCTGTTGTCGTCGAGCCAGACCTGCGCTATGCGGCCCGCGCCATCGAGAAACGTCGCACGCTCGGGCATCCGGTTCCGATCCTGATCCAGGTATCGGACGTTCCGAACGCCACTGGGGAGCCACCGATCCGCTGATGCGCGCTGGCCACGCCCAAACAATACGGACGACAGCATGTCGGGCATCCCATTCGTGGGCCTGGAGGTGCTCCGCGAACGGCCAAAGTCGCAACGACCGTCGCGGTTGTTGTCAACGCAGTCGCTCCGCCCGCGGCGGCCACGATCGTCGCGGCGATCAGCGGTCCTGCCACCGGTCCCGAAGTCGCAACGCCCATCGCGGTTGATGTCGATGCAGGTGTCGCTTCCCCCGCGGCGCCCGTCACGTCGATTGCGCGGGTCCCAATCTCCGTCGCGCCTGTTACGCCGATCCCAATCGCGGTCAGAATCCCGATCGGAATCCCCATCGGAATCGCTATCCGAGTCGTTCCCGCGCCCGCGTCGCCCACGGTCTCCACCCCGCCCGCGCTTGCGATCACTGTCGCTGTCGTCCATGAACGACGCAGGGGCGACGCCCAGACCCAGCTCAGCCGCAGTTGATGGGGCGGGCGAGCCAATCGTCACTACCGCTGCAAATAGAGTTGTCAGAAAAATCATAAGAGCCTCCGAAGTATGCCACTCGATATGGCACGGGGTATTCCAAAACCCTTCCGGAGCGGCCGATGCGTCCAAGCTGTTGGCCCGCAAGCACTTACCGGCATGTTCCCCCTCTTGGTCCGCTCTGCGAGGGGCCTGTTGTCGCCGTGGGAGGACAGCAGGCGTGGCCTTTTAGGTCACCTGAAGCCCCAAAAAAAGGCGCCGGCTGAGCTCATAGCCGGCGCCTTTTCTTTGTACTTCGGGATGACTACTGGAGATAGTTGTAAAGTCCCCACAGGCCGACGAGGCCGCCCCCGACCATGAAGATGGTCCCGGCGTCACCGCCGATGATCGCACCCGCCACCATCGCCGCGCCCCCGACGACCATCAGCACGACAGAGCTGTTCATGCC
>JBKKAY010000212.1:0-9112 GCA_046714195.1 Gemmatimonadaceae bacterium
GGGCCAGTCGAGGCCGCGAGCGTGAACACCACGGAGATCGTTCGTGTCGGTTCGTTCAGGGAGATCAACCGGACGGATGAAAGCGTGATCTTCCAGCACTATTTCCGGGTTAGGCCGGGTGCATACACGTTATCGGCAGCCGTTCGCGATGTCGGGGGATCCAAGTCGTCGACACAGCAGGTACCGATCACCGTGCCCGCATTCGGCGCTGGCCGTCTGTCCGCCCCGATTCTGGTTTACGAGGCGGCGGGGAGATCCCAGCTCAATACGATTCCGCGAATCCTTGCCAGTCCGCGCTCGAGCGCGGTGTTCGGGCGAGACAGCACCGTCGCGATTTACATCGAGGCCTACGGCTCAGGAGCGCGGCTACCGCTGGATTACATCGTCCGGAACGAAAGGGGTGTGCAGCTATGGCGTGATTCGGCGACGCTCGCGCGCAACGGATCCCTGTTCAACGGAATTCTGAGCGTTCCCATCTCCACGGTCGGCATCGGCGTAGCGAACGTCTCGCTGATTCGCCGTGACACGCGCGACAGCGTGCGGGCGCCGTTGTTCGTGAGCTTCGGCGAGGATATCCCGCTCATGTCGTTCGAGGAAATGCTCGGTTATCTGCGATATTTCACCAACAACGGGAGACTGAGGGCGTTGCGTGACGCACCGCCCGAGAGACGTGCAACCGTATGGGCCGAATTTCTCCGGGCGACGGATAGAAATCCTGAGACAGCGACCAATGAAGAGATGCAGGCCTACTTCGCGCGCATCAACCAGGCGAACATCGAATTTCGGACCGATCACAATCCGGGGTGGCTCTCCGATCGGGGTATGGTCTACGTCGCGCTCGGCGAGCCGGATCAGATACTGGAGAGAAACGTGAATCAGACGTTCTCCACCGCCCAGACGATGGCAACCACTCGTGTCCAGATCTGGCTGTATCAGGAATTCAACAGCCAGCTCGCGTTCTTCGAGGAAGGCGGCGGACGCTGGAAACTTACCAGGCCGAGCCAGTCCACGTTCATGTCTCTCAGCGCGCGGAAGCAGGCGAGATAGCACCCCGTCCTCCCGGGACGGGCAGCTTTATATTGGGTGGATGAAAGCACCAGATAGCCCGCGACTGTTCCTCGTCGACGGCTATGCCCTGATTTACCGGGCATTCTTCGCTCTTATCTCACGACCGCTCACCACCAGCAAGGGAGAGAACACCTCCGCCAGCTGGGGCATTGCGAACTTTCTGCAGCGTCTGATCACCAAGCACCGGCCCGAATATCTGGGCTGGGTGCACGACTCCGGCCTGTCGTTCAGGCATGAGGTTTATCCCGCCTACAAGGCCACGCGCGAGAAGCTGACCGAGGAGCTGCAGTCCGACTTCGACCGGGGGATGGATCGTATCCGCCAGATCCTCGATGCGTACCGGATCCCGATTCTGTCGCTGCCAGGGTATGAAGCCGATGATGTCATAGGCACGCTGGTGGCCCGTAGCGTCGAAGCCGGGTTGAACGTCGTAGTCGTATCCGGTGACAAGGATTTCCAGCAGCTTGTGAAACCGGGCGTGTGGTTGCTCAATCCGGGACGCGGCGGGCCCGCCAACGTCGAAGAGCACTGGGTGGGAATGGAGAACGCCTCCGAGCGGTTGGGAGTAGCCCCCGAGTTCGTGACCGACTACATGGCTCTCGTTGGAGACTCCTCGGATAACATTCCGGGCGTTCGCGGAATCGGCGACAAGACGGCGGCGGAGCTGGTCAAGCAGTACGGTCACCTGGAATCGATACTCTCCCACGCTTCGGAGATAACCAAGAAGCGGCCCCGCGAAGCGTTGCTCGAGCATGCCGACAACGCGCGGCTGTCCAAGGAATTAGTAACAATTCGCGCCGATTTGCCGGTTCCCTTCGAGCTCGAATCGCTGAAGACGAAGACCCCGGATCACCAGCGCCTGCGTGACATCTTCGTCGAGCTCGAATTCCACTCTCTGGCCAAGGATTCGGCCGCACAAGCACCAGTCGACGAAAAGGTCAGAACCAAAGTCGCATACGAAACGGTTGACACGATCGAAGGGCTTCACCGCGCAGTGGCGCGTGCGCGCGAAGTAGGAACCATCGCCATCGATACGGAAACGCTGATCAATGTCGACAGCCCGCAGGTCAGCGATCCGCTGCGCTCCACGCTGATAGCGATCTCGATCGCGGTGGGAGAGGGCGAGGCGTACTACTTCCCGCTCCGACACCGGTTGCCACGCGGTGGTCAGGGTGAGCTACTGGTCGACGCGGCCGGCGATCGATCTCCGACTGACGCACCAGAGGATCGCGGGCTCATTCGGGGTGGTGATGATGTCTTCCCGGATCCGCCGGAGGAGAAAAGGAAAACGCGCTCGGAGCCGACCAGCATTGCGGCGAAAATGCTCAGAGCCAGCCGCCCCGATCGTGTTCGGAATCTTCCACCGCTCAACTCGCCGGAGATGGAGCCGCTTCGGGCACTACTCGAGGATCCATCAATCAAGAAGACGGCTCAGAACTCGAAGTATGACCGGCTTCTCTTCCGCTCGGTTGGCGTGAACCTGGCTGGGGTCGACTTCGATACCATGCTGGCGAGCTACGTACTGGATCCAGGCCGCCGGTCGCACGGTCTCGATGTGCTGGCGCTCGAGTTCCTCGATCACACCATGACCTCCTACGCGGATCTGTGCGGCAAAGGCCGTGGAGCAATCCCGTTCGACGAATGTCCGGTGGAAGCCGCGCGCGACTACTCGTGCGAGGATGCGGACATGACACTCCGTATCCGCCGGGTCTTCGAGCCACAGCTCGAGACGCACGAGCTCACGCGTCTTCTCGATGGAATCGAGATACCGCTCGTCGACGTGCTGGCGGAGATGGAGTGGACCGGAATCGCGATTGACCTTCCCCTGTTTGCCTCTCTCAAACAGAGATTTCAGAGCGAGCGGGAGGCAGTCGAGAAGCAGATCTATGTCGAGGCCGGAACGGAGTTCAACATCAATTCCAATCCGCAGCTGAGGGACATCCTGTTCGGGAAGCTGAATCTCCCGGTGCTGAAGAAAACGAGTACCGGTCCATCCACGGATGCGAGCGTGCTCAACGAGCTCGCAGAAGCGGGTCACAAGCTGCCGGTCCTGCTGCTGGAATACCGGGAGCTTTCCAAGCTCGAGAACACCTATCTCGATGCGCTGCCGCGCCTGGTGAACCCGAAAACAGGCCGCCTGCATACGTCATATAACCAGACGGTTGCCAGCACCGGACGGTTGTCATCGAATGATCCCAACCTTCAGAATATTCCGATCCGGCGCGAGCTGGGTCGCGATATCCGGCGCGGGTTCATTCCGCGGAAAGGCTGGGTATTACTGGCGGCCGACTACTCGCAGATCGAGCTCCGCCTGCTCGCGCACCTCTCACACGATCCAGCCTTCGTCGAGGCATTCCAGGTGGGCGGCGACATCCACCGCCAGACAGCCGCGCTCATCTTCGATGTTCCGCTCGATGAGGTCACGCCCGTGATGCGCGGCCGCGCGAAGACGATCAATTTCGCCACCATCTATGGGCAGGGGCCGCACGCGCTGTCAGTCCAGCTCGGAATCGAGCACACCGAAGCCAAGGAGTTCATTGCCCGCTACTTCGAGCGCTTTCAGGGAGTCCGCAACTATCTGGACTCAATGGTCGCCTTCGCCCGCGAGCACGGCTTCGTGCAGACGATATTCGGCCGCCGGCGCTATATCCCGGAGTTGCGCGAGCGAAACTTCAGCGTGCGCGCATTCGGTGAGCGGCTGGCGGCCAATTCACCCATTCAAGGCTCGGCTGCCGACCTGATCAAGATCGCGATGATCAGAATCGACGACTCGCTGAGAACTCAGAAGCACCAGAGCAAGATGCTGCTTCAGGTGCATGACGAGCTCGTCTTCGAGGTGCATCCGAGCGAACTCGATGAAGTGCAGGCTTTGGTCAAACAGCAGATGGAGCACGCCGCGGAGCTCACCGTTCCGCTGGTGGTCGATCTCGGAGTAGGAAAGAACTGGCTCGAGACGAAGATGTAGCTAACGAACAGGCCGTGTAAAATTGTCGGGCACTTTCCGGAATACCCACCACGCGATGGCCATTCCGACGATCACCGTCGCCACGCCCATTCGATAAGCCGCGCTGACTCCGATTACCGGCTTGAGACTGTCGACTGCGATCGCCCAGATGAACGGACCAACCACGGCCGCGGCTCGCGAGGACAACACCATCAGGCTGAAGAATCGTCCGGATTCCATGTCGGGAACGAGACTCAGCAGGAGCGGCCGCTCGGCGGTGGCAATTCCCCCGAAGATGAGGCCGATCCCGGCACCGATGATCCAGAACGACGTGCGTGTCGGCGCGAAGAGCAACGCGATCAGCAACACTATCCAGCCGATCAATACCCAGGACAGTGAGCGCTTGGGGCCGATTCGATCGACAATCTTCCCGATGGCGTAGCTCCCGAAGATGGCCGGAATGGTGAGCACCAGCAGCAGAGTTGCTTCGGAGCCCTTGGTGAAGCCCATCACATAGATCGCGTAAAGCGCCATGGTCGTGACGATGGTGCCCAGCGCGTCCTGGTAGAGGAACGATGCGAGAATGAATCTAAGAGTGCCCGGATATCTTCTCGCATCCTCGAGCGTACGCCTCACATCACGGAATGCATTTCGCCAGGTAACTCGTTTGGCGCCGAGCTGCATGTTGTGATCCCGACAGAATACAATGAGCGGCAGCGAGAAGAGGAGAAAGAGCAGCGCCGTGGGAAAGAAAGTTGAGACTCTCCCTCCATGGCTGGTGAACGGAATGATGCTTCGCAGAGTGCCAAGGGCAGCTTCCGGGAACGCACCGATGAGTGGGATCGCGCCGGTGAAGAAAGGAAAAGTGAGGAGCACGCCGGTGATCGCGCCGACGTAGCCGAGGGCTGTTCCAATCCCTGACAGACGTCCGCGATGCTCGATGGACGCGAGCTCGGGCATCATCGCGTTGTAGAAAGGCTGCGCACCCTGATAAGCGTAGTTTGCCACCACGAATGCGCCGAGTACTCCGAACAACGCGAAGCCAGGAGAGATGCCGGCACTGGATG
Organism: Gemmatimonadaceae bacterium; assembly: GCA_046714195.1. Taxonomy (GTDB): domain Bacteria; phylum Gemmatimonadota; class Gemmatimonadetes; order Gemmatimonadales; family Gemmatimonadaceae; genus UBA4720. The sequence continues at coordinate 5,080 of JBKKAY010000212.1, forward strand.
GTCGCGGCTCTGCGATTCCTTCTCCGACCAATGGCAGCCCCGTTTGGCCGATTATCGCCATCAGCATCAGAGCGGCACATGCGACGAGAGTGAAGCCCACCACCCACGGCTTTCTTCGCTGTGTAGCGTCGGAGATTGCGCCGAAGAGAGGAATGGAAACGACGACCAGTGCCGACGCGATTCCATTCGCTACAGCGTACAGCGTGTTGGAGTGGCCAAGATCGGCGATGAGCCAGGCCGAGAAATACAACGTCGCGATGTTCATCGAGAACACCGTGTTAGCGAAATCGTAGAGCGCCCAGCTGAGCCGCTCGCGCAATGGCGCGAGTGGTGGGTTCAGATCTCCACTCAAAAGAACGGCGCCCGCCTCCGTCACTCGGCTCTCGGCGAAGTAGGCCTCGCACAACCTTCCACGGACGGACAAATTACTTCCATGCCCGCTACGTGTGCGCGTGGAATTTCCTGTCTGGCGTTTTTCTTCCTGTTCCTTGGTTGCGGGGACAGGGGGCGAGGCGACTCAGATTCCGGTCGATCCCCTCCGTCCGAAGTCGACCTGCCCGTCAACGAGACCAACTGGGATACCGAGGCTGGCTCTCTCATGGTCGTTTCCATGGGAGAAGGCGACACTGTCGCGATCGTGTTACCACAGGCAACGGACAGCACTCTGGCACCCGACGACGACTCCGCCGCTCCTACAGCGAGTATAAATATAGATCTTTTCGGAAAAGGCGGCAGAGTCGCATCTGGCGCTATAGTGTCACCGCTCCCCGCTGCTCCTCGGTTGGGAGAATGCCGCTCGTGGCCGAGCGGGAAGCTTGGGAAATCAGTTCCCGGCTGGCGCGTCGGCTTCGCAACCGGCCTCACCGCGGCCGTATCGCTCGACTCCATCAACGGGATGTCGAGCACCGATTCGAGTGCATTGGCGGCGAGCATCATCCAGAACGTGGCGACGATTCCCGCCGTGTCCGATCCGACCTTTCGCGGACTGCCGTTCCGCATTCGCTCGGCTTACACGTTTCGAACCGATTCAGTCGAAGGCTGGATTGCTGACGTAGTTCGCATCGTCAACGAGGAAGCCAATCCAAAGATCGAGCACCTGTTTCTGATCGGTGAGCGTCCAGCGAATTCAGCGGCTAGGCACAAGCTGGCGTTCTACAGTCGGAACGCCGGCTCGGAAGACGCGGCTGAAGTGACAGAGCTTCTTGCTGTCGTTCTCATCGGACCCACCAGGCGTCCGGCGGCAGTCGTGAACGTCGAATACGACGAGGGTGGAAATCTCGGACTGCTCGAGCGCACGGCGCCCGGCCAATGGCGATTCCGGTGGAGGAGCGCTTACACCGGTTGTTGATACGATGAAGACTTGCCTCAGAATCCTGTCGGCGCGTCGATGAAGCTCCACGGCAATTTGAATTTCTCACTCAGGTGTTGCGCGAGTGCGCGGACGCCGAGCGTTTCAGTTGCGTAGTGTCCGGCATAGATGATCGAGATCCCGTGCTCTTCGGCGCTCACCGCGGTCCAGTGCGGGCCTTCGCCGACGATCATCGTGTCGAATCCAGCAGTCACAGCTTCGTGCAGAGTCTCGGCTGATGCACCGGCACCCGTGCACATCGCCCACCGTTTTGTTCGTCGCCCTGGAGCAATGGTGGTGGTGTGAATCTCGCCGCCACATGTGCGCGAAAACTCACGCGCTCGCCGCACGAGCTCGGCGGTCTCCAGATCCGTGGAGCCGGAAACTCCGATAGAAATATCAGCATGCCGCGCAAACACACCCGATGGCTCGAGCCCCAGCTGACGAGCGAGCAGCGTGTTGTTGCCGAGCGAAGAGTGCCGGTCGAGTGGAAGGTGTGAGGAATAAACGGCGACGTCATGCTCGATGAGCAGACGGAGACGGCGGTAGGCGATGCCGGTGTGGTGCCGTAAGCCGCTCCAGAACATTCCGTGGTGGACAAGAAGGAGATTGGCTTCTGCTCTGACAGTCTCCTCGATGGTTCGGAGCGAGAAGTCGACCGCAGCTGCGATTGCCCGAACGGGTTTTCGACTGCTGATCTGCAGGCCGTTCAGGGCATTTGGATAATCCGGACAGGACTCTGAGTCGAGCAATCGATCGGCGTAAGCCGAGAGCTCTTCCGGCGACGTCATGAGCAAAATCCTGGCCTGAAAACAGCGACAGATTTGTGTGGAGAACACCCATTTTTGGTGTTGCAATAAATCCGTAACTGATTGCAGGACAAAGAGTTAGACATTAGTTCATAACTCTGTTGACTATTCCGGGACCTTAAGCAGATCAAGCACCCGTTGTAGATCATCGGAGGTGTAGAACTGGATCGCCAGGGTTCCGCGATCGTTCTTGCCAAGGGTGATGCTGACGTCCGTCTGAAGGAATTTCCGGAGGCGATCCTCGATTCTTCTGACTTCGGGATGCTGGTCGGTTTTTCGCGGCCGACCCGCCCGTTTCTTACCTGGTGCATCACCTCGATCCCGGAGGCGCCGCTCGAGCTCCCGCACCGTCAATCCCTCCGCCACGACTTCCTTGGCGAGGCGGGTTATCTGGGCCGCGTCCTCGAGCCCCAATAGCACCTTTGCATGGCCCAAGGTGAGCTGTCCCTCCTCGAGCAGCTTGCGGACACCAGCCGGGAGCTGGAGCACGCGCAACATGTTCGCGACGGTCGTCCGGTCTTTTCCGACGGTCTCTGCTATCTGCTGTTGGGTCATCCCAAAATTGTGGGAGAGACGATGGTAGCCCTCCCCTTCCTCGACCGGATTGAGATCCGCTCTCTGGAGATTCTCGATCAGGGCGAGGGTCAGGATGGTCTTGTCGTCGATCTCCTTGATGATGGCGGGGATCTCCTTCCACCCGAGCTTGGCTGCCGCGCGCAGTCTGCGCTCACCGGCGATGAGTTCAAAGCCATCTTTGCCCGGCCTTCTCCTGACCGTAATCGGCTGAAGCAGACCACTCGCGTTCAGACTTTCCTGGAGCTCCGAGAGCTCCTCGGCCCTGAACTCCTTCCTTGGCTGAAAGGGGTTGGGAACGATCTGACTCACGGGAATGGTCTTCAAGGCTCCCTCATCACTGGAGGCGAGTCCGCCCCCACTGCCGAGGAGGGCTTCGAGTCCCCGGCCGAGCCGACGGGGTGGCGAGTGTTTCTCAGCGGCCATTGTCTTCTCCTTGCGCCGTTCTATCGAGGAGCTCACGGGCGACCTGCATGTAGGCTTGTGCTCCCACCGAGGTTGCGTCGTACAAAATGATGGGCTTACCAAAGCTGGGGGCTTCAGCGAGACGCACGTTGCGTGGTATAACTGCCTGAAAGAGTTTCTGGCCGAAATACTCTCGGGCGTCCTCCGCCACCTGCCGAGAGAGATTCAGCCGTGAGTCGTACATGGTGAGAAGAACGCCATCGATTCCGAGATTCGCGTTGGCGCTGTGCTGGACGCGGTGGACCGTATTCAGCAGCTGGGACAATCCCTCGAGCGCGTAATACTCGCACTGCAGCGGAATGAGAAGCGCATCGGCCGCCGCCAGCATGTTGATGGTGATCAGCCCGAGAGAAGGCGGGCAATCGATGATCACGTAGTCGTAGTCGCTGCGAATGGATTCCAGCGCCTGACGCATGACATGGTCGCGGTCTTCACGATCCACCAGCTCGACTTCCGCTGCTGCCAGATCCGGCGTGGCTCCAACCACATCCAGCTTCTCGAACTGAATTCCCGTTTGCCGGGCCGACCTCAGATCGGAGTTGCCGACGAGGACGTCATACAGAGTGAGAGGGACGCTTTCCTTCTGGAGACCGATTCCGCTTGTGGCGTTCCCCTGGGGATCACCGTCGACGAGCAGTGTCCGCTGTTCGGCAGCGGCGAGGCTGGCGGCGAGATTTACCGCGGTGGTCGTCTTTCCGACGCCACCTTTTTGATTCGCGATTGCGATGATTCTCGCCACTGAGCACCGGAGACAGGGGGACTTGGTGCCCTAATCTAACCGGTCAGCGCCACAGGTTTCCACGTGGAACGTGCTTATGATGTTCCACGTGGAAATAGG
>JBKKAY010000213.1:0-28179 GCA_046714195.1 Gemmatimonadaceae bacterium
CCGATATCGCGATCGTCTACGTTGATCCAGAACTGATAGAACTTGTAGGGCGTGGTCATCCTCGGATCGAGCCACACCGCCCCCGACTCGGTTTTCCCGAACTTGGTTCCGGTAGCCGTCGTCACCAGCGGCATCGTCAGCGCGTGCGCGGTCTTGCCCTCGACTCTTCGGATAAGCTCGAGTCCGGCGGTGATGTTGCCCCACTGGTCACTGCCGCCTATCTGCAGCGTCGCCCCTTCGCGGCGATTGAGCTCCAGAAAATCGTACGCCTGGAGCAGCATGTACGAGAACTCGGTGAACGAGATGCCGGATTCGATCCGCGAATTCACGGACTCCTTGGCCAGCATGTAGTTCACGGTGAAATGCTTGCCGACCTCGCGCATGAACTCGACCGCTCCGAGTCTGGTGAGCCACGCGGCATTGTCGCGCATGCGCGCGGCTTTCGGTCCGGTGAAGTCCAGAAAGAGCCGGAGCTGCTCCTCGATTGATCGCGCGTTCTGCTCTACTTCGGCCGGCGAGATCAGCTGGCGCTCGGAGCTCTTGCCGCTGGGGTCGCCGATCAACCCGGTTCCGCCGCCCACCAGCGCGATCGGACGGTGTCCGGCGCGCTGCAGATGCGCGAGCCCGATCACCGGTATTAGGCTTCCGACGTGCAGGCTGGGCCCGGTGGGGTCGAAGCCCGCATAGGCGGTCACTTCGCCGGCCTTGAGGGCGTCAGCCAGTCCATCGGTGTGCTGATATACGAGTCCCCGCCACGAAAGCTCGTCGAGCAGCGACTGAGTGGCATGCATGCGGGGAAGATAGGGCGGGCCGTCCACCGTGTCACCTTCGGTGTATGACGGTTAACTTTCAATTCGAATGGCCGACACCCCCCCTCGAACTCCTCGCTCGTCAGGCGCCACCGGCGCCGACGGGTCGAACTCCGCCGCCGCCGCTCCCGCCAAACTCCCCTTCCGCAAGCGTCATCCAACGCTGGTGCGGGCGGTGATGCTGAGCATGACCGTTCTGGTCGCGTTCGGCGCGGGACTGCTGTACGCGAGCTGGGCTCTCATCTGTCGTGGGAGTCAGTGCCCCACCATCGAGTCCCTGGCGGAATACACGCCCAACCAGACGTCGAAGCTATTCGCGGTCGATGGACGCTTCATCGCCGAGCTGGGAATCGAGCGCCGAACGCTGGTCAAGTACGATGAGATTCCCGCCGTCGTCACGCAGGCGTTCGTCGCGACCGAAGACAAGCGCTTTTTCTCGCACGCGGGCATCGACTGGTATCGCGCGGCCGGAGTGATCCTCAAGTCGCCGGTCAACGGATTCTCGCAGGGGTTTTCCACCATCACGATGCAGCTGGCGAGGAACGTCTTCCCCGAGCAGATATCGCGTGAAAAGAACATCGTCAGAAAGCTGAAAGAGGCGAAAGTAGCGCGGCAGATCGAAGCCAAGTACGACAAGAAGCGAATTCTCGAGCTGTACTTCAATCAGATCGACCTCGGTCACGGCGCGTACGGAGTTGAGACCGCGTCACAGCGCTACTTCGGCAAGTCGGTTCGCGATCTGAATCTCGCAGAAGCTGCGACGCTGGCCGCATTGCCGAAGGCACCGTCGCGGTACAATCCGGTCCGCTATCCCGAGCGCGCCATACAGCGGCGCAACACCGTCATCGGCCTGATGCGCGACGCCGGCATAGTCAGCGAGGCCGAGGCCAGCCAGGCGAGGGCGTATCCGTTGCGCCTCGCCAACAAGACTGAGTCGGGTGAGACCGCGCCCTACTTCGTCGAATGGGTGCGCCAACAGTTGGACGCGCAGTTCGGCAAGCAGCTGTACGAGCAGGGGCTCAGGGTTTACACGACGCTCGACATCGAGATGCAGAGCGCGGCGGAGCGGGCGCTGGAGCGCCAGATCCGCGCGATCGAGGCCGGCCGCTACGGGCCCTATGAGCACCAGACCTATGAGCACTACATCGCTCGCCGCGAGGGTGATGTCGGAGGTGGCGCGTCGCCGTATCTCCAGGGTGCGTTCATCGCGCTCGACCCCCGCAACGGCGCGGTGCGCGTGATGATCGGCGGGCGCGACTTCTACGACTCGAAGTTCAATCGCGCGGTACAGGCGCTCCGCCAGCCGGGCTCGACCTTCAAGCCGATCGTGTACTCGGCCGCGATTCAGAACGGCCGGTCCGCTTCGTACATCGTCAACGACAGCCCGCTGGTCCTCAACGTCGAAGGTCAGGAGACGTGGGCGCCCCAGAATTACGACCTCGCCTTCCTCGGCGAGATTCCACTACGCCAGGCGCTCTACCAATCACGCAACCTCGCCACCATCCGGCTCGGCATGGAGCTCGGTGAGCACACCGTGATCAGCGAAGCTCGCAATTTCGGGATCACCACTCCGATCCCGGCGGTTCCCTCCATCCACATCGGTGCGGCGGATGTCTATCCGCTGGAGCTGATTTCCGCCTACACCGCGTACGCCAACCTCGGCGTGCGCGCGACTCCCAACGCCATCGTGCGGGTGGAGAACCAGAAGGGTGAGATCCTGTGGCAGCCGACTCCTGCGCGTACACAGGTGCTGTCGCCGGAAGAAGCGTGGCTGATGGTGGACATCATGAAGGACGTCGTGCGCCGGGGAACCGCCGCCAGTGTGTGGGCGTCCGGATTTCGGATACCGGCAGGCGGAAAGACGGGCACCACCAACGACGGCACCAACGTCTGGTTCGTGGGCTACACCACCGACCTCGTCGCCGGCGTGTGGATGGGACTGGACCGTCCGCAGAAGATCAAGAGCAACGCCCAGGGCGGCGTGCTGGCCGCCCCGGCGTGGACGAGTTTCATGAGTGAGATCTACCGGCGGAAGCCGCCGTCCCCCGACTGGCCGAAACCGATTTCGGTGGTGACGCGCGAGATCGACAGAACCAGCGGATTGCTGCAGACGATCTATTGCCCCCGCGAAACCGTGACGAGCGAGTTCTACATCTCGGGCACAGAGCCAACGCGCGACTGTGACAAGCATCTCGCGTATGGCACTCCGGGCCTGGATCCGTTCGATTCGCTGGGACTCCCGCCTGTCGCTACGCCAACGGATCCGTCCCAGCCACCGGCACGCGTTACTCCCCCGGCCATTCAGCCGGGTTACGAACCCGTTCCCTCCAGCCAGCGCCGGCCGACTGTGTTCGACACGATGCGGCGCGCTCCGGCGATCATCCGGGCGCCGAATCAGCCCACGGGTCGCGACACTGCTCGGCGGGACTCGGCTCGCGTTCTGCCTGCTCCTCCGGATTCGATCCAGCCCGGCGTTTCACCTCCCGTTCGGCCGAGCACGCTACACTGATGCGGTACCACGCGCGTTGGGTGCTCCCCATCACCCAGCCGCCGATTGAAAACGGTACCGTGATAGAGACGGACGGCGTCATCAGCTACGTCGGCCCGCGTGACAGCGCTCCGGCTGGCGAGGACAACGATCTCGGCGATGCGATTCTGCTCCCGGGACTCGTCAACACACACACCCACCTCGAGCTCACCGCCATGCGCGGATTCCTCGAGGACTGTCGCTTCACGGCGTGGATAGACAAGCTCAGGGAGAGCAGGAGCGCGGTGCTCACCGAGGGGATACTTCTCGACTCGGCGCGGCTCGGAATCATCGAAGGTCTCGAGGCGGGTGTCACGACATACGCCGATACTTGCTCGAGCGGAGTGGTGATGACAGCCATGGCCGAGCTCGGCGTGCGAGGGATCATGTATCAGGAAGTATTCGGTCCTGATCCCGCGCAGGCGCCAATCGCGATGCGCGATCTCGAGAAGCGTATCCTCGTTCTCGAGAACGAGCAGACCGACCTCGTGAGGGTCGGCGTCTCACCGCACGCTCCGTACACGGTTTCGGATCCGCTCTACGGTGCCGCCGCGCACTTCGCCAATGGACGGGAGGTTCCCCTGGCGATGCACATCGCCGAGAGCGAAGCCGAGCAGCGGATCGTCGTAGAGGGAAGTGGCGATTTCGCCGAGAACCTCCGCCGCCGTGGAATTGCGGTCGGCCGGCGCGCGCGGTCGCCGATTGCGCTCCTCGAGGCGCGAGGCGCTCTGGATCGCGGCCCGCTCCTCATTCACTGCGTGCGCGCCGACGCCGAGGACATCGGGCTCATGGCGCGCCACGACTGCTCGGTCGCGCATTGCCCGGCGTCCAACGCCAAATTCGGACACGGCATCGCTCCGATCCTTCCATTCATCGCCGCGGGCATTCGCGTCGGAATCGGCTCGGATTCGGTCGCCAGCAACAACCGCATGGACATTCTGGATGAAGCACGGCTCGCTGTCCTGATTCACCGCGCCACCGAAAAGCGGCATGACGCCTTCGGCGCCGACGAGGCGCTGGAGCTGGCGACCTTGGGAGGCGCCCGTGCGCTGGGGATCGACTCCAGGACGGGATCGCTGGAGGTGGGGAAGGACGCCGATCTCGCGGCGTTCCGCACCGACGGCGCCCGAACCACTCCTCTCGGAGATCCCTATGCCGCGGTGGTGTTCGCGTTGCCCGGCCGAACCGCCGAGCTGGTGACGGTTCGGGGAAGGGTGCTGGTGGAGCGCGGACGCGCTCGGGGCGCCGATACGGCCCTCAGAGAGCGTGTCAACGCCGCTGGCACTGCTCTGGCTACATGGTTGGCGGGGCGCGCCCCGACTTCGAGCGGAGTCCAGTAGCGTACCGCGGTCGTCGTTGGATATCTTCAACACTCCTCACCGAAGGAAGCCCGGCTAAATGGCGGCACCAAACAATCACCACCGTATCTGGCGCGACGGGCAGTTCGTGAATTGGGAGGACGCGACCATTCACGTCATGAGCCACGTGGTCCACTACGGCTCCAGCGTGTTCGAGGGTATCCGCTGCTACGAGACCCCCAATGGTCCGGCGATCTTCCGTGTCGACGCGCACATGCGGCGCTTTGTCGACTCCTGCAAGATCTATCGGATGCCGATGAAGTATTCGATCGAGGAGCTGTCGAGGGCGGCGATCGACACGGTCGTCGAGAGCGGATTGCCGCACTGCTATCTGCGCCCGATAGCGCTCCGCGCCGGAGAGCAGATGGGCGTGCTGCCGGCCGATACGCCGCTCGAGGTTTTCATCATCCCGTGGACGTGGGGCACCTACCTCGGAGCCGACGCTCTCAAAAACGGCGCCGATGTGTGTGTCTCGAGCTGGAGACGGGCAGCGCCCGACACTTTCCCGTCGCTGGCGAAGGCGGGCGGAAACTACCTGAACGGACAGCTGTCGAAGATGCAGGCGCGGGTCGATGGGTACGTCGAGGGGATCATGCTCGATTCCTTCGGCCTGGTGTCCGAGGGCAGCGGCGAGAACCTCTTCATCGTGCGCGACGGCAAGCTCATTACGTCGACCATCAGTGCCGCGATCCTGAACGGCATCACGCGCGACAGCGTAATCCAGATCGCGCGTGACATGGGGATCGAGGTGCTGGAGCAGTCGGTCCCGCGCGAGATGCTCTACATCGCAGACGAGCTGTTCTTCACCGGCACCGCCGCGGAGATCACACCGATCCGATCGGTGGACCGGATCCCGGTCGCCGACGGCAGGCCGGGTCAGCTGACGCTGGAGATCCAGCGCAAGTACATGGGAATCGCCAACGGCACGCTCCCGGACCGCTACGGCTGGCTCACTCACGTCCCGAGCGCCGTGAGCGCGGGTATCTAGCGCGATTCCTGTTACCGGCATGCGCTGGCGTCGTCGCAATAGTAGTGGCATAGAGCGTCGCGTTCGCGTTACGGGCTGTATATTGTGACCTGGTTGCCAAGGAGGAGTGCTTGGTCGTGGGTTGTCTGGCACTGAATGCTTCGTTCGAGCCTTTGACGATGGTTCCGCTTCGCCGCGCACTGCGGCTGGTGATCGATGGCAAGGCGGAGATCGTCGAGGCGGATTCCGACCGCGTAGTACGCTCCGAGCGTCTGACGCTGCCGCGCCCGGCCGTCATCAGGCTGATGCGCTTCATCCACGTCCCGCGCCGCTTCCGCCGTCAGGTGACGAACACTTTCCTCTTCGCGCGCGACCGGTACCGCTGCCAGTACTGCGGCCGGCTCCAGATCGAGCTCAAGCCGCGCGAATCGCTGACGCGCGACCACCTGGTGCCGCTGTCGAGAGGCGGCGCCAACGACTGGACGAACGTGGTCACCGCCTGCAGCCCCTGCAACACGCGGAAGGCGAACAATCTGCCGAGCGAGATCGGGATGCACCCGATGCACGCGCCCGTAGAGCCCCACTTCGTGCATCTGAGCTGGGCCGTGCGGAGACTGACGCCCACGCAGGCGCATTACATCAAGCTGTTCTACGGCGAAGAGACCCTGCACCATCTCGAGGATCTCGAGCACCGACACCCGCACCACGGTCACGCTCACGCCGCGCATTAGTCCGTCGTGCTAGCGATGCTCGAGCCAGGGGAGAGCGTTTCCTCTGGCTCTCTTGCATCTATGCCGGTGCGTCGGATGGGATCCTGCAACGCGCGCGCCCGCAAGCGGGCACCCGGGGCTCGCTCTGGGCGGAGCTGGCGCGAGCGTAGTTCGGCTCCGCCGGAGCGAGCGTAGCGCCGAAGAGGATACCCTCGCCGACCCCATACAGAGATGCCATCGCAGCGCAACGACGCTGCAGGCAGCTGGAAGCGGGCTAGAGGCGGAAGGTACCGGAGCGGGCTTCGTAGTGCCGCTTCTCCCCGCCGAGGAGGCGTACGACGAGCGTGCGGACGCCGCGGGTGAGAGCGGTGCCCGGGTTTTTTTCGCCGCGGACCGCGGGCTTGAGCTCTCCGCGCAGCCACCGCTCGACTTCATCGAGATCGCTCAGCGATAGCGTCTCGACATCGAGGAGCAGGTTGTAATAGCCGCGCTGGCCTCGGCGCGGGAGCGAGATCGTGGGTAGATATGGCGCTTCAGCCGCGCTCGCCGCTTCCTCGAGCGTCGCGAACTGGCCCAGCGCCTCGGATTTCTTGTTGAAGACTCGCGCGACCTGATAGCGCTTGCCCAGCACGTCGTACTTGATGATGACATCCCACTCGGACGCAGCCTGGATGTCGTCGAACCAACGCCCGACCTTCCACCGCTCGAGACGATAATGCAGGCGCGCCGGAAATCCGTTGGCCAGCAGATCGCGCATCGAGGGATCGATCAGCAATCCGGACGAGGAAATCGTCGGCGCGAACTCCGACCACGCTCTTTGCGCGGGCGGGCTCACATCCACTCGCACGCGCTGCGCGACCGCAGGCGCGCTGAACAAAAGCAAACCGGCGGCGACGAGACTGGCGGCCCTCATCTCTAGAAGCGTCGCCTTACCCGCAAGAAGAAATTGGCGGGCTGACTGGCGTCAGAGACCGCCTTGGCCGCGTACACTCCGACCAGACCGAGGTCGAGGCCGAGGCCTACATCAGTGCGGAAGGTGCCGAATGGCGGGATGCTGCCCTTTCGATACTGCAGCTTGCCAACCGGGTCTCCCACCAGCCAGCCTCTCCCGGCGTCCACGAACGCGACTGCCGTCGGCTCAACGGTGAAGCCGATGCCGCGAAGCCGGATGCGTCTCGAGTTGAGGAAGTCGAAGAACGACGACTTTATCTCGTTCCGGTATTCCAGCTGCACCAGCGCCACGCGCTCGCACTGGGCCGGATTGCCGGGGGGTACCACGCCGCCGTTGCTGCACTGCGCGACGTCCGATCCATCCGCTTCGATTCTTCGGAAATCGAACCCCGGCAGCGTGCCGATTCCTCCTACCGACAAGCGGCGCTGGAGCGGCAGCTCGTCGCCGTGCAGCCATCCGCCGATGACGAGCCGCGCGTGCAGCGACGTGCTCGGCGAGACGCGATTGTAACGGCGCAGGTCGAGCAGCGCGCGCCCGTAGCCGACGCTGGACGGGATCGCCTGCCGCGCCAGCGGGGAGGTGAGCCCCACGTCGGTGTACGATCCCGAACCACGCTCGTATTCCGCGGCGATCAGCCAGCCGGTGGTTGGATTGAGATCGTCGTTTCGCGTGTCGACATTGGCGCGAGCGACACCAAGGTGGAACCGTCCCGCATCCACGTTCGGATTCGCCCGCCAGGCCTTGCCGTGACCAAACACGGAGAACACGTCGCGCTCGCGCCGCGATTCCCAGCGCTCGTCGCTCCAGTCGAGGGCGAGGCTGCTCCGCGCGCTCATGTGGAAGGTCGCGGTCGCTTTCGCTCCGTGTCTCCCGAAGTGATCGCGAAAATCGCGGTGACCGAAGAACGTCGCGAGGCCCGCATCAGGCTCGCCCAGGTGCCACGTCTCGACCGGCGTGACTACGTCGTACGACGAAACGCCGAACCCGTAGCCCCGCGCGCGACCCACTCGCATGTCGGCGGTGATGCGATGCCCGAGGTTGTCCGAGTCCCAGTGAAATGTGTCGGCGCTACGAATGATCCCCAGAATCAGAACGTTGAATCCCGCCCGTCCGGAGCTGTCGCGAAACGCCGGACCGAGCAGAACCGGGAGCCCTTCGACTCGATTGTAGGTCTTGCCGGAGGTGAGAATCAGTCCGCTGTTTCTGGTCCTCCGCGCCCACAGTCCGAGGTGCTCCGCCGTCGAATCGCTGACGACTGTGTCCGGCTCGACGACAACCGTGTCCCGGTCCTGGGACCATGCAGTCATAGGAAGAACGCATTGAAGCAGCGCGATGAGCGCTATCCTCGACCCAGAGTTTGTTTTCATGTCGGCCTTATACCCTGTTCGCCGTGATACCGAGCCGCTTCATGCGCCGGTAGAGATTCGGCCGATCGGTCTGGAGCCGCCTGGCGGCGTCGGCCACATTGCCTGACGATTCGGCCAGAGCGCGAGCAATGACGGAGCGCTCGAAGGTGTCCAGTCTGTCCGCGAGTGAAGCAGGCTCCGCGGTTGATGTCCCGCTCCCCGGTTGAGCGCGCGGAGTCATCCCCTGAAACGCGCCGGTCTCGTCGATGACGTCCCGGTCCACGATCAGAACGTCTTCCACCTGTTGTCCCGTCATCTCGGCGGCGGGGTGCAGTATGGCCAGTCGCTCGACGATGTTAGCCAGTTCCCGCACGTTTCCCGGCCACGGGTACTCCCGCATCAGCACCAGCGCCTCGCCCCGCCAGCGCGGCTTGGCCTGTCCGGAACGCTGCAGGAACTGCTCGGAGAAATGCTCCACCAGCTCGAGGATGTCGTCGCCCCGGTCGCGCAGCGGAGGAATCGCGAGCGGAATCACGTTGAGGCGGAAGTAGAGATCTTCGCGGAACGTCCCCGCTCGCACCGCGCGAACGAGGTCGTGATTGGTGGCGGAGATTATCCGGACGTCGGTGCGGATGATCTTGTTGCCGCCGACCCGCTGTATCTCTTTCGCCTCGATGGCGCGCAGCAGCTTGGCCTGCGCATCGGGCCCCAGATCCCCGACCTCGTCGAGGAAAAGCGTCCCGCGGTGCGCGAGCTCGAACCTGCCGATGCGAGTCTGCGTGGCGCCGGTGAATGCGCCCCGCTCGTGACCGAACATCTCGCTCTCGACGAGATCGCGGGGAATGGCGGCGCAGTTGACGCGCACGAAAGGCTTTTCGCGGCGCGGGCTGGCGTCGTGAATCGCACTGGCGACGAGCTCTTTGCCGGTTCCCGATTCCCCCGAGATGAGAACACGCGCGTCGGTGGGCGCCACGCGCGCGATCATCTGCCGCACGGCGACCATCTGCTCGCTCTTGCCCACCATCCGCCCGGTGAAGCCGAGCTCCGCGCGGAGTGCGCGTGCCACTCGGCGGGTCTGGCGCAGCTCGAGCGCCGATGCGACGGCGAGGATGACACCCTCGGGCGTCAGCGGCTTCTCCAGAAAGTTGAACGCGCCGAGCTTGGTGGCATTCACGGCGTCGGCAAGGCCGGCTCGTCCGCTCATCATGATGACGGGAAGATCCGGTGCTGCTGCGCGAAGTTTTGCGAGCGTCGCCATGCCGTCGAGCGTCCCCGGCATCATCAGATCGACGAGCGCGATGTCGGGCTCTCCTTCCGTCGCCTTGGCGAGGGCGTCCGCTCCGCTCTGCGCCTCGACTACATCGTAGCCCTCGGCCGCCAGAAGCGCGCTGACCATCCGGCGAATGTTGGGCTCGTCATCGGCGATGAGGACTAGAGGCACTTACGTGACGCGATCCTGCTCGGACCCGCCCGATCCGATTTGCCGGCCGTCGCCGCGACCGGCTGCGTCGGAAAGAAGCTTGGTCGTGAAGCGCTGGCCTTCGGAAATCCGCTCGACCTCCAGGGCCACAGCGTCGAGCGACTGCTCCATCCGCTCGAGGCGCTCCGCGACCTCGCCCGGGATGCGCGGCTGGCGGGAATCGGCGTCCATGCGCCGTATCAGCGCTTTCACCAGCGGCACGCCGATGGCGAGTATGATCGCCGTCGCGAACGCTCCATATGGAATGAGTATCTCGGGACCCATTAAGTGCTCTTCCTTTCGGCGCCAGTGACGGCGCCGTTGGCGGGTATGGTGAAATGAATCTGCGTGCCCTTTCCCAACGTGCTCGTGGCCTCCACGGTTCCATCGTGCGCCCACACCGCCTGCCTCGCGATTGCGAGCCCAAGCCCCGTTCCGCCCGGCTTGCTCGTCACGTACGGCTCCCAGATGCTCTCGAGAGCTTCGGGCGAGATGCCAAGTCCGTTGTCAGCGACCGAAATCCGGACGGCCTCCCGCCCCCAAAGCTTTGTTGCATTCGCGCGCACGCTGATGCGTCCGCTCTCGCCCGATGCGTCGACCGCGTTGAGCAAAACGTTGCTGAGCGCTCCAGCCAGCGCGCCGTTGTGACCGTGGACATGCGGCAGGTTCTCTTCAATCTGCATGTCGAGCGCGAAGCTCGGGGGCAGGCAGCTTCGCGCCGTGTAGCGCACCAGTTCCGCGATGTCGACTTCGGCCGCTGGTCCTTCAGGCAGTTTGCCGAACTGCGCGAAGCTCTTTGCCATGCGGTCGAGCCGGTCCGATTCCATCTGTATGACGGCCACATCTTCCTGCAGCGCCTCCGGCGCCTCCTGACGCAATCTCGCCAGCGCGAACCGGATCGGCGTGAGCGGATTCTTGATCTCGTGCGCCACCCGGCGCGCGCTTTCGCGGAACGCGCGCAGACGCTCAGATTCCACCGCCTGTTGCCGCCCGAGCTCCAGCTCAGACACCATCTCGCGCATGCTCCGGCGCAGCGTCTCGAACTCCGGCGCGCCCTTCACGCGGCTCGTGGTCACCTGAATGGTCGTGGCGCTGTCCTCACCGTTGCGGTGGTTTGTCGCGGCGACAGTGGGTTCCGCGGGTGGCGGAGGAGGGAGCGGCTGACCGTGGCCGATCAGCTCGGTCCAGCGCACCAGCTCGTCGAGGGGGCGGCTAAGCTGCCGGCTCAGGTGGCCGGCGACCCGAGAGGCGGCGCCCGTGAGGATCAGGAGGGCTACGATGCCCGCGATTGCGATCACACGCACTGTTCGCGTTGCCAGGAAGCTGTAACGGCGTGCCTGCTCCACCGACGATCTGAGCTCACGCTCGTGCGCGTCGATCGCTTGCCTCTGGGCGGCGTTTAGACGGCTCTGGCGGGCCGCGGCGATGGCCCGCTCCCCACTGGCGGCGGCGCTGTCCCACGCGGTCCGGCCGCTCACGAAAGGCAGGGCCGTGGATACCGTACCGCTCCACAAAAGTGTGAGCAAAAACGCGGGTATGATCGCAAACAACGAGAGGATCAGAACCAGGCGGGTACGGAACCGTAGTTGATTCATGGGATTTCCTCTATAAATTACACCCATACGGCGCGACTTCGAGGATCCGGCGGCCAGTCAAAGCAAAGCGTTGACTTGGGTTGCACGGTACCTGAAGACGCACCGCCTGCGGCATCCGTCGCAGGATCAACACGGCGTGCAGCCGCCACGGGCGCAAAGCTTCGCGGACCTGCAGCCTCGTACTTGTAATCCCACAATTGATGATATCCCGACCCCAGCGGTCCGCGCCGCAAAGCGGCCACCGCCAGATCGCTCCAGTACATCGCGGTCCACAGGCAGTACCCCACAACCAGACCGGCGCCCCAGTTCACCACGCGCCAAATGCAGCCCTCCTCATCGACTTCGACAACGTCACGATGGGAATCAGATCGGAGCTGCAGACCGAGCTCAAGAATCTGCTCTCCTCCGAGATCGTCAAAGGCAAAGTCTCCGTCCAGCGCGCATACGCCGACTGGCGGCGCTACCCGCAGTACGTCGTGCCGCTCGCCGAATCATCGATCGACATGATCATGGCGACCGCGTACGGCTCGGCGAAGAAGAACGCCACCGACATCAGGCTCGCGGTCGACGCGATGGAGCTGGTGTTCACCCGCCCCGAGATCGGAACCTTCATTCTCCTCTCGGGTGATTCGGACTTCGCCAGCCTCGTCACCAAGCTCAAGGAGTACGGCAAGTACGTGATCGGCGTCGGCATCCGCGAATCGTCGAGCGACCTGCTGGTGATGAACTGCGACGAGTACTACAGCTACAACGCGCTCGCCGGACTCGTGAAGTCGGGCGAGGAAGAAGTCGTGAAGCGCGATCCGTGGGAGCTCGTATCCGAAGCCATTACCCGCATGAAGCGCAACGGCGACGTAATGCGCGCCGACCGTCTCAAGCAGGTGATGCAGCAGCTCGACAGCTCGTTCGACGAGAAGAACCTCGGCATGTCCAAGTTCTCTCGCTTCGTGACGGAAGCCGCGCAGCGAAATCTGCTCACGCTCACCAAGCTCGAGAACGGCCAGTTCGAAGTCGGCCCGCCCAAGGGCGGCGCCGTAACCGGTGAATCCCAGCCCGCCACTGTGCCGCGCGGTCAGGACGCTGAATCGGGAGATCGCGCTCGCCGAGGGCGGCGTGGTGGCAGGGGTCGCGACCGCGGAGGGCGTGAGCCGCGCGTGGCCGCTACGGCCCGCGTGATCTCGCCTGAAGAGATCACGTCGACCGAGCCAATCGTCTCGGTCGAGCCAGAAGCTCGCACCGCGCCTCCGCCGGCGGCGTCCAACGGCGACGCGGTCGGTGCCAGTGGAATTCGACTCACCCGGGAGGAAGCGTTCAACCTGGTGCGTCGTGCAGTAGCGGCCGGCGGTAGTGCCAGTGTGCGCGCCAGTCAGGTGCGTGCGACCGCGCGCGATCTCCTCGGACGCGATAGCGAGAGTCTGAGCGAGCGCAATTTCCTGCGTATTCTGCAGGACGCTCACGATGCCGACATCGTCGATCTGCGCCGGCGCGGATCCGACTATGAGGTTGCTCCAGCAGCAGCCGCTCCCCCGGTTAGCGACCAGCTCGCCGCAGCCGAGCCACCGAAGGCTGTTCCTGTCGCCGCACCGGCACCGATGGGGATGGGTGCGCGTGGTGGTGGCAGTGCCCGTCGCGGCCGTGGAGCGATCGGCAGAGTTGGCGCGCCCCCGGCGCATCTTCTCTCCGTTGGCGTCGTCGAGACGGCGCCCCGCATCCCGGAATTCGAGGAGCCGGCCGCAGCTGACATTCCGGAGCTCGGTGAGGATGCCTTGTCCGACAGCGAGACCAAGCTGAAGACGGGGCGCAAGCGCGCAGCGGCGACAGGTGCTACCGCCAAGCCGCGTCGCGGAAGAAAGACCGCGACGGCGGAAGACGGCGAGAAGGCCGCCCCTCCGTCCCGTCGTCCGGCGAGAAAGAGCCGCACCAGATCGTCGTCGGAATAGCTCCCGCGGGAAGTCTGCTGCAAGCGAGGCCGCGGTCCGCGTTTCATCGCGGCCGCGCCCTCCCGCGGGATTTCTACGCTCGCGAAACCGAGCTCGTCGCCCGCGACATGCTGGGTGCGGTTCTCGAGTGTGAGACCGAAGATGGTCTCGCCAGCGGCATCATCGTCGAGACCGAAGCGTACCTCGGGGAGCACGACGAAGCGTGTCACGCGGTGGTGGGGCGCACGGCCCGCACGGAGCCGCTGTACGGCCCTCCGGGCACTTCGTACGTCTACTTCATCTACGGCATGTACTGGTGCTTCAACGCCGTAACGCGCGAAGAGGGCCTGCCCAGCGCCGTACTGGTGCGTGCCCTCGAGCCGCTCGACGGAGTCCCGCTGATGCAACGCCGTCGCCCGCAGGCCAAGTCGCTCGTGAGTCTCGCCAATGGCCCGAGCAAGCTATGCACCGCCCTCGGCATCACCGGCTCGATGGGCGGCAAGCCCCTTCAGCGAAAGCCGCTCGTGATCCGCGAAGGCGAGCGCGTCCCCGACAATCAAGTGCGCGTGACCACCCGCATAGGAATCACGCGCGCCGCCGACTGGCCCATGCGCTGGATCGTCGATCAGAATCCGTACGTGTCCAAAGGGAAGCTGTCGGCGTAGCTGGCGCGCGTTTCGTCAGCATCTCTGTTGGCGGAAGGCGAGGGTATCCTCTTCGGTCGCTGGTCCTCGCCTGCCGCTGCGCGGCACCGCTGCCGAACATCCGGCGCTGGCTGCGGAGGCGACCTGCGAGGACACCCTCGCCTCCCACTATAGGATCGAACCGCAAACGCGGCGGCGCTCCGCGCCGCATCCCTGGACGGCGCACCGATGATAGATCGGCGATCGAAGTCTGACGCCGAGCTTCGCTCGGCGCGCTGACGCGCGAGCAGGATGTCTTGCTGGATGTCGATCTCGTTGGGGAGTCGGATGGGGTCCTGCATAAGCGAGTATTGGCGAGCGACCAAGGAGACGGGCGAGTGCCGCGGAGCGGCGCGAGCGCGGTACCCGGCTCCGCCCGAGCGAGCCCTACTCGCGTTGCGGGACCCCTCCGACGCACCGGCGTGTTGTTTCCTGCCAGTAAGAGTCACCCTCACAGCGCGGCAGTGCGCACAAAAAAAACGGCGCCTTGAGGGCGCCGTTCGTTCGATCAGTCGGCTGCGCCGATAGCTGCTATGGCCGGTCGATCGAAGTTCCAAAGTTGTAACGGACACCGAACTCGAGGAACGACAGCACGCTCGGAAACAGGAAGCCCCGATTGCTCGGGAGTAGCGTCTCCTGGATGAAAAGCGCGGCGCGCCGCGTCTGAACCTGGACGCCCAGCATTCCGAGCACTGAACCCCGGCTCCGGAGCTGGTCGACATCATCGATGAACGAGTTAGTCGGGGCTGAACTGGCGCTGTCCACCAGAATCCGCGCATCGCCCGCGACAGCGATCATGTAGCCCACGCCGCCGTAGGGAATGACGCCGCCAAAACGCTTCGGGAACGCAACGCCGGCGAAAGTAAGGCGGCGGAGATCGTTCACGCGCACCGTACGCTGACCCGAGGGGGCGGACGCATCACCAACCTGAATGTCGCGCTCGAAGATCGATTGGTCTCCCGATACGTACAGGCCGCCCTTCTTCCGCGTGATGAGCCAGTCGAGACCCAGGTTCGCGGTGGACGTATTGCCGTAGCCCGGGCGGGAGAAAGTGTTGATTCCCGCTTTCGCTCCCCAGAACCACGAGTCTTCGAAATTCCGCGAGCTTTGCGCGTTCGCTTCGGCCGAAAACACGACCGCTGCGATAACTGCCACTGCGACTGCACTGAGCTTCTCCATGAAGGCGTCCTCTAGATTATGCCTAGCTGCGTCCCGACGGTCCGAAAGGCCGCGATGGCCTCATCCAGATCGTCGCGTGAGTGGGCGGCACTTAGCTGACAGCGCACACGCGCCTGCCCCTGAGGCACGACCGGAAAGCCGAACCCTGTCACAAAGACGCCTTCGTCCAGCAACATGTCACTCATTTTTATGGCAGTGGCCGTTTCCCCCACGATAATGGGCACAATCGGAGTCTCGCCGGGCAGCGGCTTGAAGCCCTCCTCCAAGAGGCACGAGCGGAAATAACGGGTGTTCTCGTGTAGCTGACGCACCAGCTGAGGATTGTGCTCGAGGTGCCTGATAGCCCCGAGCGCGCTGGCGGCCACGGTCGGAGGAAGCGCGTTGGAGAAGAGCTGAGGCCGCGACCTCTGTGTCAGCATGTCAGAGAGCGCCGCGGGGCCGGCCACGAACCCCCCGGCCGCTCCGCCCAGCGCCTTCCCCAAGGTCGACGTTATCACGTCGACCTCGCCCAGCACTCCGAAATGCTCCGCCGTGCCTCGCCCGTTGGTGCCGAGCACGCCGGTGGCGTGGGAATCGTCAACCACCACGATGGCATCATGGTCGCGGGCCAGCTGAAGCAGCTCCGGCAGCTTGGCGATGCTCCCTTCCATCGAGAAGATTCCGTCCGTCCAGATGATCCGTCGCCTCGCGCTTTTTGCGCTCTCGAGCTTCGCCTTCAGATCATCGAGATCGGAGTGCGCGTAGACCGCGGTCGTGCACTTGGTGATCGCTTTCGCCAGCCGAATCGAGTCGATGATCGACGCGTGGTTGAGCGCGTCCGAAACCACGAAGTCGTTCTGCTCGACGATCGATGCCGTCAGTCCTTCGTTGGCGTTCCACGCCGAGACGTAGGTGAGCGACGCCGGCGTGCCCACCAGATCCGCGATCGCCTGCTCCAGCTCGCGGTGGATGGTGAAAGTCCCGCAGATGAACCGGACGCTGCCGGTTCCCGCGCCGTACCGCTCGAGCCCCTCGATTCCGGCTTTCACCACCGCCGGCTCGGCGCAGAGCCCAAGGTAGTTGTTCGATGAAAGGATGAGAACTTCACCGCGCCCTTCCATCGTCACCCGCGGGGCCTGCGGCGAGTCGAGATAGTTGAGCCGCTTGTAAACTTTGTCCTGCTTCAGCTTCTCGATGCCCGCCTTGAGCTCTGCATCGAATTTCGTGTTCAGCGCCACTCCGCCCTCGCGTGTTTGAAGCACCTGGAGATGTCGATCAAGCTACCTCGAAGATGACCTTGCCCGCCTCGCCCGACTTGATGGCCGCGATGGCGGCGTCCGCTTCAGAAAGCGGGAAGCGATGGGTGATCACCGGAGTCGGATCGAATTCGCCCGATCTGAGAAAGCGCGTCATCTGGTGCCAGGTGTCGTACATCCGGCGCCCGACGACGCCGTAGATGGTGAGACCCTTGAAGATCACCTCGGTCGCGAGATCGAAATCGATTTTCTTGGAAGGAATCCCGAGCATTTGGACGCGCCCTCCCACCCGCACCAGCGCGAAGGCCTGGTGGATGGCGGCCGGCACGCCCGACATCTCGAGTACCACGTCGACGCCGAGTCCGCCGGTGGCGGCTTTCACCACGCTCTCCGCCTCCTCCGGATGGACCGCCTCGTGGGCGCCCATCGTCTTCGCGAGCGCGAGGCGTGTGTCGTTGATGTCGGTGGCGATGACGCGGGAAGCACCGGCGGCGCGACAGATCCCCACCGCGAAGATGCCGATCGGTCCGCAGCCCGTAACCAGCACCGTCGCGCCCGGGATGTCAGCGGTGAGCGCGGTGTGGAATGCGTTTCCCATGGGGTCATGGATTCCCCCGATGTCGAACGAGATTGCATCGTCGAGATGCCAGACGTTCGTCGCGGGCATGGAGATGTACTCGGCGAAGCAGCCGTCGCGATCCACTCCGATGATCCGCGTGTACGGACAAACGTGCGCGTTGCCGGTTCTACAGAGGAGACACCGGCCGTCGACGATGTGCCCTTCCGCCGTGACCCGGTCGCCTTCCTTCACGTCGGTCACCAGCCGTCCGACCTGCACCACGTCGCCCGCGAACTCGTGTCCCACGACGAATGGCGGCTTGCAACGACCCTTCGCCCACGGATCCCAGTCGTAGATGTGGACGTCGGTGCCGCAGACTCCCGCCCGTCTCACCCTGATGAGAACTTCGTCCTCGCGGATCTTCGGCTCGGGGACATCCTTGAGCTTGAAGCCGGGTGCGGCGGATTCTTTCACCAGCGCTTTCACGAGCGGGAACTCCGTTGAGAGTACGAGAAATGATTTTTCAGAGCGCGCGTCCTAACCTGCCGACAAGCGGTGATTTTCGGAAGTGACGAAGCTCTACTCATCGACGCGCCAAGCTTTATAAGTATTGCTTGCACATCTCTTGCATTCTATATTCGCGTTCAGGTACGACACGCCGTTTTGCATTCGTCGGTGACCGAGCAGTAACCCGCGGGCCAGTCAGGACGCGATGCAGGACTCGCCGGGTCCATCGGGACTCGACCGGGATTTCTACTTCATCGTGGAGAGACGAAAATGGCAGCAGCGAGAAAGCGTGGAAAAAAGAGCGCCGCCAAGAAGAGCGGTGGCCGCAGAACCAAGGCCCAGCGTAGCGCTTCGGCACGCAAGGGCGCCCGCACCCGCGCGAGAAAGGCTGCAGCTCGCAGCGCTTCCGCGAAAAAGGGCGCGCGGAAGCGCCGGTAGCCAGACAGAATCTGTAAACGGAAAAGCCGGCGAATTCGCCGGCTTTTTTGCATCACCGTGAGTATCGGGCGCTGGCGAGCTCGACGATCCGTGAGACGAGCGCCGGATACTCGAGTCCCCCCTTCTGCGCCGCGCGCGCGAATTCGCTCTTCGCCTCGAGGTAGCAGTTCGGATTGGCCTCGATCACGTAGATCTCTTCCTTCGCCGTGACGCGAAGGTCGATGCGCCCGTAGTCGCGCAGCCTGAGCGCCTGGAACGAATCGATCGCGACTTGCTGGATCCTCATGGCAAGCTCTTCCGGCAGATCCGTCGGAAAGATCGACTCGGTTCCCGCGAACTGCTCTCCCTTCTCGTCTCCGTCGTCGCCCCACTTTGCCTCCCAGCTGGCGATCTTCGGCAGATCCTTCGGAAACTTGGAGAAATCGAGCTCGATGATAGGCAGCGCCTCGACCTTGCTGTTGCCGAGCACGCCGACGTAGAACTCGCGGCCATCGATGAACTCCTCAACCAGCACCGGAGACTGGTACTCCTGCTGGGTGCCCCCCATCACGTCGAGTAGCTCCTTGACGTTGTTGACGATCGACTTCTGGGTGATGCCAAGAGACGCGTCCTCCTGCGGCGGCTTGACCAGGAGAGGAAACGCGATGTCTCCCGCCCAGTCGACTTGTCCGCGATAGACCGTCGCGAACTTCGCGCTGAGGATGCCGTGGAACGCCAGCACCTTTTTCGTCAGCGTCTTGTCGCCGGCCAGAATCAACCCGGCCGGACTCGACCCGGTGTATCTGAGGTCGATCAGGTTGAGGAGTGCGGCGACGTTCGATTCCAGCGCGCTCTTGCCGCGGAACGATTCGGCGAGGTTGAATACCAACTCCGGCGCTTCCGCCGTGAGCTCGTTGATGAGCGGCTGCACCTCGGCGTCCACCGCGAGCCGGCGCGTGGTATGGCCGCCCGCGACGAGCGCGCTCTCGAGCTGGTCGAGCACGGGATCTACCGGCGGCTCGAGTGCATCCTTGCTGTGCAGGATCGTGACCTTCAACCTTCTTCTCCCGTATCGGAGCCGTCGATCGCGTCGGTGTGGCGATAGTTCATTATCACCGCTGTTCCGAACGCGGTCAGCTCGATCAGTGTCGATGCTTCGAGGCCGCCCAGCCTCAGGTCGAGTAAAGCTACCCGGTCGGTCAAAAACTCGACGAACTGCCGGACCACCGATGCGCTTTCTCCCGTCCAGTAGGAAATGCGGGTGACGATCTCGCGGCGATGACGCGCGATGAACTCCGCCGCCGACAATCCGGCCGGCGCCTGCGCTTCGGCGACGAAGATGGTCCTCAGATCTCCATCGAAGATCCTGGGGTCGCGGATGGGGATGCTCCCCTCGTGCTCCTTGTAGTGCTCCGCAAGCGTGTACTGCATCGCCGAGACGGGAAGGTCGTCCTCTCCGGGCTCGGGCGCCTCGGGAATCTCGCTCGCCACTTCCTTCATCAGGCGGTCGACGTACTCGAGCTTGTTGAGCGCGCCCCAGCCGTCATATGCGGTTCGCCAATCGAGTCCCGGCGTCAGCCAGACCGCGAACGTCTCCGCGAAATCCTCGTCCGGGTGCTTCTGCGCATACCAGCCGAGTATGTGCCTGACGTACTCGCGGGAAAACGGGTCGGCGCGGTACCGGTCCCGATACGGACGCGAGTAGGGTCCGAACATCTTTCGCCAATCGGCCCGATCGTAGAAACGATAAGCGTAGTTGAACGCGTGACCCGCTTCGTGTCGCAGGAAGCGCATGGACTCCTCTTCCGTCTCGACCGCGTGAGAGTAGTCCTCCTCGATGCGCGACAGGCGCGCATCGGCGAGATAGAACGGAACTCCGATGATCGGGGTGCCGTCGGGACATCCCCATTCATCACTGAGATAGACCGGCGGCCGGAACGCGGGGCCCTTTGCGGCGAGCTCGTCGTAGAGCTGGTTGACCAGCTTCTCGAGCAATGTCCCGCGGATCTCGAGGCCGAGTTCCGAGATGCGCTGAGCCAGGAGCGCGTGGCGTTCCCCTTCCCAGTTGGGAGGAATGCTCGGGGTACGGTCAGCCGGGGGTTCCACGCCCGGAGGAGGGGCAAGGGGCATACCGGGGATGGATGCAAAAAGGCTCCGCGATTTCGCGCGGAGCCGTTTCTACCTACCTAATAGTAGCGCTTACGCCTCAGGCGGCCCGGACGGCCGACTCGGTCTTGGTGTCAGGAACCGGACCCCAGATGTACGCCGAGAAAACGGGGATGGGCTCGGTTCTGTCGCCGCGCGAAATCACTATTCCAAGTGGCTCACTGGAGCCATTATCCTTACGATTCTTTTTCATCTTTCTTCCCGCTGATTGTTTTTTGCACTCGTGCACCCCACATAAAAGCACTCCTCGTGCCGTCTGTGGACTGGTGCATAAGTGTTTTGGTCACAACGGGTTATAGCGGTGCGATACCGGTCCTGGGCAAAAAGTGTCGTAAAATGACACCCCTATTGGAGACATCTGTGTCGTTACGACACAGGATCAACTGGCGATCTTTTTCGCCATGAAGCTCTTGGACGCGCCTGAATCCTCTTCCACCGAGATCGTCCATCCCTTGTACTGCTTCTTCAGCTCGGCGACCGACACGCCACGACGGCCGCGCACGATGGTCCCCACCAGGTGGATACCGCCGTTGCCGGTCGCGTTCTGCAGGATCTCGATGACCCGGAATCTTTCTTCCGGATTGAGTTTGGCAAACGCCGCCGGAGTGCAGATCACGGCAGAGAGCTGTGAGTCGGGGCACCAGCTGGAAAGGTCCGCCAGGCGGCCCTCGATCTTGTCGGTGAGCCCGGCGGCGTGGGCGGCGGCCATCACTCTTTCCAGGGAGTTGGCTTCGTTGTCGAGCGCGGTGACATCGCACCCGTGCGCCGCCAGATAGAGAGCCGCGCCCTCCACGTCGCTGCCCGCAACCAGGACCTTCGACTCGGCCGAAGGATGAATCTCGCGGGCGATCAGGCTGTCGGGGCGGAGGCCCCAGTGCTCGGGGCGGCGATACTCCTCGAGGATCTTGAGACGCTTCCGGCGCCACGTTTCGTAGGCGGGGATGCGGAGACGCTTCCTGATGATGCGATCGACTTCCGCCCAGAGCACCAGCTCGTCCATCGCGAATTGTTCCTGGGCTCGCAGGACGGCGGCTGCCTCGTCACCAATCTTCAGAATGGCGGGGCGAGAAACGGACTCTTTGTAATTTTCGATCTCGTTCTCAACGTACAGCTCGTACTCGTGCTTGAGAGAGCGAGGTGCGTGTTGCGCCATTGAGTTGGGGCTGGTGCCGCATTGTGATTCAGCGGGTAAGGTAGACTGAGCGGTGCAACTCGCAAGAGTAAATTTCTAGAGCTCTGCCGTGCTCACCGTGTGATGTTGCCATGCAATTCCTGCGTATGAGGGGTTCTCCGGACATGATCTTCATGGTGAGAAATGCCTGAGCTACCCGAAGTAGAGAAAGCAGCGAGCCGTCTTAGGCGCGCCGCGCTCGGCAAGACCATCCTCGCCGTCAAGGCGATCCATCCCGCGCTCAAGAGAAAGTTCACGGCGTCACACGCGCGCGCCGCCAAGGGAAAACGCATCGACAGGATCGAGCGGCGCGGAAAGCACCAGCTGCTGCACCTGGGAAGCGGTGACACTCTGGTCGTCCACTTCAGAATGAACGGCGATTGGGAGATTGGCTCTGCGAGCGAGCCGCTCGACCGCTTCGCGCGCGCAACAATCGAGCTCACCGACGGCACGCGCATCTCTCTGGTGGACCGGCGCGCACTCTCCGCCATCACACTCGACAAGCCCGGAAAATCTTCGCTGCCGAAGCTGGGTCTCGAAGCGAGCGACGCCGCGATGAACGCGGAGTATCTGACCCAAGTTCTCCGCCGGAAAAAAATCGTGATCAAGCCCGCGCTGATGGACCAGGCCGTCGTCGCCGGGCTCGGCAACATCTACGCGGCGGAGGCGCTCTGGGAAGCGGGAATCGACCCTCGTCGGCCTGCCGCTAAAGTCTCGCGACCCAAGCTCGAGAAGCTGGTCGACGCGATCAGACTCGTCCTCAGTCCGAAGAAGCGCCTCCCCGGTCGCTACACCGACAAGAGAGGGGCCAGCCGATTTGCGGTTT
This sequence comes from Gemmatimonadaceae bacterium, assembly GCA_046714195.1. Classification (GTDB taxonomy): domain Bacteria; phylum Gemmatimonadota; class Gemmatimonadetes; order Gemmatimonadales; family Gemmatimonadaceae; genus UBA4720. The sequence goes on from JBKKAY010000213.1 coordinate 22,386, forward strand.
ACGACCGGGAAGGGAAGACTTGTCGGCGCTGCGGCGGAACCATCGAGCGCATCGTTCAGGCGGGGCGCTCCACTTACTTCTGTTCGAAGTGCCAGCGGGAGTAGATAACTGCAACCCAGAAATACACAGATGCGAGGGGCCAGAAGCGTAGCATTGAGTTGCGAGAGGGAACGACATCTCACATCTCGCGTCAGGTTGCAGAAGTGACCAGTAAAGTTTCCTCTCGCAACTAGGGACTATGCTTCCGCCGTCTCGCATCTGTGTCTTTCTGGGTTGCAGTTCTCCAGTCAGTCCATCGCCTCGAGCAGCGCCCCTTTGATGTACCCAGTCTCCGGGATAGTGAGGACTTCCGGATGATCGATCGGCTGCCCGGTAAGCGCGCGGATCGCGATTCGCCGCCCACTGTCAGCCGCCGCCTCCTGAAGCATTTCCTGGAACATCGGCTTGCTCAGATGAAAGCTGCAGCTCGCGGTGTAAAGCAGTCCGCCCGGCGCCAGCAGCCGCATCGCCCTCAGGTTGATGTCCTTGTAGCCCCTCATGGCGCCGGGGAGCGCCGATCGCGTCTTGGCAAACGCCGGCGGGTCGAGCACGATGGTGTCGAAGGTTGTTCCATCGCGCTCACGCTCCCGCAGATAGTCGAACGCGTTTGCCTCGACGAAGGAGATGTTCGTGAGAGAATTCCGCGCGGCGTTGTCGGCCGCGCGCACGAGAGCGGGAGCGGAAGCATCGAGCGCGGTGACGTGCGTCGCCTTTCGCGCCAGATGGAGCGCGAACGAGCCGTGATAGCTGAAACAGTCGAGCGCCCGGCCGCGCGCCACTGTGCCGACGAAGTGTCTGTTCTCCCGCTGGTCCAGAAACGCGCCCGTCTTCTGTCCCGTCCAGGGCGCCGCCAGAAACTTCACCCCGTACTCGTGGACCTCGATTTCGCGCGGAACATCTCCCTGTAGGACTACGGTCTCGCGGGGAAGTCCTTCCTTGGACCGGAGCGGAACATCGTTCCGGGCGAGAATGCCTGCCGGCTCGATCAGCGAAGTGAGCGACGCAATGATCTCCGGCCGGAAAGCCTCCAGTCCCGCGCTCATGAACTGGACGACGAGGTAATCGTCGTAGCGATCGCACACCAGGGACGGACAGCCGTCGGCTTCGCCGTGTACGAGCCGTAGCGCGTTGGTATGGTCCTCGAGCGGAACGCGTCTGGCGATCGAGGCCGCCAGTCGCGCGTCCCACCACGCCTGGTCGATCGCCGCATCCGGATCCGGGTCGAGCAGTCGAAGCGATATCTCCGACTTGGGACTCCAGAGTGCCCAGCCGAGGGGCTTGCCCCGGTGGTCGTGGACGAGGACTGCGCCCGCATCGACGAGCGGGCGCTCGATCACATCGGTGCGGTACACCCAGACATGTCCGCTGGCCCACCGCCGGGCCCCCTTCGCGTTGATCTTCGCGATCGTCATGCCCGTGAATCTAAGGTGCGCCGGTTCTTGCGAATGCAGGCAGGAATGCGAGGAGCTATACCTTTTTCGATCGGTGCCGCGGCGGGCGCGGGAGCTCTGGTCTATCGCGAGCATCGCCGGCTCACCACCGTCGAGAGGCTGGCCGCCACGACGCTCGAGACTCTGCTGAATGCGATCGAAGCGAATGATGCCGTCACCGGCGCCCACGTGCGAAGAGTCGCGGCGTACTCGCTGGTCCTCGCCAAGGCGGCAGACCTGGACGAGCGGACGCAGCACAGCATCGAGCGGGTGGCGCTCTTTCACGACATCGGGAAGCTCCACGAGGCTCTCACCGACATCTTTCACGACGTCGGGAAGCTGACGCCGGAAGAGAAGCGCGCGGTGATGACTCACCCGGATCGCGGCGCGCAGGTGCTGGAGCCGCTAGTCGCATTCTATCCAGAGCTCGGGAAGGGAGTCGCGGCGCACCACGAGCGCTGGGATGGCAATGGATACCCGCGCGGGCTCAAGGGAAGAAGAATCCCGCTCACGGCGCGGGTGGTCGCCATCGCCGACACCTTCGACGCGATCACACACCGTCGCCGCTACAGTCACGCCCGGAGCTTCGAAGAGGGAGTGAAAGCGATCGCGGAAGGCGGGGGGACCCAGTTTGATCCTGAGCTTGTGGATCTCTTCCTGAGTCCTCCCGTGCTCGCGGACATCGAGCGCGAGACGCGGCGGGCTAACGGGCCCAGGAGCATGCACGGCAACCGGCGGCGCGGAAAATCTCAGTCCGCGCCCGACCTCATTTTCCGATGGCGGCGGCCAGCCGGCTCGTCGCGGCTTCCGGATCGCCAGCCCGGAAGATCGCGTTGATTGCCGCCACACCAGCCGCACCCGCTTCCATGATCTGAGGAAGGCGCTCGGCGGTGATGCCGCCAATCGCCACGGCCGGAAGACCGCAGAGCGACGAAAGCTTCCTGAAGCCGTCGATCCCGATCGCGTCACCGGCATCGACTTTCGATCCGGAAGAGAACATTGGACCTATCCCGACGTAGTCGGCGTCCCGCGCGTTCTCGAGCTCTCGCTCGCTCCCGAGCGATGCCCCGATCACGAATGCGGGTGGAGCGAATCTTCGAATCGCCACCACCGGCAGGTCGCCCTCGCCGACGTGCACTCCAGCAGCACCCGCGGCCAGCGCGATGTCCGCGCGATCGTTCACGATCACTGGTACGCTGACCCCCTGCACCAGCGCGCGAGCGACATCGACTACCTCGCGGGGAGTCGCGTTCTTGAGACGGAGCTGAATGCACGTCGCTCCTCCGCGCACCGCCGCCGCGGCGCGCGCGACCAGCTCACCGCGAAGATCGAGTGAATCATCGGTGATGGCGATGAGTCGAAGGATGGCGGGGTCGACCATGGCTATCCCGCCGTGGTCTTTTTGCGCGTCGGCTTCTTCGCTGGAGTTGTAACCCGTTTCTTGGCCGGCGCCACCGGCTTGGCGCTGGTCCTCGCCGGCGTCTTGGCGGTGGCACGACCGGTTGCTCTCGTAGTGGCGCGGCTCGGTGTTTTTGCAGTGGTGCGGCGAGTGGTCGTCAGGGACTTGGCGGGCGCCGCGGCACTCTTCGCCGGCGTCTTTGTGGCTGCACCCGTGGCGGCGTTGCGTGCGGTCGGAGCGAGCGGCGACAGCCCGCGCACCTGCCGTCTGGCGTTGTTGTGCTCGTCCAGCGTGCGGCGGAATTCATGGCGCCCATCCGGTCGCGCCACGAAGTACAGGTAGTCTACCTTGGCCGGGTTTGCTGCCGCGGCCATGCTCGCCGCGCCCGGTGAGGCGATTGGGCCCGGGGGCAGACCGGCGTGGATGTAGGTGTTGTACGGAGACTTTGTCGCGAGGTCCTTGTACAGCACGCGGCTCACGTGGCGGCCCATCGCGTACTGCACGGTCGGATCCGCTTGCAGTAGCATGCCGCGACGCAGCCGGTTGTAGTAGACGGCGGCGATCACGGGCCGCTCTTCCGGCACGCGCGCTTCCTTTTCCACCAGTGAAGCCATCGTCACCAGGTCGTTGCGATTGATCTTGAGAGCCGGCAGGATCGTGTCCCATTCAGGCTTCCAGCGCCGCTCGAAGCCGCGCACCATCTCGCGCACCGCCTGTGACGCAGTAGTTCCGGCGGGGAAGGCGTACGTGTCGGGAAACAGGTAGCCCTCGAGCGTAGGCGTCGGGACGTTGAGCCGCCTGAGAAGCGAAGTGTCGCGAACGGCTGCGTCCACTGATTCAGGGCTGACGAACAGTCTTCGCACCAGGACCGGCTTGATCTGCTGAATCGTGAAGCCTTCGGGTATGGTCAGCGTGTTGACGACCCCGCGGCCCCCGTTGAGCGCCTTCACGATGTCGCGCCACGGAGTGCCCGGCTTGAGGAGGTACGTGCCCGGCTTGATGTTGCGATCGCCGCCCCAGATCCGCCCGTACAACCGGAATCCCCGGCGCGATCCAATGAGGCCAGCCACTCCCAGGGAATCGGCGGCCTGGGTGAAGGTCGCTCCCCGCGGGATTATTACCCGTATGGGCGTCCCGTGCGGCGTTGGGCCGCACGCTGCCAGCAGGGCGCAGGCGAACGCGATCGCCACACGTTCACTCTGGAACATTCAGCGCGTTCTGCAGGAGGATAGTGGCCGAAAGGGCGTCGACATCGCCTTTATGGCCGCGGGTGGTTTGGCCGAGCTCGCGCATGGTGCGGAGGGCGGCGGCAGTGGTGAAGCGCTCATCGACGAATCGAACCGGCAGCTTCGTGCGCCTGGCGATCTCTTCTCCAACCATGCGTACCTCAGCGGTCCATTCTGTCTCGTTGCCATCTCCGTCGAGGGGAAGCCCGAAGATATACCCCGCCGCCTCGAGCTCGGTCGCGCGCCGAATGATCTCGGTGATCGGCGGCCGTTTCCCGGCACGGCGGACGATGAAACCCGCGGGCGACGCAATCATCCCGATTGTGTCGCTGATCGCCAGTCCGATGCGCTTTCGCCCATAGTCCACGCCCATGTAACGACTGAGGGTGCTGTTCACATCCTAGAGACTACCCCTGCGCCATCTGGGTAAAAAACTCCTTGTTGTTCTTCGATTTGACCATTTGCCGCAGCAGAAACTCCACGGCCTCGGCCTCGGGCATGTCGGCCAGGAACTGCCGGAGCAGGATCACCCGGTTGATCTCGCCCTGGGTCAGGAGCAGCTCCTCCTTTCGCGTCCCGGACTTGAGGATGTCGATCGCCGGAAACACACGGCGGTCGGCGATCTTGCGGTCGAGAACCAGCTCCATATTGCCGGTGCCCTTGAACTCCTCGAAGATCACGTCGTCCATACGGGAGCCGGTCTCGGTTAGCGCAGTCGCTATGATCGTGAGCGAGCCGCCGCCCTCTATGTTGCGCGCCGAGCCGAAGAAGCGCTTCGGCTTCTGGAGCGCGCTCGCGTCCACGCCGCCCGACAGGATCTTTCCCGACTGTGGCGCGACTGTATTGTGAGCACGGGCGAAACGGGTGAGCGAATCGAGCAGGATCACCACGTCCTTGCCGTGCTCCACGAGCCGCTTCGCTTTCTCCAGCACCATGTCCGACACCTGGACGTGACGGGCCGCGCCTTCATCGAACGTCGAGCTCACGACCTCGGCGCGCGTAGTGCTCGCGATCATCTCCGTCACTTCTTCGGGCCGCTCGTCGATGAGCAGGACGATGATGGTGACTTCGGGATGATTTTCCGCGATCGCGTTTGCCATCTTGTTGAGCAGAATCGTCTTCCCGGCCCGCGGCGGCGAGACGATGAGGCCGCGCTGTCCCTTGCCGATCGGCGCCATGATGTCCACGACGCGCATGCTCAGGTCGCTCTCCTTGGTCTCGAGGCGAAGCCGCTCGTCGGGGTAACGGGGCGTGAGATTGTCGAAGGGAACGCGATCCTTCGCCTTCTCCGGGTCTTCGGTGTTGACACTCTCCACCTTGAGGAGCGCGAGGTACCGCTCCCATGGTTTCGGCGGCCGTACCTGCCCCCGCACATCATCCCCAGTCCGCAGTCCGAAGCGCTTGATCTGCGACGGCGAGACGTAGATGTCGTCGGGGCCGGGCAGGTAGCTCCAGTCCTGACTGCGCAGAAAGCCGTAGCCCTCCGGCAGGATCTCGAGCACCCCGTCACCGTGGAGCATGATGTCGGTGTCGAGCAGGTTCTGCTCGATCTCGAAGATCAGATCCTGCTTGCTGCGGACACCCGCTGATCCGGGGATTTTGAGTCCGTCGGCCATTTCCTGGAGCTCAGGAACCGATTTTCTCTTCAGTTCGGCGATGTCCACGCGATGTTGTTGGAAATGGAAGGCAGGATGTTCAGG
>JBKKAY010000214.1:0-3352 GCA_046714195.1 Gemmatimonadaceae bacterium
GAGCCGAACTTCTGCTCGATGTGCATCTCGGCGCCCACCTTTCGTCCGGTACCAACACTTTGCAGTCCCGCCCCGGGCTCAGCCGAGACGAGCTCCCAGCGATCGAGGTGAGCATTGTAGCCGCGCAGCGTGGAAGAAGCGTAGTACGTCTCGCCGCTGTCCCCGACTACGCGGTACTCGTCCAGCACCTGCGCGCCCTCGGCCAGCCGCACCGCGCTCCAGAAGCCGCGGCTCTTTCCGAATTCCTTGCTGTCGACGCTGATCTCCCAGTCGCCGAGCAGGTAGTCGAAGTCACCCTGATGCGCGTCGTAGGAAGCCTTGAGCTGCTCCGCCGTCTGCTGGCTGCTCGGCTGTGCGTGAACCGTTGGGGGGACAGCTAAAGCGAACAGCGATCCAACACACAGAGTGAAAAATGACGATCGCATCAGCTCCTCGCCGCAGCAGGTAAAAGGCCGGTGCTACTTGCCCTCGAATTTGAACGACACGTTGATCTTGGCCCTGTAGCTCTCGACCTTGCCGTTCTTGAGCACGATGTCGAGCTTGGAGACCTCCGCCACTCGCAGATCGCGAAGTGATTTCGCCGCTCTGTTGACCGCGGCCGCCGCTGCTTTTTCCCATGACTCCGTGCTGGTGCCGACCAGCTCGATCACTTTGTAAACGCTCTCTGCCATTTCGATAGCCTCTTGAATGGGGATTAATGCTTCCAATCATGCTAAAGCAGCAGCTCGTAGTAAATGACCCCGGAGACTTCCTGGACTGTGAATCGCGCCGCATCCTTGCAAGAGCGAGCGGTGGTCTACGAAACCGGTAGCGGTGAGGAACTCGTGCAAGAGTCAGGGTCATCTCGCGTCGAATGGCGAGTTGCGGTCGGTGTAGACGAAACATCGGCCGAGTACGAGCCGGCCGAAGGTGGAGAGCAGGGAACCGTCTTCGTCGCCGCACATGGTGCGGGCGGCGGCATGAACGATCACGCAATGACGCAGACCGCCGGCGCCCTCCGCTCGCGCGGTATCGGGGTCGTCCGTTTCAATTTCCTCTACAAGGAAAGGAAATCCGGCCGTCCCGATCCAATGCCACGCCTCAAGGAGTGCGTCGCCGCTGTCGTGTCGCGAGCGCGCGATGAGCTTGGGCCGAAGACGCTGATAATCGGCGGTCGGTCGATGGGAGGACGGGCGGCATCGATGCTCGCCGCCGATGGATTCGCGTGTGATGGCCTCCTGCTGCTCGCGTATCCTCTCCATTCACCGGGCCAGCCGGAGAAGCTCCGCGACGCCCATCTTCCCGGGATCAGAGTCCCGGTTCTCTGCATCAATGGCACACGTGACCCTTTTTGCACGCGAGAGCTGATGGAGAAGGTGCTAGAAAGCGTGACGACTGAGTGGGAAATGCACTGGGTGGAGGGCGCCGATCACAGCTTTCACGTTCCCAAATCGTCGGGAAGAACGGATGCGGACGTTCTCGATGAGATCGGCGACACAGCCAGAAAATGGATTTCAAAACGGAGCCGCTAGCCCTATGAGCATTGCCGAAACGCTGTTGCCCGAGCTCGATCTGGAGATGGCATCTACCCGCAAGGTTCTGGAGCGCATCCCGACCGACAAGGGAAAATGGAAGCCGCATCCAAAATCATTTTCACTTGGTCACCTGGCCCAGCTCGTCGCCGCAATGCCCGGCTGGCTCACCAACGCCGTGCAGGAGACGGAGCTCAACCTGGGGGGTTTTTCGGGATACACCTACGAGAAGACCGAAGATCTCCTCAAGTCATTCGACAAGAACGTCAGAGAAGCGCGTAAGGCGATACAATCGGCCAGGGATGCGGACTTCATGGTGCCGTGGTCGCTCAAGCACGGCGATCACGTGATCTTCACTATGCCGCGCGCGGCGGTCGTGCGCCAGACGATCAGCCATCTCGTCCACCACCGCGGTCAGCTCACGGTGTACCTGCGTCTGATCGATGTGCCGGTTCCGTCCATCTACGGACCGACGGCGGACGAGCCGGCACCGGGCTTCTAGAGCAGAGAGTCATATCCGCAAAAAAAACAGGAGGTCCGTTTGGGCCCCTCCTGTTGACCTGTCCCAAAGCGAACTTAGGCGATCGTCGACATCGAGTCGTAGCGGAACGTCTCGACGGTCGGCTTGCCGGCCATCACTGACCGAAGCTTCTTGTCCAGCTGCGGATACGTCGTGGATTCGTACTTACGTGCAGAATCCGCGTTGTTCCAGACGCTGATGGCGAGAACGTGCTGATCCTGTACCAGCAACACCTCGTTCTTGAAACCGTCCTGCTTCTTCAAGGTCGGCAGGACTTCGTTTCTGAAGAGGGTCTGGAACTCTTCGTTCTTGTCGGTGGCAATATCAAATCGGACGCTGCGCGCGATTTGTCCATTGGTGGTCTTCTGCATTTTAGAATATCTCCAACACCCCGTCGGAACTTTTCCGGACCCCTGCGTGCGAGGATTAATCCGCAGGCCGCCCCGCGCCGAGAGCTTCAACTCCGGCGCTTTATCGGTCGTAATTCGTATGCACCAGTATAACACATTCAGGCCACCTAAATGCATATTTCACAACAATTTACGCTAAGTGGCGCTGCCCACGGCGGTTACCTGATGAGGTCGAATTCGACGATGTGCCAGAGCGCCCTCTAACGCTCAGACGGGCGCCCGGCTTCTAGCGGTCCATCTCCGCCGCCGGGCGCCAGCGCTACGGCTTCGTCACCGTCAAGCCGCTAACCAGACCCTCGGTGTTGTGCGCGAATCGAATCCCGTAGATCCCATCGGTCGAGCTCAACTTCCCGGCGCCGACGACGTCCGCCTTCTTGTAGGTCGCGACCACGGTTCCGTTGATCGCACACTGCACCTCGTCGCCCTTCACCGAGATTGCGATCTGCTGCGTCACCGGCGATCCCTTGGCTGCCGCTTTGTTGACGGCGGCGTTCACCTCGCCGCGGGGCGCGTTCAGCCGGAAGGGCTCGGGCCCGAATCCACGGACGATGAAGCTCCCGTTCCCGTTCGCGGCGCAGTACATGTAGGTCTGACCGTCCGTACCCATGTCGTTGCCGGCGATGAAAAGTCCGTATGGGTGCGGGTGGTCGTTCAGATTCATGTACTGGGGCTCGGTGAACGTCGCTTTCACGGTATAGTCGCCACTCGCCCGGTTCGACGGATGCCAGTAAGCGACGGCGGGCCCGGTAGTGACGTGGAGCGCGCCGCCATCATTCGCGAGCTTGGCGTTGCTCAGCACCTGTCCCTGCTTCGCCTCACCGGCGTCGATCTTTCCGGTCCAACCGGCGACCGAGATTCCACCGCTCGCGACCTCGCGCGTGGACTCCATCGGAGCCTGACTTGGCGCCGGC
>JBKKAY010000215.1:0-2746 GCA_046714195.1 Gemmatimonadaceae bacterium
GACCGCCCCGACCGTGACGCCTCATCGTGGCTCACACGCGCGCGAAAGGAGCCGGGCACTTCGTATGAGTACAACGACGTCCGCGTGAACGCGCTCGCGCTCGCGGCGCTCAACATCTGGCGGCGGCCGCTTCCGGCTGTGCTCGCCGAGTACGTGATGGATCCAATCGGTGCGTCACCCACCTGGCGCTGGTACGGGTATGACAACTCATGGATCGTGCTGGACGGCACGTCGGTGCAGTCGGTATCCGGCGGCGGCCACTGGGGTGGCGGGATGTTCTTGAGCGCCTACGACCAGGCGCGCTTTGGACTGCTGACCCTGCGCCGCGGCGTCTGGGCTGGACGCCGCATTTTGTCCGAGCGCTGGGTGCAGATGGCACTCACGCCTACGCCAGCGCAGCCCGACTACGGTTTCATGAACTGGTTCCTCAACACCGGTCGCAAGCGGCTGCCGAGCGCGCCCGAGTCGGCATTCATTCACCTTGGGAACGGCACCAATATGATCTACGTCGATGCCGAGCACGATCTCGTGATTGTAGCGCGCTGGATCGACAGCGGTGCCCTCGATGGACTGGTCGGCCGCGTGCTCGCGGCGATTGACTGAGCGCGACGCGGAAATCGGAGGAGGGCTCATTGGGCGATTCCAGAGAGGTACAGCAGTTGTTGTCGATCATCGACCAGGCATACGATCATCGGTCCTGGCATGGTACAAACCTGCGCGGCTCCATTCGCGGCCTCTCCCCGAAGCAGGCTTCGCGGCGACCGCGAATGACGAGCAGTGGCGGGCGGATGTCGCCCTGCTGGAGAGGATGCATCGCGCCTTGCGCGAAGCTGTCGCAAGTCTATCCGCCGCTGATCTGTCGCGAACCCCGAAGGGCAGCACGATCAGTAACGCCTTCATTATTAGCGGAATAGCCGCGCACGACCTGTATCACGCCGGTCAGATACAGCTGTTGAAGAAGCTCTTGCGGGCTGATTCTCGCTGAAAAGACGGGCAGTGTAGAGCCCCGATAAGCTCAAATCGCGCGGCTGTCGTATGCCCAGTGCAGCAGCGCCTGTCGCTGGCGCCGCCTGCAGTCGAGGTCACCCTTCATGCAACCCTGTCTGACCTGCGCGACGTGCCGCGCCATCTGCCGCCAGCGGCGGATCTGCCGCGCGTCGTCGAGCGAGCGCCGTCCCAGATAGTAGCGACAGTACCACTGAAACCATCCCCGCGGGTCCTCGTGGTATATCCACCGCTTCTTTCGCCACACGGACAGCGGCTGCGATGCATTCACGCCAAAAAAGTTGAGCGCGGGATCACGGCTAACGGGCGATAGCTTCGCCCCCCTGTACCAACTCGCTGGAAATTCGTCGCGGCAATCGGTCATGTACTTCCCGCCGAAGACGCCGAGCGCCAGCAGCTCGGGAGGCGTCAGCTCGGGATGGAATCCTTCATCGTAATTCCTTCCCACCGGTTCGATGAGCATATAGCTGTACCCCTGCTGCATACGGTCGCTGACGGCGATTCGTCTTGGCTTCATGGAGTGGACACGGCCTCTTGTCGGCGGGCGACTTCCGGCTGATAGGCAGCGATCCCCCGCAGCATGCCGCGGAAGATCAACGCGTGGACCGGATACAGAGAGTACCAGTAAAGCAATCCCGCGAGGCCGCGCGGCTCGAAGACCGCGGTCTGCCGGATCGTGCTTGTCGTGTCATTGCCGGACACCTCGAACTGCAGCCAGGCGCGGCCGGGAACCTTCATCTCCGCGCGCAGCCGCAGCATGCTGTTTGGCTCGACCGCTTCCACTCTCCAGAAGTCCAGAGCGTCCCCGGGGCGCAGCTTGCGCGGATCGCGCCGTCCGCGCCGCATGCCCGCACCCCCCACCAGCAGGTCGGCGGCGCCGCGAAGGTGCCACATCCAGTTTCCGTAGTACCATCCGTTGGCGCCGCCGATGCGCTCGATCGCGCGGAAGACCGTCGCCGGAGATCCCGTGACGGTCGCCGCTCTCGAATCGAGCATTCGCGAGCCTGAGGAGATACCACCCCAATGACGTGTTTGCCCGATGGATGAAAGCGCATCCGACCAGCGCGTTTCAGCGAACTCGCGATCTTCGTTGGCGAGCGCGCGCGCAATCGCTTCGCGCATTCCGCGCGGACGAATTTCCGGAAACAGCTTCGCGGCACCTGGCGAGGTGACTACGGTCTCGCTCCGAAGGCTGTCGATGAGCTTGCGTCCAACCCGCGCGTAGACGGGAGTGACCAGCCCCAGCCACCTGCTCGAGAGCCATGGCGTGAGCACCGGCACCGGTATGAAGTGACGCCCCAGCGATCGTTGCCGCGCGTATTCGCGCATCAGGTCCAGATAAGAGACGCGATCCGTGCCGCCGATTTCCACCGTTTCGCTCGATTCCCACCGGACGTCGAGCGCGGCCACCAGATACGCAATGAGATCCTCGATCGCAATCGGCTGCGTCAGCCGGCTTGCCCAACGGGGCACGATGAGGATTGGCAGTCGCTCGACCAGTGAGCGAACCAGCTCGAATGAAAGACTCCCCGATCCGAGAATTATCGAAGCGCGGAACTCCGTCGTGGGCACGCCCTGGTCGCGCAGGATGGATCCGACGTTTTGGCGGCTGGCCAGATGCGGCGACAGGTCGTCCGCGCCGAGTCCGCCGAGATAGACGATGCGACGGATTCGCGCTGTACGCGCCGCAGTCGCGAAGTGCTCGGCGCCCGTGCGCTCTTCGCGCTCGAAATCACGGTGC
>JBKKAY010000216.1:0-8613 GCA_046714195.1 Gemmatimonadaceae bacterium
CGGAGGCGGATCAGACCCTCAAGCTCGCGGCGACACCCGAGATAGAAGACATGGCCCGCCGCGCCAGAAAAATGCTCAGTGATTCACTCGACGCCTTCCTTCGCGCTGACGGCGCGCTCGGTCGTCAGGTATGCCGGGAGGACGATGTCGTCGATGCTCTCCACGACTCGGTGTTCCGGGTCCTGCTCACTCACATGATGGGAGACCCTTCGACGATCACGCCATCGTTACAGCGGCTGCTGGTGAGCCGTAACCTGGAGCGAATCGCCGATCTCGCCACGAATATCAGCGAGGATGCGGTTTATCTAGCCGAGGGCAAGCAGATCAAGCACCACTACAAGGAAGGCGACAAGGGCGAGCACGCGTCTATAGTTTGACGGTCGCCGCCAGTATGTAGCAGGTCAGAGCCGGAAAGGAGTCCGGACGCCGGGATCGTGGACTATGGAGCGGTCGTTGCATCGTCGTCAACAAGTGGGTTCCGATCTCAACCGGATGACATGACTGCATCGCCGCTTCGCCTCACGCTGACCTCGGCCCCGCCTGCGGGGAAACCCGGGCAGGAAATCCGGATCGCCGCCATCGACATCGGATCGAATTCGATCCGCCAGACGATCGCCGACGTTTCGCCCGGGGGGAGCATCCGGGTGGTCGACGAAATGCGGGCTTCGCCCCGGCTGGGGGCCGGCCTCGACCGTACCGGCGCCCTGAGCGAAATCGCCGTCGAGAACGCGCTTGCCACTCTGAGCCGGATGGCGACGCTCGCCAAGCAGCAAGGCGCGAAACGGACGGAAGTCGTGGCGACCAGCGCCGTTCGCGAAGCCACCAATGGGAAGGCGTTTCTCGGGCTCGTACGCGAGCACACCGGTTTGAAAGTGAAGGTGCTCGAGGGCAGCGATGAGGCGAAGCTGTGCTTTCTTAGCGCGCTAGCCCATTTCGACCTCGCCTCGGGCAGAGCGGTGGTGATGGACATAGGAGGCGGGTCGCTCGAATTGGTCCTCAGCGCCGACGGGCTCGTCGATCGCCTCATCTCGCTGCCGATGGGAGCCATTCGGATGACGGAGCAGTTTCTCGCCGGCGAGACTCCTCAGAGCGGGATGCGGCGGCTCCGCAAATACCTCCGCCGCGAGCTCAAGCAGCACCTGTCCGCAAAGCACTGGCGGGCGGCGCAGGTGATCTCCTCAGGCGGAACGTTCACCAACCTGGCAAGCATTCACCTGGCCCGACTGGGAATGGACAGCGCGCGCACGGTCCACGGAACGATCGTTCCGAGGGTCGAGCTCGAGCACATCGTGGACATGCTGCACAACATGTCGCCGAGCGAGCGTCAGGGGGTGCCGGGCCTGAGCCCCGCGCGCGCCGACATCATAGTTGCCGGCTTCACCGTCGCCGCCGAAGTTCTCGCCCGCCTCGACGTCAGCGAGCTCGTAGTTTCGGCGTACGGAATCCGGGAAGGAATTCTGCTCGAGGCGGCGCGGGTCATACCGGCAGCGGCAGACCCGGGCGAGGCGCGTGAGCGGTCAGTCATGGAGCTCGCCGAGAGATCACACTTCGAGAAGCCCCACGCCACGCGGGTACAGCGCCTCGCCCTCGAGCTGTTCGACGCGATCGGCGCGCGCCTCGGGTGTTCACCCAAGGAGAAACAGATCCTCTCCGACGCCGCGCTGCTGCACGACATCGGCTACCACATCAACTACGATGCGCACCACAAGCATTCCTATCATCTCATTCAGCATGCCGAGCTGATGGGGATGAACCCTCGCGAGCAGATCGCGGTGGCGAACGTCGCCCGCTATCACCGCGGCGCCAAGCCCAAAGCCAAGCACGGAAACTTCAGGAACCTCGATCCCAAGCTGCAGGCGATGATCCGCCGGCTTTCAGCGATCTTGAGGGTGACGGATGGTTTCGATCGCGGACACGCGGGAGCGGTGGAGCATCTGAAGGTGCGCTGGACCAAGCGTGCTCTGCGCATCACGGCAGTTCCGAACCCGAAAGCGATCAGCATACGCCTCGATCTTTGGGGCGCGAGCCGAAAATCCAGCCTGCTGGCGGAAATAGCGGACACCAAGGTGGAAATCGTGGCGCCCGACGGGAGCGTCCTTTCCTACGAGGATGCCGGGGATGCGGCTGATTGACCCTTTTTCTGCGCGGCTGAACCGTCGGTAGGCGCCGGGCACGCCGTGTCTCGCGACGTCGCCCACGAATCCCGCATCAGCAGCTCGTGAAGTGACATGGTCCCCGGCTCCGGCGTGCGCTGGGTGTAGGCGCCGTCCGCCGCCAGATCCCAGGTCTGGTGGGTGTCGGCCAGGCAGGCCTCGAGCAGCGAGCGCATCCTCGACTGCAAGCGCTCTCCCTCAACCGGAACCACCGCTTCGACGCGCCGGTCGAAGTTCCGCGGCATCCAGTCGGCGGAGCCGAAGTAGTATTCGGGTTCGTCACCGTTGGCGAAGTGAAAAATTCGTGAATGTTCGAGAAACCGCCCCACGATGCTGACCACCCGAATCCGGTCGCTCACGCCGGGCACTCCCGGACGCAGACAGCAGATGCCGCGCACAATAAGATCGATCTCGACACCGGCCTGGGACGCCGAGTAGAGCGCGTTGATCACTTCCTGATCCACCAGCGCGTTCATCTTCGCGATGATTCTTCCGGGCTTGCCGTCCCGGGCGAGGTGCGCCTCGCGCACGATCATCTCCAGGACCCGGATCCTCATGTTGGCGGGCGCGATCAGGAGCTTTCGATAGAGCTTCTGCCGTGAAAAGCCGGTCAGGGCGTTGAACAGGTCGGTGAGGTCCGCGCAAATGGACGGGCTCGTGGTGAGTAGTCCGATGTCCGTATAGAGGCGCGCGGTCTTGGAGTTGTAGTTGCCCGATCCAATGTGTGCATAGCGACGGATTCCGTCGGATTCCTTTCGGACCACCAGTGTGGTCTTGGTGTGGGTCTTGAGCCCAGGCAGCCCGTACGCGACGTGGACTCCGAAGCTTTCGAGTGTGCGCGCCCAGGTGATGTTATTGGCTTCGTCGAACCGCGCCTGGAGCTCCACCAGCACCGCCACCTGCTTCCCTCTCTGCGCGGCCTCGGTGAGCGCGCGCACGATCGCGGTATCGCCCGACGTCCGATAGAGCGTCATCTTGATCGCGAGCACGTTCTCATCGAACGTGGCCGCCTTGAGGAACTGCTCGACCGAGCTGGAGAAGGAATCGAACGGATGGTGCAGCAGGATGTCGCACTCTCGCATCACGTCGAAGATCGATCTCACCGGATCGCGCAGCTCGACGGGCGTCACCGGCACGTGCGGCGGATCGCGGAGCTCCGGAACGTCGAGCGAAGCCAGCGCCATCAAGTCGCCGAGGTCCAGCAGCGGTCCCGTTTCCACCAGCTCGTTCTCGCTGAGCGACGGCATCTCCGGCGGCTGATCCTCGCGCAGCTCCTCGAGCAGAAGGCCTCTGAGCGTCGGCGAGATCCCCGGCTCGACCTCGATCCGCACGATCTCGGCGAACCTCCGCTGGAAGATCTGCTCCTCGATCATAGCGAGCAGGTCGTCCTGCTCCTCCGAGTGATCTACCTCGAGGTCCGAGTAACGTGTGACGCGGAAGCACTTGAATCCGCGGATCTCCATCCCCGGAAACAGCGCGCTCAGATTCGCGCCGATCAATTGCTCGAGGGGAACGAAGTGGTTGGCGCGTCCCACCGGAATCCACCGCGGAAGGCTCTTCGGAACTTTCACACGCGCAAACCGCTCGGTTTGTCCGACCGGGTCGAAGATCTGAACCGCCAGCGACAGCGACAGGTTCGAGATGTACGGGAAGGGGTGGCCCGGATCGATGACAAGCGGGGTCAAAACCGGAAATACCTGCGCCTCGAAGAAGCTGTCCAGCGTCTGCCACTCTTCCTTGCTGAGATCGTCCATTCCGACGAGCTTGATTCCCTTCTCCGCCATGGCCGGCAGCAACATCCCGTACAGACACTCGCTCTGCATGGCGAGGAGCTCGGCGACGCGCGCATTGATCGCCGCCTGCTCCTCGAGCGGGGTCATGCCGTCGGGTGGAAGCTTGTAGAGGCCGGTCGCGATCTGCCGCCTGAGCCCGGCCACACGCACCATGTAGAACTCGTCGAGGTTGGTGCTGAAGATCGCCAGGAACTTGAGTCGTTCGAGCAGCGGATGCCGCTCGTCGAACGCCTGGTGCAATACACGGGCGTTGAACTCGAGCCAGCTCAGCTCGCGATTGATGAACAGGGATTGACTGGTCATTGGCTCACGCGGGGATGGATCGCCGCGCGACAAGTCGCGGATTCTCGAACACCTTCACGAGTATGACACCGGCCACGAATCCTCCAATGTGTGCCCAGACCGCGACGCCGCTCGAGACGTCGGGTCTCACCGCCATCAGCTCGGGCAGGCCGGAAATGACCTGCCAGGCGAACCACATCATCAACACCAGCCACGCCGGGACCGCGATCACCTTCCAGAAAACGATAAAAACGAAAAGCATGTTGATACGAATCTTCGGATAGAGAATCAGATACGCACCAAGCACGCCCGATATCGCTCCGGAAGCGCCAATCGTCGGCAACGGCGATGCCGGCTGCACCAGGATGTGGGCGACCGCCCCGGCCAAACCGCAGATCAAATAAAACACGAGAAACCGCATGCGGCCCATACTGTCCTCGACATTGTTACCAAACACCCAGAAAAACATGATGTTTCCGAGCAGATGCAGCCATCCGCCATGGAGGAACATCGACGTGAAGGGGGTGATCAGGTTTATGGGGTCGTCGTCCACCACGCAGGCCATCCCGCGCCCAAGCGGCACCGCCGTGCCGATCGGCGCCATCCGGGTGAGCTCTCCCGGCACCATCCCCAGATTGCAGACGCTGATGGCCAGGGCTCGCTCGTCCAACCCGAACCCCTGGAGATAAAACCAGCTCCCCACCATGCCAGCCAGTATGGCATAGGTCATGACCGGGGTCCGCAAAGTCGGATGGTTGTCGCTTATCGGAAACATTTAACCTGCTGTTATGGCAGAAAAAAGCGGCCTTGCCCTTGCCTCTCCCGGGGTGGGGGCGAAAGTTCGTCTTGTACCACCCCGGGAAGCATTAGAAATGCAGGAGCCGCACCGGCTCCCCACGCACGAGAGGCGACCGAATGGCTGATAAAGTAATTGGAATCGATCTGGGCACGACAAACTCGGTAGTGTCGGTGATGGAAGGCGGCGATCCTGTCGTCATCCCCAACGCTGAAGGCGGTCGGACCACTCCCTCGGTAGTCGGCTTCACCAAGGACGGAGAGCGACTGGTCGGGCAGATCGCGAAGAGACAAGCGGTGACCAATCCCCAGAACACCGTCTTCTCGATCAAGCGCTTCATGGGCCGCAAGATGTCCGAAGTAGTCGAAGAGACGAAGCGAGTTCCCTACAAGGTCGTCGCCGGCTCGAACGATGTCTCGATGATCGAGGTCCAGGGCAAGCGCTATTCGGCGCCTGAGATCTCCGCCATGATCCTCCAGAAGATGAAGCAGACCGCCGAGGACTACCTCGGCTACAAGGTCGAGAAAGCGGTCATCACCGTTCCCGCCTACTTCAACGATTCTCAGCGCCAGGCGACCAAGGACGCCGGCAAGATCGCGGGTCTCGACGTGCTCCGCATCATCAACGAGCCGACCGCCGCGGCCCTCGCCTACGGACTCGACAAAAAGAAGGACGAGAAAGTTGCCGTCTTCGATCTCGGTGGCGGCACCTACGACATATCCGTGCTCGAGCTGTACGACGTCGAAGGCTCACGCCAGTTCGAGGTGAAATCGACGAACGGTGACACCCATCTGGGTGGCGACGACTTCGACCAGCGCGTCATCGATTGGCTCGTCTCGGAATTCAAGCGCGACCAGGCGATCGACCTGTCCAAGGATCCGATGGCGCTTCAGCGCCTCAAGGAAGCCGGCGAGAAGGCGAAGATGGAGCTGTCGACGACTCAGTCCACCGACATCAACCTGCCTTTCATCACCGCCGACCAGAGCGGCCCCAAGCACCTGAACTATACGCTGAGCAGAGCGAAATTCGAGCAGCTCGTGGACGATCTGATCCAGCGCACGCTTCCTCCGATGGAGCAGGCGCTCAAGGATGCGGGACTCAAGCCTAACGAGATCGACGAGATTCTTCTCGTCGGCGGCTCGACGCGAATCCCGAAGATCCAGGAGATCGTGAAGAAGTTCTTCGGCAAGGATCCGAACAAGGGCGTGAATCCCGACGAAGTCGTCGCGATCGGCGCGGCGGTACAGGGCGCGGTCTTGACCGGCGAGCAGAAGGATGTGCTGCTCCTCGACGTCACTCCGCTCTCGCTCGGCATCGAGACTCTGGGCGGCGTCACCACCGTTCTCATTCCGCGGAACACCACGATTCCGACCAAGAAGAGCGAGACTTTCTCGACGGCTGACGACAACCAGACGACGGTGGAGATCCACGTTCTCCAGGGTGAGCGCGAGCTGGCGAGTTACAACAAGACCATCGGCAAGTTCCAGCTCACCGGCATTCCCCCCGCACCGCGAGGCTTGCCGCAGGTCGAGGTGACCTTCGACATCGACGCGAACGGAATTCTGCACGTGACCGCCAAAGACAAGGCCACGGGCAAGGAGCAGAAGATCCGGATCGAGGCTTCGAGCGGGCTTTCCGACGCCGAGGTCGACCGCATGGTCAAGGACGCGGAGAAGAACGCGGCCGAGGACAAGAAGCAGCGCGAAGCGATCGACGCCCGGAACCGTTTGGACTCGATGACCTACGAAGTCGAGAAGAACGTCAAGGAGTGGGGCGACAAGGTCTCAGCCGAGACGAAGGCGAAGGTCGATGCCGCCGTCGAGCGCGCCCGCAAGGCGCTGCGCGGCGACGACACCAACGAGATCCGCGCGGCGCAGGAAGAGCTGACCAAGGTCTTCAGCGAAGCGGGCCAGGCGTTCTACCAGCAGCAGGGGCAGGACCAGGCGGCTCAGGCGAGCCAGGCCGGAGCTCAGGGTGCGCCAGAAGCTGGTGCCCCGGCAGCCGACGACGTGGTCGAAGCCGACTACGAGATCGTCGACGACAAGAAGTAGAAAGTCCTTACCGCAATGAGAAACGCCCCGGTCGTAAGGCCGGGGCGTTTTTGTTGGACAGACCGTTGCGTTTTGAGTTGACTGTTGTTGCGTTGCCCGTTTCGCGTTAAGTGCGGGCCCTGTTCACCGTCCAACGCATCAACGGAAAACGCGCAAACGCGCAACCCAAAACGCAACGGTTTACCGCTTTGACGTGGCTACCTTGTCGCCGAATCCGCAACGGTCCATTGGTCTAGACTGCGCCACCACGCGTCACCGCGAATGTCCGTCGCATTTATCCGCTTCGACAACCCATAAACGTTTCTGAGCTCGTACAGCCACATCGCCGGAGCGTCGTCGGAGAGAATGCGGTAGGCACGGCGGTACAGCTCAACGCTACGACGAGGATCGGCCTCTCTAGTCGCGCTGTCTACTACCGCGTCGAACGCCGCGTTGCGATACGACGACGCGTTGTAGCCGCCGGGCTTGATCTCACTGCTCGCCCACTCTTCGCGGACCGATGACGGCGTCGGCTCGATGTGCCACGCATTGAGAAGCGCATCGAAGTTGCGGTCCTCCATGCGAGCACCGAATGTATTCACCTCGATCGGATCCACCGAGACTCTCACCCCAGCTCTGCGCCATTGCTCTTGCAACAGCGTCGCCAGCTTCATGCGGTTGGCGCTGGAGCTGGGGACGATCAGCGAGAACGCAAGCGGAGTACTTCCGCGCCGGCGCATTCCATCGGCCCCACGGCGCCAGCCGAGCGAGTCGAGCGACCGGACGGCGCGCGCAGTGTCGTACGGGAGGGAAATGGTCGTATCGCTGGTCGCCAGCAGGCGAGTAGCCGGTCCATGCGCGACGAGTCCAAACGTGTCGAAGACGTTCCGAACCATTGCCGCGCGATCCACCGACATCACCAGCGCCCTCCTGAGCTCGCGGTCGCCGAGAACGGGATGAGGTCTTCCGGTCTTCCGATCGACCAGATTGAAGCCGACGTATCCATAGTCGAGGCTTCCATCGGAGGCCCTGATTTCCTTCCCTTCCGCGACAGCCCGGCCCACATACTCGGGTCGAACCACATCGATGAAATCCGCGACACCGGTCAGGAACCGCACTGCCGCCGTCGGATAGTCGGCGGAGACCAGCCAAATGAGCCTGTCCGCTTGCGGACGTCCGCGATAATTCGCGCTGTCCGCCACGAGAACGATCCGGGCGCCGCGGTCCCAGGCGCTGAATCTGAACTTGCCGCTTCCCATCGGGTTGCTGGTGGCCTGCGCACCCCGCATGCCCGCGGCGGGCGTTCCACTCAACAAATGCGACGGAAGTATCGGAACGGGTTGGGCGATCTTGAAAAACGCGTCCGGCTTTCTCTCCCGCAGCCACACGCGCGCCGTCAGCGAGTCGACGATCGACACTGAATCGACATTGTCGACACTAGAGGACAGGGGCGATGCGAGCGCCGGGTCTTTGAGCAGGTCAAAGGTGTACTGAACGTCGGCTGCCCTCACTGGGCGGCCGTCGTGCCATCGCGCTCGAGGATCGAGCTCGAAGTCGAC
>JBKKAY010000217.1:0-3798 GCA_046714195.1 Gemmatimonadaceae bacterium
CGCACCGCCATCGTCGCGTGCTCCCCGCCTCCCGCCGACTTGGTCGCCAAGCTCGATGTCACCATCCTCCCGATCGTCGGCGCCGAGGTCGTGACGGGATCCACGCGCATGAAAGCGGGCACCGCCACGAAGCTCGTGCTCAACACCATCACCACCGGCGCGATGATCAGGCTCGGCAAGACCTATGGAAATCTGATGGTCGATTTGCGGGCGACGAACAACAAGCTGGTGGACCGCAGCCGCCGGATGGTGATGGAAGTGTGCGGCGTCTCGCGGGACGAGGCCACGCGCCTGCTCAAGGCCGCGGACAAGAGCGTCAAAGTCGCGATCGTGATGCACAAGAAGAGCGTGTCCCGCGAGGTGGCAGAGAGCCTGCTTGCCGCGAACGGTGGCGTGATACGTCGCGTCACGTCCGATCCGCCTCCCCCGATCACGGAGCCGTAATGCGATCCGGCGTCGTCGTCGGGCTCATGTCGGGAACATCGCTCGACGGAATCAGCGCGGCGGTGGCGCGATTCAAACCGGCCGGCGATTCCGACGGCGGGGTTGGGCGGCTCGACGCGGAACTTCTCGCCTTCACATCGCGGTCCTACACCCCGGCAGAGCGCGAGCGGCTCGCCCGTGCGCTCCAAAGCGGGACGCCCGCCGAGTACTGCCGCCTCAACTTCGACCTGGGCGGCTGGCTGGCCGACGCGGCGATCGAAGTGATGGCGGAAGCCGGCATCGCCCGCGAAGACATCATGGCGATAGCATCGCACGGACAAACTATCTGGCACGAGGCGGGTCACTCCACCTGGCAGTCGGGTGAAGCCGCGGTGATAGCCGAAAGAACGGGGATCGACGTGGTGAGCGACCTCCGCGTGCGCGACGTCGCCGCCGGCGGTCAGGGCGCTCCCCTCGTCTCGATCGCGGACGCGATGTTGTTCTCTTCGGACTCCGAGTGGCGGGGACTACAGAACATCGGCGGGATCGGAAACGTGACAGTGGTGCCGCCCAGGGGACAGCTCGATGCGGTTCGCGCTTTCGACACCGGGCCCGGAGTGGGCGTCATCGATGGCGTCACGCGCGCGCTTCGTCCCGACCTCACGTTCGACGTCGATGGGAAGCTGGCCGCGGCGGGCCGACCCAACATGAGCGTCGTGGAGGAGCTGCTCGCGGCGCCCTATTTTGCGGCCCCTCCGCCCAAATCCACCGGCCGGGAGCTGTTCGACGCGGCGTATATCGAGAACCTCATCACCCGCTGCCGCCGGGGCGGAGGGAGCGATGAGGACGTCATCGCCACCGCTGTCCAGCTCACGGCTCAAAGCGTCGCCGATGCCTACAGGCGTTTTATACCGGAGCCGGTGAGGGAGATCCTGGTATCGGGAGGCGGTGCCAGAAATCCCACTTTGTTCGCTGCCCTGGCGGAGGCCGCCAAGCCAATGCGCATCAGACAGTTCAGCGACGTCTACTTCGATGGGGAGGCCAAGGAGGCGGTGGCCTTTGCATTGCTTGGGTATCTCCACGTGTCGAAACGCACAGGGAACGTTCCCGCCGCAACCGGGGCTCGCGGGCACCGGATACTGGGGAAGCTCACTCCGGCATGAGTGATGGGGAAAGCCGCTAACGGGAGAAGCGCAGAATGACCGAGACAGTGAAGAGTTCTCCGTTCCGCATCTTCAGCCAGCCGAAGATGGCTGTTCTACTGGCTCTTGGTTTCTCGTCGGGATTGCCTCTCTTTCTCACCAGCCGCACGCTTCAGGCGTGGATGACGAAAGAGGGCGTCGATCTCACGACCATCGGGCTGTTCAGCATGGTCGCGCTCCCGTACTCGCTCAAGTTTCTCTGGGCCCCGATCCTCGACCGCTACGTTCCGCCTTTTCTCGGGCGCCGCCGGGGATGGCTGGTGATAACCCAGGCGCTGCTGCTCGTGGCCATCGCCGCGATGTCGCTCCACAATCCGCGTCTCGGCCTCCAGGCGCTCGCCGTCAACGCGTTGCTCATCGCTTTCTTCAGCGCCAGTCAGGACATCGCGGTCGATGCGTATCGCGCCGACATCCTCCGGGAGCGGGAGATGGGCGCAGGCGCCAGCGCCTATGTGATCGGATACCGCCTCGCGCTGATCGTTGTCGGCTCCTTCGCGCTCGTGCTCGCCGACCAGATGCCTTGGTCTGCTGTGTATCTGCTCATGTCCGTACTCATGGTGGTCGGAATCGTCACTGCGTTCTTCGCCCCCGAGCCCGTGCTCAGGGAGGCGCCGCCGCAAACCATCGGTGAAGCGGTGGTGCTACCGTTCAAGGAGTTTTTCCAGCGACGCGGCGTGTGGTCAGGCGCGATTGTCCTGCTGTTCGTTGTGCTCTACAAGTACCCCGATGGAATTGCCAACAACATGGCGACACCATTTCTGCTCCAGACGGGTTTCAGCCAAACGGAGATTGGCGTGGTTCTCGGCGGTATTGGAATATTCGCGACGATTGTAGGAGTGGTCGCGGCGGGCTGGTTCATAGCACAAGCCGGAATCAATCGATCGCTCTGGATCTTCGCGGTCCTACAGGCCGTCAGCAATCTTGCGTACTACGTCCTCTCGCTGGTCGGAGATAACCGTACGGCCATGGTCGTTACTATCCTGATCGAGAACTTTTGCTGGGGCTTGGTAACAGCGGGTATGCTGGCGTTCATGATGAGTGTGACCAACAAGAGATTTTCAGCGACACAGTTCGCGCTGTTATCGAGCCTGGCGGCAGCGAGCCGGGACGTGCTGGTGGCGCCGGCGGGGAAGCTGGCGGAGACGCTGGGCTGGCCGGGGTTCTGGCTCTTGAGCGTCGCGGCGATCATTCCCGCGATGGTCCTCTTGCCATTCGTGGCACCCTGGGGCGCGGAACGGCCCACTGCCGCAGCGCCGCACGATGAGGGAGATCCAGCCGCGGCAGCGGCTTAGCGCCTTACTCCTTTCCGGCCGACTTGAGCTCCGCGTCCTGAGAGCGCAGTCGCGCGGCGACAACCGTGACGTTGTCGGGAGCTCCCGTGTGCATGGCCTCTTCGATCAGCGCTTCGCATATCTCCGTCGGCACGCCCGAGCCTCTGGTGACGCGGCCGATTTCGTCCGCTGAGACCTGATTGGAGAGCCCGTCGCTGCAAAGCACGAGGTAATCACCGCTCTGGAGCGTCAGCCGGTACAGATCGGTGACGACCTTCTCCTCGGGTCCGAGCGCCTGGAGAATGATGTTCCGGTGCTCGCTCTGCTCGGCTTCCTTTTTCGTCATGCGGCCGGCGTCGATGAGACGCTGCACGAACGACTGATCCTTGGTGATCTGCGTCGTCTCGGTCCCGCGAACGAGATACGCCCGGCTGTCTCCGACCTGGGCGATGTACGCCTCGCCATCGAGGACCAGGGCAAGCGTCGTGGTGGTCCCCATGCCGTGGTGCTCGGGAGATTCATGCGCCTTCTGGTAGATCGCCCGGTTGGCGATCTCGATGACGCGCCTGAGATTCTTTTCGATCGTCTCCCGGTCGCGCTTGGGGACTTTGTGCCACCAGCGGTGGAGCTCGCTGAGGATCGTCTCAGTCGCCATCTGGCTCGCCAGGGCGCCCGACGCAGCTCCGCCGACGCCGTCCGCCACCACCAGGAAGAACGGCGCGGTGTGGACCGAGACGACGCTCGGAGCCGTTGCGTTGGAGATGTCGCCCGTCTCGAGATTGGCGATCATAAAGGAGTCCTGATTGTCGTGCCTTATGAGCCCGACATTGGTGCTCCCGAAAATTTCTGCGATCAAATTCGTTGGCTCAGCTGAGCGTGGCTTCCAAATTTTATCTGACGTG
>JBKKAY010000218.1:0-33308 GCA_046714195.1 Gemmatimonadaceae bacterium
CTGATCAAGCGCCTGCTCGACATCAGCCGCTTCGAGGCCGGCGGCGGCAAGGTGGATGTGCGCAAGGTCGACCTCCAGAGGCTGCTCACCACGCTCGAAAGCTCGTTTTCGGTGCTGGCGATGCAGCGTGAAATCGAGTTCAGCGTCAGCCACGGAGATGGCCTGCCCAGGACGGTGATGTGGGACGAGGACAGGATAAACGAGGTGCTCGGAAACCTCATTTCCAACGCGTTCAAGTTCACGGCTCGGCATGGCAAGGTCGCAATCGACGTCGTCCCGGAGGATGCCCGCGTCTCGATCACGGTCAGGGATTCCGGGGCGGGAATCGCCGAGGATCAGCTTCCGCACATCTTCGATAAGTTCTTTCAGGCCGACAACCAGGCGCAGGCGGCTACCAAGGGAACCGGCCTGGGCCTGGCGATTGCGAAAGAAATCGTGGAGGCTCACGGAGGTCAGATTTCGGTGGAGAGCAAGGTCGGCCACGGCACGACGTTCGTGGTTAAGCTTCCCATCGATCCTCCGGTCACACGAAGAAGGCGCGAGCCAGTAACGCCCAAGTAAGGGAGTAGGATGAGAGTTCTTCCATCTGCGTTGATAGTGTTGGTGGTCACGGCCACGGCCTGCGCCGAGATGCAAAAGGTCGATTTCAATCCCATACAGCGGGATTGGAGCCGTACACGCTCGGAGGCCCGCCGTAATATCGAGGCCGGCAACTATCACGCTGCCGACCGTCTGCTCGCGGAGTTCGCCCGCGTGCACCCCAACACACGCGAGGCGCGGGAGTCCGCCTTTTGGCGCGCGGCGTACATGGTTGACCCCGGCAACACGCAGGGGTCCCTGGAGGCCGGAATCGCGGCCCTGGACGCCTACCTGGCCACGGAGCCCGAGGGCTGGTATCGCAACGAGGCCGCGATCCTGAAACGTACCGCCGTCGCGGCCCAGGGCCTGGTGGCGGGAGCGAGCACGGGCTGGGTGCCACCGCCGGTCGTAACGGTGCTGGAATCGAGGGACTCTGCTCCTGAGCTTCCTCGGCGAAGCCGGGACGAGGAGATCGCTGAGCTGCGCAACCAGCTCGCCAAGACGAAAGCGGAGCTCGCAGAAGCGAATGCCGAGCTCGAGCGGATCAAGAAGCGGCTGGCCAATCCGAGCCCATTCTAGGCCGCTCAACCGACCCTGAATAGCTCCAGAGCACGGGAATAACGCGCCGCCAGCACGCGGCGCACACCGGTGTTCTCTTTGGCGGCCAGCTCGGGGTCGCGGGCGAGCAACAACCTGGCCGCCTCCCTCGCCTTGAGGCTCAGCGCTTCGTCGCGCACAGGGTCGGCGATCCTGAATGTCGCGGCCCCGCTCTGCTCCTCCCCGAACAGGTTTCCCATCCCCCGCAGCCGAAGGTCGGCGCGCGCGATCTCGAATCCGTCATCGGTCTCGACGAAAATCTTGAGGCGCGAGGCGGCTTCGTCTCCGACATCCCCGAGCAGAATGCAGTACGACGCCTCCGCGCCTCTCCCCACCCGGCCGCGCAGCTGGTGCAACTGCGACAGGCCGAAGCGCTCGGGGTGCTCCACCAGCATCACGGTCGCGTTCGCGACGTCGATTCCAACCTCGATCACCGTCGTAGAGACCAGGATGTCGATTTTTCCGTCGCGGAATTCGCGCATCACCCTCTCGCGCTCGGCGGCTGGGATCCGGCCGTGGATCAGCGCCACCCGGCGTCTGGCAAACGGTCCCGACGACAGCTGCTCGAACATGGTGGTCGCCGCCTTGAGATCGGTCTTCTCCGACTCTTCGATCACCGGGTACACCACGTAGGCCTGGCGGCCCTTCTCCGTCTCGCGCGCGACGAAGTCCATCACTCTCGCTCGCGCGGACTCGGGCCGCATCACCGTGGTGACGGGCTGTCTTCCGGCAGGCCGCTCGTCGAGAGTGCTCACATCCAGATCGCCGTACAGGGTGAGTGCCAGCGAACGCGGGATGGGTGTCGCGCTCATCAGCAACACATCGGGCGATTCGCCCTTCGCAGAGATCGCGGCGCGCTGTTCGACGCCGAAGCGATGCTGCTCGTCGATGGTGACGAATCCCAACCGGCCGAAGTTTGCCGCGTCCTGTACCAGCGCATGCGTGCCAACGACCAACAGCGGATCCGTCGAAGCCAATTTTGCCGCCGCGATTTTCCTTGCCTTGGTGGTCATGCTTCCGGTCACCAGGATCGGATCGATCCCCCCTCCCAGCGGCTCGAGGAGGGAGATGAAGGTTCGGAAGTGCTGCTCGGCCAAAAGCTCCGTGGGAGCCATGATCGCGGCCTGGTAGCCGTTCTCCATCGCGAGCACCGCGGCAAAGAGCGCGACGATCGTCTTTCCGCTTCCGACATCGCCCTGGAGCAACCGGTGCATCCTGCGATCGCTGCACATGTCGGCGACGATCTCGCGCACAGCCACGGTCTGGGCATTGGTGAGAGAGAACGGCAGCACGGCCTTGAGCGCGGAAGTCAGCTGTCGCTTGTTGCTGAACGCGATGCCACGGCGACGCTCTCTTTTCAGAGCGTTGGCGCGGAGATGAAGGATGTGGACGAACAGAAGCTCCTCGAACGCGAGGCGGGAGCGGCCCCGCGTCCCCTCGGCGATGGTGGCGGGGCGGTGCACCATCTGGAGGGCGTCGCGCAACGACGGTACGCCCGCCAGTCGCAGCGCGTCGGCGGGTAGATATTCCTTGACCAGCGACAGCAGTGCGTCGAGATGCGCGTCGATGATGCCGCGGATGATCTTGAACGACAGCCCTTCGGTGGCCGGGTACACCGCGAGCACTCTGCCGCCCTTGATTCCGTCGTCGTCCTTGCCGAGGTGGATGTGTTCGCGCGGCTGAAGCTGTCGCCCGTGGAAGAACCGGACTGTGCCGGTCAGCAGCATGACGTCGCCCTTTTCGATGGTGCGATCGAGAAAAGGCTGGCCCGGCCACGAAGCCTCGATCATGCCCGTGTCGTCCTTGAGCACCGCCTGAAAGATCCGCAATCCCTTCCGAGTCGGGATGATGCCTTTCGAGATGACGCGCCCGATGATCGTGCCGTCCATCCCGGTCTCGAGCGACGCTATCGGCGTGATGGTGCTGGCGTCCTCGTACCGATGCGGGATGTGAAAGAGCAGATCGCGCGCGGTGACTATTCCCAGGCGCCTCAGTGCTTCCGCCCGCGCCGGCCCAACGCCCTTCAGGTAGTTGACCGGCATGTCGAGGTAGATCTTGCCGGCTTGGGCTTCCCTCGCGGCAGCCATTACTCCTCGAGCACCTCGCGCGCGAAGCTCGCCGGATCGAATGCAACGAGGTCGGTAGCCTTCTCGCCGACCCCCAGGAATTTCACCGGGACGTCCAGCGCCTCGTGAACCGCAACAACGATTCCACCCTTGGCCGTTCCATCGGTCTTGGTGACGACCAGCCCGGTGACGGGAATCGCGGCGGCAAAGGTCTTCGCCTGCGCCACGGCATTCTGCCCAATGGTTCCGTCGAGGACGAGCAGGGTTTCGTGTGGCGCGCCCGGCAGACGCTTGCCGATGACACGATTGATCTTCTTCATCTCCTCCATCAGCGCGTCGCTGGTGTGGAGCCGTCCGGCGGTGTCGACCACGACAACGTCCTTTCCGCGCGCGATTCCCGCGTCGACGGCGTCGAATGCGACCGATGCCGGATCGGTTCCGGGCTTGCCACCCACGAAGTCCGCACCTGACCGCTCTGCCCAGACACGCAGCTGGTCTATCGCGCCGGCGCGAAAGGTGTCGGCGGCGCCGACGAGCACCGTCATGTCATTGGCGGCCAGCAGGTCCGAGAGCTTGCCGATGAAAGTCGTCTTACCCGCGCCGTTTACGCCGACGACGAGAATGACGGTCGGAGCTTTTTCCGCCCTGAGAATCCGCGGATCGCTGTTGCCGGACCGCAGGGAGTCTTCGATGGCGGTTTGCAGCGCCGCATGGAACTCCGCCTCGCTCTTTATCAGTCCTCGCTTGGCGCGCGCTTCCACTTCGCCCACCAGACGCATGGTGGCGGGAACGCCGAAGTCAGCCTCGAGCAGCACCTCCTCCAGGTTTTCCAGCGAGCCCTGGATGGTGCCCGAGCGCGCGACGGCGCCGACATCGGTGAGCGCGACATCTTTTATTTTGCGCCACAGCGTGCGGGTGGGAACATCCCCCGCGCGTTTGACTATCCTGCCTGGCATTTATCTCGGATGACTGGGAACTAACGGACAAAAAAAAACCGGACCGCGAGGTCCGGGTGGAAGATAAGTGCCGCTGAGCGAAGCCGTGCTACTCGGCGTTGCCGATACGGGCCTGGCTCAAGCTCGCCAGGGTCTGATTTCTCATCCTCGCGAAGAGTGGGCGCTCGGACGAAGGGATCGGATCCCCGGCGTTGTTGCTCAGCGCAAGTCTCGGGTCGCGCTGCACTCCGCGAACCAGAATCTCGAAGTGAAGATGCGGTCCCGTTGCGTAGCCTGTCATTCCCACGTAGCCGATCGTGCTTCCCATCGCTACCCGGGATCCGACGCGAGTGCCGGTCGCGAAATTTCGCATGTGGCCGTAGCGGCTCACCATGCCATTGGCGTGTCTGATGTCGACGGCGTTGCCATAGCCACCGCGACGCCCGGCGAAGATCACCACGCCATCGCCAATCGCCCGGATTGGAGTTCCCGTTGCGGCGGCGTAGTCAGTTCCGGTGTGCTTGCGCCACGTTCCGAAGATCGGGTGCCGCCGGCTTCCGAACATGCTGCTGACGCGGCGGAACGCGACGGGCGCGCGCAGGAACGCGGCTTGAAGCGACTTCCCGCTGGCGTCGAAGTACTTGGGGCCACCGGCGCGCGTGTCGAACGCAATCGCCTCGAGCTCGTTGTTGCCACCGCGTCCGAGCGCCAGGCGCGCGCCGAGAACCTTGTTCACGATGATCGCGCCATTCGGCTTTTGAAGGCGCTCGACGAGGACGTGGAACTTGTCGCCCTGCGACAGGTCGCGGCTCATGTCTACGCGATACTCGAAAATGTCCGCGAGCGACCAGGCCAGCTTGTGCCGGGCCGACGGCGGAAGCACTCCGACGCCGCTCTCATTCAACGCGTTGTACAGGCTCGAACGGATGACGCCGGCAATGGCCAGTGTGTCGAGCAGCTCGGTGTTGGAGGCCTGGATCAGGAGGGGACGGAGCTCGAAGTCGGCTTCTTCAATACCGGCACGCGAAACGGTAACCGGCTCGAGCACGAAAACAGACTTCTTTTCGAGGGCCGGAATAAACCAAATGGCGGCCAGAGCAAGGGCCGCCACAACGCCATAACTGACTGGTCTTACGCTTGCCGGCTTCAATCCATTTGTCTCCGAATAAATGTCGGAATCTCCATGTCGGAGAGGTCCTGTTCTGGAGACGATTTATCCTGTGCCGGCGTCACTGGATTTGGGGCCTGCGGAACCCCGCGTGGAATCTGCCCCAAAGTGCCCCTTCCAGCCCCATTTGACCGCGACTGGCGGAGGGGTATGACGGGCGAGCCGCGGACCACCGGCGCCTGGGTGGGAACGACCGAAACCGGCACGGAAACAGACGTTGATCCCGGACGGTCGAAACCGGTCGCAATCACGGTGACGCGGATCTCTCCCTGCATCGCCGGCTCGTGGACCGCGCCAAAGATGATCTCGGCGTCTTCGCCGACGGCATCGTGGATGATCTCGTTGATCTGGTGGACCTCTCCGAGGGTGAGGTCGGCGCCGCCGGTGATGTTCACCAGCACGCCCGTCGCTCCGGAGACCGAAACGTTGTCGAGAAGCGGGCTGGCGATTGCCTGCTGCGCGGCCTCGATGGCGCGATTCTCACCGCGTCCGATTCCGGTGCCCATGAGGGCCGAGCCGCCTTCCTGCATGACGGTGCGAACGTCGGCGAAATCGACGTTCACCAGTCCGGTCACGCTGATCAGAGACGAGATGCCCTGGGTGGCGTGGAGGAGGACTTCATCCGCCTTCTTGAGGGCGTCCTGGAACGGGATTCCTTTGCCTACCACGGCGAGAAGGCGCTCGTTCGGGACGACGATCATCGTGTCCACGTACTTCCGCATCTCGGCGATACCGAGCTCCGCCTGGCGCATGCGCTTGCGGCCTTCGAACAGGAACGGCTTGGTGACGATACCGACAGTCAAGGCGCCGGCCGCGCGGGCCAGCTCGCAAAGGACGGGAGCGGCTCCGGTTCCCGTTCCGCCGCCCATGCCGCAGGTGACGAACACGAGGTCGGCGTTGGACATCGCGCGCGCTACTTCTTCCCTGCTCTCGTCGATCGCCTGCTTGCCGATCTCAGGCCGGGCTCCAGCACCGAGGCCGCGCGTCAGCTTCTTACCGATCTGGATCTTTACGTCTGACTTGGAATTGAGGAGTGCCTGGGCGTCAGTGTTGACCGAGATGAACTCCACACCTTCAAGGTGCTCCTCGATCATGCGATTGACGGCGTTTCCGCCTCCGCCACCAACGCCGACGACCTTCATCCGGGCGCTCTGTGACTGGCTTTCCTCGAATTCGAATATCATCGGGTAGGGAAACTCCGGTGCTGCGTGATTTGTGGAAAAAATCTCGGGCTAGTATACGGCCCTTAGTCGATTCGTACCATAGGCAAAGACGACCCGAGGTGAAAAAAAGTACAAGGCTTGTCAAGCGAGTTATCCACACACTCCCTGGGCGCCGTCGTTTTATGATTTTCTCGGGAGTAGCCACCGGGCGTCGTGTCCGGGCTCGCGTATGCGGTTTTAGGGGATTGCTTGCAGTCGCGAGTGGTCGTGAGACTGACTCGGCGAGGCGGCAGAATTGCGAGTTGCGGGCTGACCGCAGTCAACTGCGGACTGCGGACTAACTGCGGATTGCGGACTAACTGCGAACTGCGGACTAACTGCGAACTGCGGATTTCCTGCGACAGTCAGAGCATGGACGCCTGGGGTAGCGGGTAAAGCGGCAACCGGTACTTTGCCTCGGGCCTAGTTCGCATTCCGCAATCAGTCCGAAGTCCGCGATCAGTTCGCAATTCGCAATCAGTCCGCAGCTTCCCTAGAAGAAGTCCTCGAGCCAGGTCTTCACCTTCCGGGCGAAGCGGTCCACTCCAGCCCCGGTCAGCGCCCGGTGCTTGCTCGTCGCCGAGAAGCCCGCAGCGGCGCGGTTCGCGCCGTAGATGGCGAGCCCCACCACCGTCGCGTACCTCGGGGCATCCACTGAGTCGCTGAGCCCGCTCACGCTATCCGACGGCGATCCGATCCTCACGCCCGTGCCGAAAACATCGGCAGCGAGCTCCGCCACGCCTTGCATTGCCGCCGCTCCGCCGGTGACGACCACACCACCGCGCAACCGCTGCGCGTAACCGGCCCGCTCGATCTCTCCCTGCACCAGATAGAAGATCTCGTCCATCCGCTGATGGATGATGTGGGCCAGAACTTCGCGCGGAACGTGGCGCTCGCCCTGCGCGACCGTGCTCGGCAACGGAATCATGTCTTGCGTGTTGACCAGCGGCTCGTACGCGCAGCCGTACTTTTCCTTCAACCGCTCGGCGTCCGCCTGCGTGACTCCGATTCCCTGGACGATGTCGCCGGTGACGTTGTTGCCGCCGTAGTTAATAGTGCCCAGGTGGCGGATCTTTCCCTCGTGAAATACGGCGATGTCCGTGGTGCCCGCGCCCATCTCGACCAGCGCCACGCCCAGCTCCTTCTCGTCTTCAGTGAGAACGCTGAGCGAGCTGGCGAGGGGCTCGAGGACCAGCTCTCGCACGCGGTATCCGGCTCTCTCGACCGACTTCCGCAGATTCATCGCCGGGGAGCTGCCGATGGTGACGAGATACATCTCAGTCTCCAAGCGCGTGCCGATCATTCCGATCGGATCGCGAATCCCCTGATTCTTGTCGACCGAGTACTCCTGCGGAATGGCGTGCAGCAGCTCCCGGTCCTGCGGCACCGGCTGCGCGCGCGCAACTTCGTTGGCCCGATCGACGTCGGCCTTGGAGATTTCCTCGCCGTTCACCGCGACGATCCCCTTGCTGATCATCGCGCGTACGTGCTCGCCCGCGATGCCCGCGTAGATGGTGTCGATCTTGGTCCCCGCCATCCGCTCTGCATCCTCAATTGCCTTCTTGATCGAGCGGGTGGTCTCCTCGATGTCCGACACGATTCCCCGCCTGAGGCCGGTGGTGCGCGCCTGCCCGACGCCGAGTATCCGGAGCGTGGGCAGCCCACCCCGACGGCCGTCGCCCGTTGCTTCGGCGATTACGGCTGTGGTCTTGGCCGAGCCTATGTCGAGACCAGCGATGATTCGTTCGGGGTTCATTGAAGCCTTGCGATTACTTGATCGCGAAAACGTAAGTCGAGCTCTTCCACGCGAGCCTGACGGCGCGCGAGATCGCTCTCGACCGGAAAGATATCCGCAAGCCTGACCACTGACAGTCCCGTCAGCGCCCGCACGCGCAGGACGGACGGGCCATCCGACAGCGTCAGCAGGATTTCATCCCTTCCGGTACGGCGCACTTCCTCGATGCGCGCGAACAGCTGCGGCTCGACGCTTCGAATGGCTCCGACGAGCTTAAGAAGAACAGGATCGTTACTCGCAACAACTGGAAGATCGATTTCCTGCCGCGTGGGATCGATCGGGAGCTGCATTCCGAGCGAATCGAACGGCTGCAATCCGTCGGGAGTGACGACCAACGCGACCGGTAGATTTTCCTCGACCGTGACGACCAGAGTCCCCGGCATCTTGCGCCCGATCGAGACCGACGAGATCTGGGGATGCGAGGCCATTCGGCGCCTCAGCGGCTCGAGGTCGTCCCACAGTGAAGCCAGCGTATCGACTCGTAGCCGCGCGATGATCTCTTCCGGTTGCAGATACTGAGCGCCCCTGACTTCGATCGCGCTGACCCGGAAGAACGCGAGTTTCCTCGCTCCCGCGCGCGTTCCCCACGCCCCGGCCATGAGAATCGCGAGCAGGACGATGACTCCGACAACGAGCCAGCCCGGCTTGCGGGCTCCGACCGTGCTCATGTTAGCCGCGACACCAGCTTTTCCCTCAGCTCGTTCCCCGTACTGGTGATGTCACCGGCTCCGATTGTGATGACGACGTCGCCTTCTCGAACGCGATCGACGAGCGCGGACGCCAGCTCAGAGCGCGGACCCTGCCAGGCCACTGCCCTGCCGGCGCGACTTAGCGGAGTGGCGATGAGATCCGATGTAATTCCGGGAATGGGCTG
The DNA here is from genome assembly GCA_046714195.1 of Gemmatimonadaceae bacterium. Classification (GTDB taxonomy): domain Bacteria; phylum Gemmatimonadota; class Gemmatimonadetes; order Gemmatimonadales; family Gemmatimonadaceae; genus UBA4720. Next base: position 9,217 of record JBKKAY010000218.1, read on the forward strand.
CTCACGAGCGGGGTAGATCTCGGCGAGCAGGACACTGTCGGCGGACGCAAGCGCGTCGGCGAATGCTTCGCAGAAATCCCGAGTCCGCGTGAAGAGATGCGGCTGGAATGCCGCCACCACCCTGCGCCCGGGATATGAAGCTCGCGCGGCCTGGAGCGTCGCGGCGATCTCAGTCGGATGGTGCGCGTAGTCGTCGATGATCGTTATTCCGCGGACATCGCAAAGGTGCTGGAACCGGCGCTCGACGCCGCCAAATTCGGCGAGCCCTGGAGCCATCGACTCGAGCGTGGCGCCTAGCGCGAGCCCGGCTCCGATCGCCGCCAGAGCGTTCTGCACGTTGTGCGCGCCGGGAACCCGCAGTGTCACCTCGCCCAAAGGACGGCCATCGTACGATACGCCGAACGAGGTGAAGTGGCCCGACGCCTTGATGTCGCGCGCGACGAGCCGAGCGTCGGGCGACGTCAGGCCGTATCGAATGACCTCGGAGGTCGCCGGCAAGGGAAGGCTTCGCGCTCCGGCGTCGTCCGTGCAAAGGACTATCACCGGTGCCAGACGGACGAATCGCGCGAAGGTATCGCGGATGTCATCCAGATCACGGTAGATGTCGAGATGGTCCGTTTCCATGTTGGTGACCACCGCCACGGTCGGTGACAGAGTCAGGAACGATCGGTCGTACTCGTCTGCTTCGACCACGAAGAGGTCGTCCGACTCGTAGCGGAGATTGCCTCCCCAGTTTGCGACCCGCCCGCCCGCCACGCCCGTTGGTTTGAGCCCGGCAGCGGCGAGCGCGGAAGTCGTCATCACGGTGGTGGTCGTTTTTCCATGTGTGCCGGCGATGCCGACGAGTCGGCCGCCGGACACGGCCTCTCCGAGCGCTTCCGCGCGGCGAGTGACCGGAATGCCAAGCTCGCGCGCGCGCAGGATCTCGGGGTGCTGTTTCGACATCGCCGACGTGACGACGACTTCCCGCGCGTCGCTCAGATGATCGGGATTGTGCCCCGCGGCCACCTTGATCCCAAGCGCCTCGAGATCCGCCGTGGCGCCGGGATTAGCATCGCAGCCGGTGACTCTGACACCGCGTCGCGCCAGGAGCTCGGCCAGCGCGCGCATGCCGGCGCCGGCTATCCCTAAGAAATGAACGGCGCGCTTGTCCGAGCTATCGATCAGCGACATCGCGGCGGCTCAAGCTTTGGTCTGTTGGTGCTCGATGAGGCTGAGAATGTTGCGCGCGATGTCCACCGCCGCGGTCGGCCGGGCCCGCTCGAGCGCCTTCCGCTTCATAGCCTCGAGTGCACCGGGCTGCTGGAGCAGAAGCGAAACCTCCTTGCCCAGCGTGGCGCTCGAGAGATCCGCCTGGCGTATCACGCGCGCGGCCCCAGCGGCCTCCAGCGCCTTTGCGTTGGCTGTCTGATGGTCTGCCGCCGCAGTCGGAAGCGGCACCACTATCGCCGGAATTCCCCAGGCGCAGAGCTCCGCCGTCGCCATCGCGCCCGCCCTGGAGACGGCGAAATCGGACGCCCGGTAGGCATCCGACATGGGCGCGATGTACGAGCGGACCTTCACGCGATCGCTCTCCAGGTGGGCGAGCTTCTCGTAGTTCGCCCGCCCCGTCGCCCAGATGACGTTGAGTCCCGGCGGCATACCCGAGCGTATCCATTCGGAGACCGCGTCGTTGATCGCCTGTGAGCCCTGACTGCCGCCATAGACGAGCAGCACTTTCGCGCCAACGTCGGTGAAGCCCCATTTAATTTTTGCCGGAGCTTTTTCGAATGCATCCGCCGGCGGTGGCTCGATCGGATTTCCGGAATCGAAGACCTTTGTGCGCTTCGACGCCCAGAGACGCGACCGCGCCTCAGGGAAGCCGAGGTGCACCTGGGCCGCATACCGGCTGAAGAACCGCGCGGTCAGGCCCGGGTAGGTGTTCTGCTCCTGGAGAACGATCGGAATCGCGTGATAGGCGGCGTAGCCCAGCGCGAGGCCCGCAGCGTAACCCCCCGTTCCCACCACACAGACGGGCGGCTCGCTCTCGACCTCGGCGTGGAGACGGTTCCAGGCGGTGAGAGCACCGCGAGCGGTCTTCCAGTTCTCCCATGGCCGCGAGCGGTAGAGCGGGTGAAGATCGAGCAGCTCGAACGGAAAGCCCACCTGCGGCAGGACTTCGCGCTCGATTCCCCGCTCAGCGCCGATGAAGAATGGCTCGATTTGGGGATCCTCCTTCACCATCGCGCGTGCAATTGCGAGTCCCGGATAGAGGTGTCCTCCGGTTCCACCCCCCGCGAAGATCACCCTCATCGCGCGGGGAGCGCGCGCAGCGAAACCGGGTCGCCGGCTTGGCCCGCGAACACCACTTCGCGCGTGCTGCCGATGTTGACGAGAATTCCGGTCATGAGTAGCGAGAGGACGAGATTGGACCTTCCGTAGGATATAAACGGGAGAGTGAGGCCGGTGGTCGGCAAGAGCCCGGTTGCCACCCCGATATGAAGATACGCAGTGAGGACCACCGTGAACGTGAGACCGACGGCCACCAGCTTGAGAAAAGGAGTCCGCGCCTTTCGAACGATCCGGAATCCGAGCAGGCCGTAAAGGGCGAATGCGGCGACAAGCAGCACCAGGCCGACGAAGCCCCACTCTTCGCCGATGTGGCCGGCGATGAAGTCATCGTAACCGAAAGGAAGAAACCCGTACTGCTGCCGCCCCTGGCCGAACCCGACTCCCAAGATATTGCCCGAGCCGACCGCGATCAGGGATTGCCGAAGCTGATAGCTGACCTCCTGCGGCGCCGCACCGGGATCGAAGAAAGCGCTCATGCGCAGCAGCAGGTAGTTGAGGCGCTCGATCTTTACGTAGAGAAGCGGGATCAACATCACCACCAGAGCGACGAAGTGACCGATGCGGACGCCCGCCGCGAACAGGATGATCCCCATTATCAGCGTGAACATCATCGCCGCCGACACATCGGGCTCGAGCATCACCAGCAGGTCAAGCGCGCCGATCACCACCAGAAAAGGCAGGAGTCCCTTGGTGAGGCGCCGCATCGCCGCGCCCTTTTTCACGACCAGCATCGATGTCCAGAGAATCACCGCCAGCTTGGCGAGCTCCGACGGCTGCACCGAGGTGCCGATCAGATGGCGCCGCGACCCATGGACCCGTGGAGCAATTGTCTCGGTGAACGGGAGAATCACGATCAGCAACAGCACCAGCGACACGATCATGATCGGCCATGCCCACTTCTCCCATTCCTCGGCGTCGCGCTTGGCTGCAATGGCGAAGATCACGACCCCAAGGCCGACTCCGATGAGCTGACGTGAGAGAAGGCGCGTCGGGCTCAGCCCCGCCTGCATGTCGACGATGGCGCTGGCGCTGTAAACCGTCGCGATTCCGAAGGCGACCAGCATGGCGGTGAGAATCACCAGGGCTCGCGCCTCGATCCCCATCTGCCAGCGGTACCTCATCGCGTGCGCTTCCACTATGGCTTTCCGGAGGCGAGCGCTCGAAAGCGCTCTCCCCGCTCCTCGTAGTCCGCGAACATGTCGTAGCTGGAGCACGCGGGAGAAAGGAGAATCGCATCACCGGCGCGGGCGGCGGCGCGGGCCGCCGCCACCACCTCGCCGAAGTCATCGCCTTTGCGCTCGAGGTCGACCAGGCCCGCGAGATCGCGCTCGATGAGCGAGGCCGCTTCTCCGTACGCGATGACCTTCTTCACTTTTCTTGCGATTCCGTCCGTGAGAGGCAGATAGGGCTCGCCTTTGTGCCGCCCTCCGAGCAGCAGGACGGTCGGACGCTCCATTCCGTCAATTGCCACCGCGGTAGAGCTCACGTTGGTCGCCTTCGAGTCGTTGATCCACTGCACGCCGGCGAATTCTCCCACGAGCTCCAGCCGGTGCGGGAGCGGACGAAAACTCCTGAGCGCCCGGGCGATCTCGAGACGTGCCGCGGGAGTGCGGTGCTCCGGCGCTGCCACGGCCACAGCGAGCGCCGCCGCAAGTGCATTGGCGACATTGTGGAGTCCCAGCAGAGGAAGCTCCGGTCTCTCGAGCAAGGGCTCGCCTAACAGCATCAGCCGGTTCTTCCTGGAATCGAAGAATGCATCGGCCGTCTCGTGGACCGAGAACCGGTGCTTCTGCCCCTGCACTGCGTCGACCATCTCGCTGGCAAGTGCGTCGTCCCCGTTCACGACCCAGTGGGAGTCTGAGTTAGCGCGGGCAAACAGCTTCTGCTTATCCGCGTAGTAGTCATCCACGCTGGCGTAGCGATCGAGGTGATCGGGACTGAGGTTGGTCAGCACGCCGACCAGCGGGCGAATGCTCGGCGTATCGTGCAGCTGAAACGACGATATCTCGAGTGCCACCCAGGCCGGTTGCTCTTCCTGGACGGCAAACTCCGACAGAGCCGTCCCGATGTTGCCGGCCTCGACGACCTTGTCGCTGAGCCGCCGAAGAATGTGAGCGATGAGCGCCGTAGTGGTCGTCTTTCCGTTCGTTCCCGTCACGGCGATGATTCGCGCATCGGACAGAAAGTGAAGGGCAACTTCCACTTCGCTCACCACCCGGATGCCCGCTTCGCGAGCCATGACGAGCGGGCCGGCGTTGGGAGGAACGCCCGGACTGACGACCACCAGCGCGGATCGGGTCAACCTGTCGAAGTCGTGACCTCCAGCCTGAGTGCTTATTCCCTGCGAGCGGAGCTCCGCCGCACACCGATGAACTTCCTCGGAAGCCGCGGCGTCGGATGCGTAGACCTCGTATCCATTTTTTTTGAGGAGCGTCGCCGCCGCGCGGCCGCTCCGGGCGAGGCCGATCACCGACACCTCTCCCTTGTCGGTGCCCGGGAGGGGGAGCCCTGCCGAGCGAGTCATCGCAACTTGAGAGTGCTCAGCGCAATGAAGGCGGCCAGCACACCAAGAATCCAGAACCGAACCACGACCTGCGCCTCATCCCACCCCTTCACCTCATAGTGGTGGTGGAGCGGAGCTCGCCTGAATACCCGATGCTCCCGCGCGTACTCGAGGCCGTATCGTCGCTTCCTGTACTTGAACACGAACCGCTGGATGATCACCGACATCATCTCCGCCACGAACACCGCGCCGACCAGTACCAGCAGGAACTCCGACTTGAGCAGCACCGACACCACCGCCAACGCACCGCCCAGCGCGAGCGAGCCGGTGTCACCCATGAAAACCTCGGCAGGGTGGGTGTTGTACCACAGAAATCCTATACACGCGCCCATCAGCGCCATGCAGAAGACCGTGAGCTCGCCCGAGCCCCGCAGGTAGTAGACGTGCAGATACGCGCTGGCATCGACCCGGCCGACGACATAGGCGTAGAACGCGAAGGTGAGGGCGGCGATCGCCGTCAATCCGGCCGCGAGCCCGTCGACGCCATCCGTCACGTTTACGGCGTTGCTGGTTCCGGTCATGACGAATGTCACGAACAGCACGTACAGCCAGCCCATGCCGGCGGTGAGAGGAACGATCAGGATGTACTTGTAGAACGGAAGCGTGGTGGAAGCACCGGGCAACGCGGAGACTGGGTACTTCCAGAGGTAGTACCCGAGCGCGAAGCCGAGCGTCACCTGGCCGGCAAGCTTGTAGCCTTCGACCAGGCCGGTGTTCTTTCTCCCGGCCAGCTTCTGTTTGAGCTTTAGGTAGTCGTCGAGGAAGCCGATCGCTCCCATCCAGAGCATTGAGATCATCGCCAGAATCACGTACTTGTTATCCAGTCGCGCCCACAGCAGCGTGCTGATCAACGTCGCTCCGACGATGATGAGTCCTCCCATCGTCGGCGTGCGTCCCTTCTGCTGGTGCGCGTCGGGCGTCCCTTCCCTGATCACCTGATGCAGCCTCATTCTCTTCAGCCGGGTGATGATCACGGGCCCAACGACGAACGTGATCAAGAGCGCCGTCACAGCGGCGCCGGCGGAACGGAAGGTTATGTACTGAAAGAGGCGCAGCCACCCGAAATTCGGCAAATCCGTAAACGGAACCAGCAGGTAGTTCAGCACTAGGAAGTGGCCCAGGTTGTTAGGTGTGGGACGAGGCGCTCCAGCTGCACACCTCGTGATGCCTTGAGGAGAATTATAGCGTTTCGCTCGAGCCGGGCTTGAAGCCGCGGCCACAGATCGTCCACATCAGACGCCGTGATCACTCGATCGGTTTCTCCCTTGTTTTGCCCGAGGGGGGCAACGAACTCACCGATGCCGGCAACGATGTCCGCACCCGACTCGAGTGCGAGCGTGGCGATATCCAGGTGGCACTGGGTCGAGGCCGCTCCCAGCTCGCGCATCGTGCCGAGGACGATCACTCTCTGGCGTCCGGACTCCGCTCCATCGAGCATGCCGATGGCGGCACGCGCCGATCCCGGGTTCGAGTTGTAGGCATCGTTGATGAGCGTGACTTGGCCCAGCTGCTCCCATGCGACGCGCATCTTGGGCTGCGGCATCGCGCCTATTCCTTTCGCCGCGCTCTCCAGCGGAACACCACACTCGCGCGCCACCGCCAGCGCCAGCATTGCGTTCCGCATGTTGTGGAGCCCGCGGAGTGGGGGACGCACCACCACGCCGTCGATCTCGATCTCGCCCAGTCCATCGGCGCCTATTTTCCAGCGGTCGGGCTTGAAGTCGGCGCGCGGGTCGAATCCCGCCACCACCAGGCGCTTCGCTTTTCCCCGCGCCCGAGCGGCGATCTCCGGCTGGGCCGAGGGCGCAACTCCCAGCGCAACACCTTCGTAGACCGCGGCCTCCTCGCGGAGAACACCCGCCAGATCTCCGAGCCCTTCGAGGTGCTCTTCCGCTATCGACGTCACCAGCGCGATGTCGGGCTCGGCGATGTCGCGCAGAATCGCCACTTCCCCAGGCAGACTGGTGCCGAGCTCCACTACGGCTATCTCGGCTTCAGGCGGCAGCGAAAGTAGCGTGAGCGGTACGCCAACGCGATTGTTGAGATTTCCGGTTGTGGCGTGCACGGTGTAGGACGCGCCGAGTGAAGCGCGGAGGAGATCCTTCGTGCTCGTCTTCCCGTTGCTGCCCGCGACTCCGACGAGGGTTTTCCCCCACGCCCGGCGCCAGTACCGGGCGATCGCTCCGAGCGCCACCAGCGTGTCGGACACCAGGTATACGGGAACGCCGACCGAATCGACCGGCGGAGGCTGGGAGACGACGAGCGCGGATGCGCCGGCAGCGACGGCATCGTTGATGTAATCGTGCCCATCGTATTTCTCGCCGCCGAGCGCCAGGAACAGATCCCCCTTGCCGATCTTGCGTGTGTCCGTGGTGACCGATGTGAGCTGTGTCGTGCCACGAGGAGGAGAGCCGGAGACTCCCCCGCCAGCCTCGAGCGCGGCGGCGATTCTGTCGAGCGTCCAGAAGCCGGCGCTCATCGATGACTCCGCGTGATCTCTTTCACTATCTCTTTCTCGTCGAACGGGTAGGAAACGGTTCCGCGAATCTGGTAGGTCTCGTGGCCCTTGCCTGCCAGCAGAACGATATCCCCCTCTCGGGCTGCGTGGATCGCACGCTCGATGGCCGCGTGGCGATCCGTGACACGCAAGTGCTTCGATGCGCTCATTCCGGATTCGATCTCGTCGATGATGCGATCGGGGTCTTCAGTCCGAGGGTTGTCGCTGGTGACGATGACGGTGTCTGCTCCCTTCTCCGCGATCTGGCCCATCAGCGGCCGCTTGCCCTTGTCGCGATCGCCCCCGCATCCGAACATGACGATCAACTTCCCGCTAGTGAAATCCCGCGCGGTCGCAAGCGCCCGCTCCAGCGCATCCGGCGTGTGCGCGTAGTCGCGCAGCACTGTCGGACGGGTGGAAATGACTTCGAGTCTGCCCGGTACCTGAGGCACCGAGTGGAGCCGGGTGGCGATGGTCGACAAGGGGATCCCGAGAGAAAGCGCGGCCGCCGCCGCTGCCAGGGCGTTTTGGACGTTCACATCACCGATGAGCGGAAGCCTCACATCATGGCTCTCGGCTCCGTGGACGAGCTGCCACTCGCTGCCGAGCGGAGTGAAGCGCACACCGGCCGCTCGCACATCGGCTGGTCCGGTTACGGAGAACGTGAGTGGTGGGCGTGGCGGGCGAAGCGAGCGCCATTCAGGCGCATCGGCGTTGACCACGATGGCTCCGCCGGGCTTCAGGTAGTCGAGCAGCCTCGCCTTCGCCGCGAGATACGCTTCCATGGTGCCGTGATAGTCGAGGTGATCGCGCGTGAGATTCGTGAAAACCGCGGTGTTGAACTCGATTCCATCGACGCGACGCTGGTCGAGGCTGTGCGACGAAACTTCCATCGCCACCGTGCGCACGCCGTTGTTCACCAGCGACCGCAGCAGCCGCTGGAGCTCCACCGGGCCCGGGGTGGTCAATCCTCCGCCACCGGGCAACACCTTTCCCTCGCTGCCGATCAAAACACCCAGCGTGCCTATCGAAGCCGACGTCTCATTCCCATCGTCGAGGAGATGGCGCAGGATCGAGGTGGTCGTAGTCTTCCCGTTGGTGCCGGTCACTCCCACAAGAATGAGACTCGAGGCCGGCGCGCCATACGCTGTGACGGCAGCGAGAGCCGCGGCTTCCCTCCCCTTTGTGACAACCAGCGCGGGCAGCTGTGTCCGTTCCGGATCCTCGACGATCGCGCAGGTCGCGCCCCGCTCAGCGGCCGCGCCGAGAAATTCGTGGCCGTCCACGCTCGAACCTCGCACCGCGATGAAAAGCCCGCCACGCTCGACGGTTCGACTGTCGTCCGATATGCTGGTGGCTTCGACCGGAATATTCCCGCGCACTCTGGCGAGGAGACCCTTGCTCGAGAGCGCCGAGCGGATCTTCTCCAGATCGATCTTCATCAGCGGATCCGTCCCAGCTGCACGATCGACCCGGGCGGCGCGACGGTTCCGGCCGCGGGTGAGGTGCTGTTGGCCGGGGCATTGACCAGCCGCACTTTGAACCCCGCGGAGTGCAGCGCTCGTATGGAATTGCGCAGAGTGAGTCCGCTAACATCGGGCACGACTCGCGGTGGGGTTGCGACAGGCTTTGGCTTCGCTGCGAGCGGGAGTCTGACGACGTAGGAGGTGACCGGCGCCTGGTCGACGACAGGAGCTGCTGCCGGCGTGTCGGCGCTATCCGAAAGGCGTTCGGCCCCACCCCCAGCAACCCCGGGCGCAGCTCTCACACCGGACGCGACGAGGCTTTCACGATCGAGCGCCGCATCACGCGCGGCAAGCGCTGCGCGCAACACGATGCGCGTAACTGGAGCCGCGACGTCGCCCCCCGTGTAGCGCGCGCCCCCCGGGCTGTCGAGCTTGACGAGCACCACGTACTGCGGATCGTCAGCGGGGAAAAGCCCGACGAAAGACGCCGTGTAGTTGCCCTCGGTGTAACCAGCGTTGAGCGCAGTGCGACGTGCCGTTCCACTCTTGCCGGCCACCGTGAACGTCTCGAGGTCCGCCCTGGTGGCGGTGCCCTCCTGCACGACGGCGAGCAGCATTTGCCGGATCGTGCGCGCTACCTCGCTCGGCATCACTCGCCTCACCAGCCGCGGCTCCGCGCGGAAGAGCACCTCGCCCTCGGGGGACCGGATCTCCTTCACCACGTGCGGCTCGGGCAGCTCGCCCCCGTTGGCGATCGCGGAGTAGGCGGTCACGAGCTGGAGTGGTGTGACTGTGATCTCGTATCCCATGAGAATCGATGCCGGCGTCTGCCTGGACCACAACCGCGGCTCGCGCAGAGTTCCCGTGGCTTCGGCCGGGAGCGGAACTCCAGCGGTCATGCCGAAGCCGAGGTCGCGGAACGTGTCGTACTTCTCCCTCGGAGTAAGGCGCTGACCGAACTGCACGATTCCGACGTTGCTCGAGAACCTGATGACGTCGGCGAGCGAGAGCTCACCAGCTTTGTGCATGTCGGTGATGGTGCGTCCATCGAGCTGGAGCTTTCCGTCGAAGGTCGGCACCATCTCGTCGGTTCGCGCGCGCCCGCGGGCAAGAAGAGCCGCCGCGATGAACGGCTTGAGCGTCGAGCCCGGCTCGAACGGCTCGCTGATCGCGGTATTCGACACCGGCGCCTTGCCGACGCGGTTGGTGGCCATTGCCAGGATCTCGCCGGTATGCGGATTCATGACGACGATATCGCCGCCGGTGGCGCCGAGGCTGTCTACCGCCAGCGACAGCTGGCGCTCGCAGATATCCTGGAGCGCGCTGTTGATGGTGAGCGTCACCGTCGCTCCCGGCCGCGGCTGATCCGGCCACGCATCGATTGCCTCGCGCCGGCGCCCGTCGCGATTTCGGGTGACGGTTACCCGTGTCGAATCGCCGCGCAGCACCGAATCGAGGGTGAGCTCGATGCCATCGAGCGCCGTCCCCTTGCCGTCGAGTCCGCCCACTATGCGTCGGACTCCGCTCGAGGGCGTGTAGACCCGACGCATGACGGGCGTCAGGTGAATGCCGTTCAGCTTTGACACCGACGCAAGCTGCGCCGGGCTGTGGAGGCCGGGCAGCTCGACCCAGCGGCGCCTCCGCGCGACCGCCGAGCGGACGACTTGGGCATCGAGCCGCGCGCGCTGGAGCGCTTCGATCATGAAGGATGTGTCGCGGACCTCGGGCAGCGAAACGGAAACCCTCACCATTTCCCTGCTCTCCACCAGCGGCTTTCCTTTCGCGTCGAGTATGTCACCTCGGGGCGCGGTGGTCGCCGTTGTCGAGAAATGCTGCCGTCGGGCGCGCTCGCTCCATCGCTTTCCATCCACGATCTGAACCTTCCCCGCGCGCACCACCAGCGCGAGGGCGAAGAGAACGAGCACGCCGTGGACGATCGAGACGCGGCTAGGGGCTGCCATTGGGGGCACGTCGTGGAAGAATTACAACCTGTTTGTCGGCGGGAATGCGCATCCCGAGTCTCGTCTCCACCGCCTCGCCCAGACGGCCGCGGCTCGAGGCCTCGCGGATCTCGCTCTCGAGGCGGATACGTTCACCCTGCAGTTGGACCTTGCGCGCTTCCAGCTCGGTGAGCCTGTCGGACTGTCCAATGCCAACCGTTCGGCGCCAGACAATGGCGAGGGCGACGAGCACGAATCCCGCCAGCAGCAGGGCCACCCACGACCGGCCGCGCATCTTCAAGCCGCGCTGCGCCACGCGCGGAGGCGGGCGCTACGCGAGCGCTTGTTGAGCGCGGTTTCGCCGGGGCTGGCAGTGACAGCGCGCCTGGTGATCAGATCTCCCAACGCCTTGCCCCTGCAGGTGCAGTGGGGCTGCTTCGGCGGGCAGATGCACGAGCTGCTCCACTCGCGCATGGTGTGCTTTACCATGCGATCTTCGCCCGAGTGATACGAGATGACGGCCAGCAGCCCGTTCGGGGCGAGCCGGTCGCGCAGCTCCGGCAATGCGCGCTCGAGCGAACCGAGCTCGTCATTGACCGCAATGCGAACCGCCTGGAAAAGGCGCGCGAACTCGCTGGGACCCGTCCGCGCGCCGAACGCGCCGCGAATCGCCCCCACGAGATCATCGCTGGTGGACAGCAGGCGATTCTCGCGGCGGCGCGTGATCTCGCGCGCGAGGCGCCCCGCGCGGGGCTCGTCTCCATACGCGCGAAAAATATGAGTCAAGGCGGCTTCGTCCAACGTGTTCAGCAGCTCCCGAGCGGTGGTATGAGAGCGACGGTCCATCCGCATGTCGAGTAACGCGCCGGGACGAAAGGAAAACCCGCGCTCGGCGCTGTCGATCTGATGGGACGAAACACCGAGATCGGCGAGAATGGCGTCGAATCTTACACCCGCAAGCTCGGGGACGGCACTCAGATTTCCGAAATTGCCCCGCAAAGCGCGAAAGCGGCCTGACGCCTCGTAAGGCGCCAGCCGCTTTTTCGCTTCATCGATCGCGGCATCGTCGCGATCGATGGCGGTCACCGAAGCACCGTTGGCGAGGAGTGCCTCGCTGTGTCCCCCACCACCTAGAGTGCAATCCAGCACCTGCTTTGCGCCGGCAAACAGCGCAACGATCTCCTCGACCAGAACCGGCGCGTGATAGGACGTATCCCATCCGCCGTATTCCGGATCGGTCACCTACAGAAGCGTTTTATATAATCGTTGACAGCGGGGCTGAACTGCGGGATCGCGTTGAGCAGCTGCGTCGCTTCGTTCGGAAACTTCTGGCCGCCGGCCGGCAGATTCGCCTGAGCCATCGTGAACGAATCACGCGCGGTGCGCGCCAGCTCGCAGCTCTTACGCTCACTCGCGTCGTTCGTCGCGCTCTGTCCGATATAGAAAGCACTGGCGCCGATCAGGAACCGTGCATCGGGCGAAGCCTCCAGCGTGTCGGACATCGCCAGGAATCGAATCGCGCGCTGAAAGTCGGCGCGATCCTTGGACGCCTGGGCGGCCTTGAACAACGTGTTTCCCTGCGAAAGCGCCAGCGCCGCGAGAATGCTCTTGTTCACTCCGTTGCGGCTGGCCTCCTGCAGAGTCTGCGCGAAAACGTCGGGCTGGTTGAGGTTGCTCAGCGCCTGCGCGAGAACGAGGTATGCATTCTCGAGCTTTGGATTTACGGTAATTGCGCGCCGCGCCGCGTCAGCCGCCGCCTGGAACTGTCCGGCCCTCAGCTTGGTTGACGCATCGAACAGCAGGAGGTTGGCATCGCCGGGGAACTTGGCCGCGCCGCGAGCGGCCGCCTCGGCAGCTTGCTGCGTCTGATTGAGCCCGGCGTATGCTCCCGCGAGCCTTGCGAAATAGTCGGCGGTTGCCGCCGCTGTATCCACTCGCGCCAGCTCCAGGCCGATCGGGATCGCACCCTGGAAGTCCTTGGCGTTGAGGTACACCAGCCACGCCAGGTTCAGCAGCTGCGGATCGCCGGAATTGGTGGCGAGGAGATCGCGCACGAGAGGTATCGCACGCTGCGGCTGTCCGGCCTTTCCGAATTCGTTGATGACATCCTGGAGCTGACGGATGTTGGTCGGATCAGATGCTGCCAGCGCTGCCAGCGCGTCGAGTCCTCTCGGGTCCTGCTTCGCCTGGTAGACCTCAACCAGCAGTCGAAGCGCCGTCGGGTTGCGGGGATCGCTCGCCCGCACACGCTCGGCTACCGCTACAGCGGAGTCGTCCATCTTCGCCCTGGCATAAGCCTGGGCGAGGCAGACAGCGACGAGGTTCGCGGTCGGGTTGCGCTGTAGCTCTGCACGCGCCGCGGCTATCGCTTCCTGATACTTGCCCTGCGACGAGTTGTTGTGGCACTGCTCTTCGGCGGGGAGCTGGCGGCGCGCGGACTTGATCGCCACCGCTACCTTGCCGGCCGCATCGTCGAGCTTCGCCCCTTCGGCGGGGGGTAGGACCTGCCCGCGGTTCATGTCTCTCGCCAGAACCAGACGCGCGTCGATCCGGTAGCCAGTTGGAGTTTTCGTCACGCTGCCATCGACATACTGCGCGGCGCGAACCAGCGTGGCGAGGGCCTTCGCATCGCCCGGCGCCAGCGCTTCCGTCGTGGAGTAGCCGGAGGACTGAAGGCTGTTGTTGATGTCGGCCTTGGGGACGACGATCATTTCGCGGACGTTGGTTTCCCGGGTGAGGCGGTTTCGAATCGCTTCGGCCGCCTGGACGCCAAGATCCTTGTCCGGGCTATGAAGCGTAGGGACCATCACGCGCTCGACCGGCCCCTTCTGGGCCTGCGCCAACGGTGCCGCGAGCGCCAGGAACAAAGCCGCGGCGCTGCCGAAAAACAGACCTGGGTGACGTGGACTTGCCTTCAAGGGTGTAACCTCCAATGCGTTGATCAATCGTACCCCGACCCGGACGGGTGGGTCCCGGACAATCGCTCTATGGGCGAGGAGGGACTCGAACCCCCGACATCCTGCGTGTAAGGCAGGCGCTCTAACCAACTGAGCTACTCGCCCGGTGCAGAAACCGAGCCTGTGCGCCTACCCGAGTATTGCCAGCGGGATAAGGACGCAATATCCCACGATCAACAGAATCGGGGCGAGCGTCTCACCACCTCTGACGAGATCTGCAAAGCCGGCCAGCAGCACGACCGCGGCAATAACCCAAAACATCCACGAGCGCCGCGCGCTCGAAGTGGGTCTGGTGTCGGAAATTCCGGAAAAATCCCTTTTGGCCATAAGATGCGTAGTGTAGGGCGCGCGGAAATGCGTGTCAACCCGACAGCGCGCGCCCGGAGGCTCTCAGGTCGCGCGGCGGCCCTGGGTGTAGTGGAGCTTTACCCACTCGCGATAGCTGCCGTCCATGACTCCCTTCCACCACGCGGCGTTGGCGATGTACCACCTGATGGTCTTGCCGAGCCCGGTGTCGAACGACTCGGCGGGGCCGTAACCGGTTTCCAGAGTCGCTTTCATCGCATCGATGGCGTAGCGCCGATCGTGGCCCGGCCTGTCGTCCACGAATTTGATGAGCTCGGCTGTGTCTCCACCCAGCGCCGCCGGGCAATTGGGAAACGCCTCGCGGGCCTTTTCATCCTTGGCGAAGATTGCGTTCAGCTGGCTGCAGATGCCGCGCACAACGTCGATGTTCTTGCGCTCGGAATTGCCGCCGAGATTGTAGGTCTCCCCCAGTCGCCCCTTCTCGAGAACGCGCTCGATCCCCCGGCAGTGGTCTCTCACGTAGAGCCAGTCCCGTATCTGCAATCCATCGCCGTAGACCGGCAGCTCCTTTCCTTCCAGCGCGTTGACGATGGTGAGCGGGATCAGCTTTTCCGGAAAATGATACGGTCCGTAATTATTCGAGCAGTTCGTGGTGGTGACGGGAAGACCGTAGGTGTGGTGGTACGCCCGCACCAGGTGGTCGGACGATGCCTTTGACGCGGCGTAGGGGGAGTTCGGCGCGTAGGGCGTGTCCTCGGTGAACCCGGGCGCGGTGGGCGAGAGGGTGCCGTAGACCTCGTCCGTCGAGATGTGGTGAAAGCGCGTCGGGCCGGCCGACCAATCCTCCGACCAGACAGCGCGGGCCGCTTTGAGCAGCTCGTGGGTGCCGCGGATGTTGGTGTCGATGAACGGATCGGGCCCATGGATCGAGCGATCCACATGCGTTTCCGCGGCGAAGTGGATGACCGTGTCGATCCCTTCGCGCTTCATGATCTCCCGGATCTCGTCCCCGTTCCGGATGTCGCCCTTGATGAACGTGAATCGCGGATGATTGGCGACGGGCTCGAGGTTCGAGAGGTTGCCCGCGTAGGTGAGCGCATCGAGCCCGATCACGGTATCACCCGGATGGTGCTCCACCCAGAAGTGCACGAAGTTCGTGCCGATGAAGCCGGCTGCTCCGGTGACAAGCATTCTACGCATCGCGGCAGGATCCTGGAGTCATTGTTTGTCGTGGAGGATAGATGGTCTCGGTCTTCATCTTAAGCAGCGCAGAGCCGGCCGATAAGCTGCGCGACCTCTGAAGCGGGTGAAACATGGTCAGCCCCGGCGATCGCGAGGGCCGCCTGAGGCATACCATATATGATGGAGCTGTTTCGATCCTGGACCACTCCGACGCCCCCGGCCGCCCTTATCCGGCGAAGACCCTCGGCGCCATCCCGGCCCATTCCGGTGAGCACGATCCCGACCGCCGCGCGCCCAAAGCACTCGGCGGCGCTGGCGAACAACGGATCAGCCGCCGGCCGAACTCCCCACACCGTCGGAGAGGAATCGAGCCGCAGGATTGCGCCGCCCCTTCCCGGGGTTCCGTCGACGGTCATGTGATACCCGCCTGGAGCGACGTACACCCGATTCTTGAGAACCAGCTCGCCGTCTTCGGCTTCGCTGACCGTGAGCGGACTGAGAAGATCGAGGCGTTGCGCCAGGCTTCGGGTGAATTCCCGCGGCATGTGCTGCACGATCAGAACCGCGGCACCCAGATCGTTCGACAGGTGCGGTATTATTTCTCCCAGGGCGCGCGGGCCTCCAGTGGAGGATGCGATGCATACCACGCGCGTTGCCTTGATCTCCGGCTTCGCTCGTGTATCGCCGGCATCGACCGCGGCCACGGCGCGTGCCGGAGTCTGGACGCCGGCCAGATTCATCGACAGCGCCGCCTTGAGCGCCGCCATCAGGTCAGCGCGAACGATCACGAGATCTATGCTGACCGGGCCGGAAGGCTTGCGCACGAATTCCACCGCCCCGCGCTCGAGCGCGCGCAGCGTCATCTCGTTACCTCTCTCCGAGCCGACCGCGCTCAGCATCACCACCGGCCGTGGCATCTCCGTCATGATATGATCGAGCGCATGTAGTCCATCCATGCGTGGCATCTCGATGTCGAGCGTGACAATGTCAGGCTTGAGCGCGCGGATCTTCTCCAGCGCCTCCACTCCGTCGGCGGCCGAGCCGATCACCTTGAACGCCCCGTCGAGCTCGATCATCTCGGTGATGAGCTTGCGCATGAAGGCGCTGTCGTCGACGACGAGGACGGTCGGAATCTTATCGGACATTCGTTCTTAGGCCCGGCTCTAAAGCTTTCGAAACACGCGCTCGCGCGCGTTCACTGGCGAGAAGAGCGCGCGCGATGCGCCGAGCAGAGTTTCCACTTTCCCGAGGACCAGAAAACCACCCGGAGCGAGCGCGCGGTGAAACTCCTTGAAGAGCGCGTCCTGAGCCGCGCGCTCGAAGTAGATGATCACATTGCGGCAGACGAGAAGGTGTATGCCCTCGAATGGCAACGGTGTCTCGAGCAGGTCCTGGTGCTCGAAGGTCACCAGTCGCTTCACCTCGGGCAGCATCTCACGGCGGCCTTCCACCACCGGGAAGTAGCGCTTCCGCAGCGACTCGGGCGTGTCTCCCATCGCGGCTTCGGCGTATGTCGCGCGCTGGGCCTCGCCCAGACACTCGCCGTCAATGTCGGTGCCGAGGACCGACACATCGTCCAGACGCGAAGTGGTATCGGTTGCCGTAGCGTGCTGGTGCAGAAGTATTCCGAGGGAGTAAGGCTCCTCGCCGGATGCGCACCCCGCGCTCCAGATGCGGACCCTCGAGTCGGTGCGCTCCCACAGCTGCGGGATCACGCGCTGCTCGATCACCGAGTAGGTCTCCCAGTTACGGAAGAATTTCGTGACGTTTACGGTAAGCACGCGGACCAGCCGGTCGTACTCGTTCTTATCGCTATCCAGCATCCCCGCATACTCGGCGTACGCCAGTGCGCCCTTGGCGCGCATCCGCACGGCGACGCGCCGGCGCAGACACTTGTCCTTGTAGCTCGAGCAGCGAAAGCCGCGCTCGCGCGTGACCTTGTCCATGAGCGCGCGGAATTCCGCGTCCGTGTTTTCTGCCACGCGCGGCTCCGTCAGGAGCGGTTGACCGACTGCTGGGACTGCTTGCGCTCGGCGGAAATGCTTTCGAAGGCTGCCGCGAGATTGCGCCGCAGCTGTGAGAGCTCGGGCGCCACTGCGATCCCCTTTTCAGCGGCCACCCTGGCGGCGTCGAAGTCGCCGCGCTCGAGGTGTGCGGCGGCCAGGTTGTTGAGGAGAATCGGAGATTCGGGATGCGTCTCCGTGGCGGCTGCGAGGAGCAGCATCTCGCGTTCCGGGTCGTCCGTCATTCTCGCGACACGGGCCGCGTAGTGAAACCACACCGGCGGCGGCGCGTTTCCGGTCCAGTGGCTCCTCGCCTCGCTGAGCGCAACCTTCGCGGTCTGAAGGTCGCTGGATCCGAGCGCCACCACGGCAGCGTGCAGCTGAATCAGCGGGTGGCTGCTTCCGCCAGCGGCGAGCGCTCGCTCGATCACCAGCTTTGCCTTCTCGAACTGGCCGAGCCTCTCGTAGGCCAGCGCGAGATTGTGCAGCAACGCGGTCTTGCTCGGCGCGTTCGGCGCGGCCGTCATGAACGCGTTCACCGCGGCGGCCCATTCGCCCCGGCGAAGAGCTATCAGGCCCATGTGAAAAGATGCGATGGAGTCTGGCACCTCCTCGATCAGCGCGCGAAACTCGCGGTGCGCTTCGTCGTGCATGCCGGCGCGATAGAGAGCGGTCGCCAACTCCCGTCTCTCCGACGGCGTCGCGTTTCTCGGAAGAGTCGGCGTCGTCCGCTTGCGGCCCACCGGCAGCAGGAACGATGCGTTGAGCAGGCCGTAGAGCGCCTTGCCGACGTCGAATTCACCCAGCCCCGAATCGCGAATCAGCGCGTTGATGTCTCGATGTCCGTCGAGGAGCGGCAGCAGCGCCTCCTGCTCCGCTGTCAGCTTGTCCCGGTTCATCGTGAGCCGCGGGCGATCTATGCTGTACACCAGGTCGAAGCTGGGAATTTTCTTTTCAATGAGGGACCACTCATCGACCCGGCGCGCACCCTCGAGCAGCAGCGACTGGGGATCGACTGATACCAGCTGCGCGCCCTGCTCGGGCTCGACCCCCGCCTCGAAGTTGAACGTTCCGCTCGTCCACGTGAACAGCGTGTAGACCGCATTCTCGGTGTCGAGCGGGCGGTTTACGATCGATGCATGACAGATCCGGCCGGTCTCGAAGTAGATCGACCCAAAGCTTTCATGGAACGAAAGACCGAGACAGCCTGTCTTCTTCCCCATTGACAGCAGCTGCAGAACGTCGGGGAGGCTCGCTTCCTTGAGGCTGCCTTTGATCGCCACTAGAGCATTTCCTCGATCATGCGATCGGCGATGTTGTCCCAGTCGAGGATCATGCCGGCCTCGGATGCGGCCGGAGCGGGCGCGGCTTTCCTCGCTACCGGTGGAGCGGCCGCCGGCAGCGCCGCGTCGAGCGATTCGACGCGCGCGGAGATCTCCGTGCTGATGTCAGCCATGAAATCGGCGAACTCGCTGCCTTCGTCGGTTGCCTTCTTCTCGTCGGCGGGCATGTCGTCGGTCAACCTTTGCCTGCCGGCGCGCTCAGGCGCGTCAGCACCAGCGACGCGATGCTGCGGAGGGACTCGAAGACGCCGCCGCCGGTGATCGCATTGGCGGGGAAATGCGGCACGCCGCGGAAGTTCAGCTTCTCGTCCAGCTCCTCGAGCGGGGTGATCTCCTCCGGCGGCAGATCGCGCTTGTTGTACTGCATGATGAGAGGCATGTTGCGCGGGTCCAGCCCGTCTTCGGCGAGGTTCGCGTGAAGATCCTGCAGGCTCTCGATGTTTTCGGCCAGCTGGCGCGACTGGCTGTCGGCAACGAACACGACGCCGTCGACACCTTGGAGCACCAGCCGCCTGGTGGCGGCGTAGTAGACCTGCCCCGGAACCGTGTAGAGCTGAAACCGCGTGGCAAATCCCGATATGTTGCCGAGATCGAGCGGTAGAAAATCAAAGAAGAGAGTACGGTCGGTTTCGGTAGCGAGTGACACCATCTTGCCCTTCCGGTCCTCCGGCAGCTGCCCGTAGATGTGCTGGAGATTCGTCGTCTTTCCGGACCTTCCTGGTCCGTAGTAGACGATTTTGCACGTGATCTCCCTTGTGCTGTAGTTCACGACTGACACTTGGGTCAGCCTATCGGGCCGAAGAGTGAATCGAGGCTTCGGTTGAGCTCGCCCTCGAAGTCGCCCGCGGGAAGCGGCTTCACCGCCTCGGTGGCAGGCCGCAGCTGCTCGAGCGCCTTCTGAAACTCGCCGAAGTAGATCTCGACCATCCCGAACGAGCTTTCACGGTCGAACACCCCGACGAACAGGAATTCCTGCTCTCCGGCCAGACACCGCGCCATGAATACCTGACGGTCGCCGCCGGCGTGATGCATCTCGTAGAAGGGCTTTCCATGGAGCTGGCGCCCGAGCTCGCGGGAGGAGGCGTTGATCGCAGAGGTGAGCGCGCAGATCGACATCACGTCGGCCGCCTTCGTGAATCCGAATTGGCCGATGGCGCGGCCGCTCGGGTGGAGGAGCACTCCCGATATCAGGCGCGCGTCTTCCATCAGCCGTTTGAGCGGAACTGCCACCCACGGCTCGACTACCGTCATGTCAGTCATGATTTGTCCCGTGCAGCCTGCATCATGTCAAGTCTCACGCGGCCAAGGTTGGCCTCAGAGGTTACGATCGCGACGAGAACCAGGTCATCGGCACCGACGACGCAGATGTGACCGCTCTCCGCCTCCAGCCGCATGAACGAAGGCGTTCCCAGTCGTGCCGCATGCGAAGCGCGGCTGACTTTCGAGTAAAGATAGGCCGCGAGCGCGGCGGTGTGTTTTCTGGTATCGGTGCCGCCGGCAACTCCGCCCTTGATCGGACTCATCTCGACGATGAGCCCGTCCGCCGCTCCGACCACCATCGAGGCGGCGACGCCGGGAACGTACGAAAGCGTGGCAACGATTTCCGCTGGTCGCAGCTTCACGCGCGCCCTTCCTGCCAGTTGATGGCGACCGCGACGGCGCGTCCCAGCACCCGACGGACGAGCCCAAGTGGCACGGTGGAAGATGCCGCGAGCAGCACCACCGAATCACCGGTAGCGGGGGCGAGCGCGATGATCGCTGCGTCCGTCTCAACGACGACCGCGGTCCATTTTCCGATCGACAGGTGCCTCATCGAGCGGGAAACCTCGTTCCCCACTCCTGCGAGCGCCGATCCGATTTCACCGGCGATGTCCTTGCCGCGCGCGTCGACGTAGCTGCCCGCGAGCGGCGCCCCGGCAGCGTCGAGCAGAAGCGCCGTCAGCTCCGTCTCGCCTATCGCCGTGGCGAAAAGATTTCGCGCCGACTCAGACACTAGCGGCCTGCCCGTCGGAGATTCCGATGTCGATCAAGCCGGTGCTCAGCATTCCGTATATGATTTTGGCTACCTCGAAGTCGGGCAGGACCAGCGCCCGCGCAATGTCATGGAGCTTGCGCTCTCCATCGATCACTGTCAGCACTTCCCACTCGCGCGGCAACAGGTCGATGAACGACTCGGGGCCATCGTCCAGGGGAGCCAAGCTCGGCACCACGCTGGCATCGGGGATGCGGTCGGCCATGCGCGACCATTCGTCGATGCGACGCGCGCCTTCCATCAGGAGCGATTCGGTGCTGACCCTCACTGCGACGTCCTTGCGCATCGGACGGGGCGGCTCCTCGGTGAACGAGAAGAAGCCCTCCGACCACGACATGAGGTCGAACACCACTGTCTCGATCTGCTGGCGCATGAAGCGATCGATGTCGCGTGGAGTGACGATTCCGTGGGCGACGAGAATCTCCCCCACCCTGCGCTTGTCGCCGGCTCGCTGCATCGCCGTGGCTCTGGCCAGGTCCGCGGGTGACGCCTTCCCCGAGCGTTCGAGAATCGTTCCGAGCAGGTGCGGGTTGCTCTTCATCGTCGCGGCCACGATTGTGCCCGCGTCGAAGTAGACGCTTCCCTCGTTGTTGCGCTCGGGGGAATGCACGCGCAGCGTCCCCGATTTCCGGCTCAGATCGAGGAGCTGGAACACGTCGTGGATGCCGAGCTCGCGAAGCGGTCCTTCGATCGCCATTAGCGCCGACCTCGCTCGAGGAGCGCGCGATAGCGCAGCGCCTCGGAATGATTGGGATCGAATCTGAGCACGCGCTCGAATGCCCGCACCGCGTCGCTCTCTCGCGCCAGGTCGATCAGAATCTCTCCCAGCGCGATCAGCGCGTCGATGTGATACACGTCTCTTCGAATGAGGGCCACGATGCGCGGGAGGGCGCTCCTGGACCGACCCGTGCGGCGATATGGGCCCACCAGCTCCACCACTGCCGCGTCGTGATTCGGCGCCGTCACCAGCACCGACTCCAGCTCCCTGATCGCGCCGTTCTCATCTCCCGCTTTCGACAGCAGCCTTCCGAGCGAGACCCGCGTCTCGGCCTGCCGCTCATCGACGGCCAGGCTGGCCCGGTAGGCTGCGATCGCTTCGCCCGGATCCCCCAAAGAAGCGTAGAGATCGCCGGCACGCTTCATCACGTTGGCGTTGCGCGAGTGATCCGTTTTGAGCGCTACCAGAATCTCGCGGGCCCCCGGCTCGTCAAGGGATGCGACTCGCGCTTCCGCCGCCAGCAGCAGAAGGTTGACGTCGGTGCTCCCCGCTTCGACCAGCGCTTCAGCAAACGGTCGCGCTTCCTCGGCGCGCCCGAGCGCGAGCAGCGACCGAGCCGCTCCCTGACGCCCATACGTGTTCGTCGCCTCGAGGGCGAGCGCGCGCCTGTACCTCTCGAGCGCTTCGCCGTGCAGCCCCTGCGCCGCGAAGGAATCGCCTGCCAGCACCAGTCCGAGGATCTTGTCGCCGCCACGGGCCAGAACCCGCGCGATCTCGGCCTGCGCTCTGTCGTACAGTCCCTTGGTGATGAAGTCCCGGGTCAGGGAGAATCCCGCCAGCGGATCGTCGACCTGGGGCTCGGCGCGCTGAGCGCGATCCGCGAATAGTCCCTCGATGATTGAAGGATCGAAATGAAAATCCGCGACCTTGTCCACCGGCTCGCTCGACTCGGTGAGCGGCGGCGCCACCGTCAGCCGGATCTCCTCGTGCGGAAGCTCGATCGCCAGCGCCAGCTTCTGAGGCGTGTACATCGGGTCGAGCGACAGCGCGCGCTTGGTCTCACGCAGCGCGGCGGTGAAATCGCCAAGGTTCGAAAGGGTGAAGCTCAGGTTGTAATGAGCTTCCGCGAAATCGGGGTCGGCCTGAATTGCCCGGGCGAACGCGTTTCTCGCTTCGGCGTGCTTCGACAACTCGACGAAGATCAACCCGATTCCATTCCACGCCACCGGATGCTCAGGCGCGGAGGCCAGAACGTGACGGTACGCCTCGAGCGCGAGCTCGGTGTGCTTTCTCTTGAAGAGTCCGAGCGCGAGGTTGAGTCTCGCCTCCACCGGCGGTGACGCCGCCTGCAGCGCGCGCCGAAAGGAATTGATCGCCCCCTTCGTATCGTCCTTGTGCCATTGCAGCACGCCGAGGTTGTTGTGGGAGAACGGATAGGCCGGATCGATCCCGAGCGCCTTGTTGTACGCCTCTTCTGCCTCGGCGTGTCGACCTTCCAGCTGCAGCGCCACGCCGCGGCCGTTCCACGCCTTGGCCGTTGCCGAGAACTCGCGCGCGAACCGGTCGGATGTGGCGATGGCCGCGCCGGTATCGCGCTGCAGCAGATACAGCTCGAGCATCGCCTGCAGGACTTCGGCATTCGCCTCGCCGCCCTCGATCGCTTTCTCGTACTCCTGGAGCGCCTCCTTGAAGTACCCCTTCTGGCGCAGCGCGCGGCCGAGCGTGATGTGGGCGCCGACGGAAGTCTTCTGGCTCTGGCTGGGCGTGGTCTCCGCCGAGCGGAACGGCTCCAGGGAAAGATTGGCCTGCGCGCGCGTAAGCGTCGGATTGAGCACCACCGCGCGCCTGTTCGCTTCAGCCGCTTCTTCGGCGCGGCCGAGGTCCCCGAGCAGGAATCCGAGCAGATACTGGGCATCCGGGTTCTCGGGATTCAGCTCGATCGAGCGGCGCACCGAACGCATTGCCTGCTCGCTCAGCCCGCGATTGTACAGCGTCTCCGCGAGCAGAAAATGGATGACCGAGCTCTCCGGATCGAGCTCGATCGCGCGCGCGAGCAGCGCGTGCGCGCGATCGAGTCGTCCCGCGGTTTTCTCCGCGATTCCGCTCTGGACCAGTGCTTCGAGGTCCGCCGGGTTGGCGCGAAGACGCTCCTCGAGCGCCTCGAGCCTTCGCTCTAGAAGGCCGCCGTCGCCGTAGGCGATCTCGAGGTTGCGTCGCGCCACCCGCATCCGCTCGTCCAGGGCGAGGGCGCGCGAGAACGACATTATCGCCTCGTCGGTGAGCCCTTTCCGGAAGTAGAGGACGCCGAGGTTGTTATAAGCCCCGGCATCGGACGGGTCGATGCGGCGGGCGAACGATCGCAGAATGTCGATCTCCCCGCCGTGTGCGGCTGCCGGTGGGCGGGCAGATGGCGCTGCGGTCATCGGTTCAGGCCACGCGCACCGCGCGGAAGATCGCGTCGAACGCGTCCGAGTCCGGGACCAGCAAAAAGAATCCCTGAAGATTCTCGGCTGACTCGTCGAGAAAGAACTCCGTCTCGACGCACAGGATCGGCGCGTCGGCGCGCGGGGCGTGGTCTCCGAAGGCGTCCAGAACCTGCATGATGTCCCCGGTGGAAAGCGTCGGCGGCGAAAGCATCAGCCTCATTTGCAGAAATTCGCTGAGCGCGGTGAGATACGCTCCGGCGAGAATGTTTCCCGCCTCGTTGAGCGCGGATTGCTCGAGCTCGCCGAGGCTCGCGGACGAGCCACGCTT
>JBKKAY010000219.1:0-4453 GCA_046714195.1 Gemmatimonadaceae bacterium
CCGTAGACGAGAACGTTCAACGGCTGCTCAGACTGCACTGGACCGAGCGACGCCTGATGGCCACGATGCTCGCCCACCTCGCTTCGACTTCCGAGTGGGAGGTGAAATGCGCGCTCTCGCTCCACCAGTGGCTTGCCGCCGAGCACGCGGACTGGCTGCGTCGGAGGATAACGGAGATGCGGCACCCTGCCCCTCCGCTCGAGGCGTCGCCGGGCCCGGGGCTGGACGCGTTCCTCGAGGAGGTTTTGCGCGCCGAAGGGACTAACGAGTTGCTGGCCGGCGTCTACGGCGTTGCGATGCCGGCGCTGAGGGACGCGTACTACCGGCACATTCAGAAGACCAATCCTCTCGTCGATCATCCCACCGTCCGCTTCATGCGCTTCGCGCTCGCCGAGGTGACGGAGGCAATCGAGTGGGGCGAGAGGGCGCTGGCCGCGGTCGCGGAGGACAAGCAAGCGGCTGCTCGCGTCCGTGCGTGGCGCGAGCACCTGGAGCTCTATCTCGATTCGGCGCGCGGAATCGCCGGAGATCCCGCGATTGATCTGGAGGAAGGTGATTCACGGCGGGGCGCCGTCATCCGGACCATGGAGGTTCCCCTTCCCCCGCCTCGGGCAAAGGGGCCGTTCAAGCCCGATTTCCACCCGGCGCGCGATGCCCGTTTTCACGGGCTCTACAACTTCGAGTTCCCGCCGCACGTCGTCTACAACGCGGAGGGTGTGCCCGCCGACGAGCGCAACCTGGCGCTCCTCTGCAAGCGGACCCTGGAGATGGATGTGCCCGAGATGATGTCGTCCTTTCTCTACGAGCGGAATGATCAGCCGTGGGAATTCTACCTGGACTACTCACGTCAATTGTGGGACGAGGCGCGGCACTCGATGATGGGCACCGTCGCATTCGAGGACCGCGGCGTGGACTGGACGGAGATCCCGCTCAACATTGGGTTTTCATTGAGGCTCAACCTCCACGCCACTCCCCAGGAGCGGCAGATACTGCTCTACGCCATCGAGCAGTCGTTGATGCCGGCGGAAACCGGAAAACGATTCGAGTACGACACCGCCGTTGCCGCGGGCGACGAGCTCTCGGCGCATTTCCACGACTACGACTGGGCTGACGAAGTCCTTCATGCGCAAATCGGCAGGCGCGCGCTCAAGCGAGAGGGAATCTCGCGAGAAGAAGCAATCAGGCGGGGAGCCGACATCCATGAACGCACCTGGGCCGCGCTGGAGAAGTACCGGTCGCGCGAGCCACAGGTCAACTGGTGGCCCGATTTCGTCAGGAAAGTGCTGGGAAAGGAAAGCGCATTCAACGCCGCCGGGCCGGCCATCCCCAAAATCGTCGGCGATGAAGCGCGGTCGATCTTTCAGGGCTCTGGCTGACCAAGGAGATCTGGCCCGCATTTCGCCTAAGTGAGTGCCCAGTACCCTCATTCATTCCCACTTAGGACATTGTAACGTCATGCCCGATATCAACTTCTCTCGACAGATCAACAGAGCGTTCCGCACGGTCTCCGCCGTCTTGCTTCCGCTGGTTCTGGTGCTCGCCTGCAAAGCCAGGGACGGCGGTACCGGCAATGTCGAGAATGCCCAGACCTGGTCACCCGCCAAGCTGACCTCGGTTCAGGGAGTTCCCGCCACCGAGATCGAGGCAGTGATGAAGCGCAGGCTCGGCGGCGATCGACCTGCAAAGATCGACGACGACCAGTGGGGGCACACCGAGCGCTTGTACAAACTCTACGGAAACAATCCGCTCTGGCTCACGTCGGACGGTCTGCATGCGACTCGCACCAAAGCACTCACCGACGCACTGCTGGCGGCCAACGCCGATGGAATGCGCATGGGCGACTATCCGATCGGACCATTGGCGGCGGCGATCGCAGCCGTGAAGCAGACCGACAAGCCGACGGCGGAGCAGCTGGCGACGGTGGATGTAATACTGACCGCGTCGTTCGTCGCGCTCGGCGAAGATCTCCTCACCGGCCAGATCGATCCTCGCACCGTCTCACAGAGCTGGCACGTTGATCCCGAAGAGGAGAACGTCGACAGCGCGCTCGTCCGCAATCTCCGTTTCGAGGCACTGGACAAGGCGCTGGCGACGATGCGTCCGACGGATCCCGATTACGCGGGGCTGAGCCGAGAGCTCCAGCGCTTCCGTCAGATCGTGGCGCAGGGCGGCTGGCAGCCGATCCCCGAGACCAAGCTCGTCAAACCGGGCGAGTCGGCGAATCCGGCGGTGCTCGCAGCGGTGCGGAACCGGCTCAGCGCCGAAGGAATCATTCCCGCCACCGGACCCGCGACGTCATCGATGGCCCAAGCGCCGCAGGCAGCAACCAGCGCCAATGCGAGCGTCTATGATGCCAGCCTCGCCGGAGCTGTCGCTCTATACCAGGCCCGCCACGCCATCAACGTCGACAGCGCGCTAGGCAAGGAAACTCTCGAGTCCATGAATGTCCCCGCCTCATTCCGGCTGGGAGAGATCGCCGCCAACATGGAGCGCTTCCGGTGGCTGCCGAGGAGCTTCGGATCGCGTTACATCTTCGTGAACGTGCCCGCGTTCAAGCTCGAGGCATACGACGCCGGTCAGAAGACGCTCGAGATGAAGGTCATCGTCGGCCAGGAATACGAGGATCGCGCGACGCCGGTGTTCGCCGACTCGATGGAAACGGTGGTGTTCCGGCCGTACTGGAACGTGCCACCCGACATCGCGCGGAAGGAAATCTTCCCCAAGGGCCAGGCCTATTGGGAGGGCGAGAACATGGAGACGTATCGCGAAGGCGGAGCGCTCCGCATCCGGCAGCGGCCCGGGCCCAAGAACGCTCTGGGATTCGTGAAGTTCCTGTTCCCCAACGACTACAACATCTACCTGCACGACACTCCCAACCGCGAGCTGTTCAAGGAAGATGTGCGCGCCTTCAGTCACGGATGCATCAGGGTCGAGAAGCCCGAGCAGCTCGCGCAGTGGGCGCTCGGCTGGGACGCGGGCAAGGTCACCGAGTGGATGCAGAACCCGCCCGACAACCGGAGCGTAAAGGTTCCGAAAAAGATTCCGGTCTACATCGCGTATTTCACCGCGTACATCAACAACAACCAGCTCCACTTCGGCAACGATCTCTACAGCCGCGACGACAAGCTCGTGCCCGAGGTGATGCAGGGCGCGATGCCGAGCAGGGAGATCGTTGACGCGGTGCAGGCGCTCAGAAGAATTGCCGGTGCTTAATGGACCGGGTGTTGCTTATTCCGTCATGAACAGGGAGGCACCATGAGAGTTGCGATGGGATTGCGGGCGATTGCGCTCGCCGCGGGCGTTGTTTCGATCTCCACCGAAGCGATGAGCCAGGGGCAACCGATTAGACCCGGTCAGCCGACCAGGCCTGGTCAGCCGATAGCCATTCCGGCCCCCGGCCCCGTGAGCGATGCTGATTTCGCCCGCGCGGAGACCCGCCTGAGCACCGGACTCCGCTGGATCGCCCTCGAGGTCCCCGACTTTCCTCCCGGCGCCAGCATTGCCGTCGTGCACGGCGATCCGAATGTCAGAAACCGAGACTACGTAGTCCGCATTCGTTTTCCCGCCGGCTACCGCTTCCCCGTCCAGTGGCACGAGGAGAGCGAGCACATCACCGTGCTCCAGGGAAGCTTTCTCTACGCGGCCGGAGACGAAGCCGATGACACCGTGCTCCAGAGGTACGGTCCCGGCGACTTCATCTTTGTCCCCGCCCAGGTAGCGCATTTCGGCGGCGCGAGGATCCCCACGGTGATCCAGGTCCACGGCACGGGGCCGTTCAGGATGAATCTGGGATCGGGGCCCATTCGCTAGTGGAAACTGCAACTGAGAACTACCAAGCTACCCGCTGACTGCTACATGCTGACCGCCGCCCGCTCAGCTGAAAGCTAGGCGCGTAGCGGACAGCAGGTCGCGGGTAGCGGGAAGCTTGGAAGTTCTCAGTTTGCCGTTCTACTCGGGCTCCGCCGACTTTAGCCCCCGCTGCATCAGCAGGTGCCAGTTTAGGCCGAGGGGCGGCCGAGGGCGTGAATCTTGAATTAGTCCAAAGTTGAGGACCGACCCCGACGGTTTCCAGAGGCGGTTGCCAGCCTTCGTCCGCACCGCTCCATTTACACCTTGGATATCAATCGATGAAGCTTATACGAACTTCCCTCGTTGCGGCTGTGGTCGCGTCCCTGTTGTCGGGGGGTTGCGGCAGTGGAAGCCAGCAGGCGGTACCCACCCATCCCAACGCTGTCGCGCTTCTGAGCGCGCCACCGATGACGGCGGCCGGGGAGAGGCAGCTCTACCTCAACGGAGCCCGAACAGCCTGGCAGTACTTCGAGAAGTACTACGTGCCGGCCACCGGTCTCGCCTGGGCCCACCACAAGTTCGAGTTCACGACGATGTGGGACGCGGCGAGTCTGATGGCCGCCACCTGGTCGGCGCGGGAGCTGGGGATTATCCCGCAGGCGAC
>JBKKAY010000220.1:0-5163 GCA_046714195.1 Gemmatimonadaceae bacterium
ACATCGAAGCCGCTTTCATCGGGCGGGAGGACATCGTCTCGCTCACCGAAGGAATGCTTCAACGCCTGTTCGCGGAAGCGAAGTTCGAGATTCCATCCAGGTTCGAGCGCCTCAGTTATGCCGACGCGATGGAGCGGTTCGGGTCGGATCGGCCCGATACCCGTTACGCACTGGAGATTTTCGACGCGACCGAAGTCTTTCGCGGATCCGAATTCGGAATCGCGACAGGCGCCATCAACGCCGGCGGCCGGGTTCGAGGAATCAGAATCCCGGGCGGCGCCGCTCTCTCGCGCAAGCAGGTCGACGAAGTCGAGGCGATCGCCAAATCGGCGGGTGCAGCGGGGCTGATCAGGCTCAAG
The DNA here is from genome assembly GCA_046714195.1 of Gemmatimonadaceae bacterium. Lineage (GTDB taxonomy): Bacteria > Gemmatimonadota > Gemmatimonadetes > Gemmatimonadales > Gemmatimonadaceae > UBA4720. Next base: position 360 of record JBKKAY010000220.1, read on the forward strand.
CGAAGTGCTCAAGGAGTGGAAGGCCCGGCCGCGAAATTTCTGAATGCAGACGCGATCGGCCGTCTGGCGCTGGCCGAGGGAGACCTGTGCCTCCTCGTCGCTGGAGCCGACAGGGTGAGCAATCCGGCGCTCGATCGGGTGAGGCAGGACGTTGCCGAGAGGCTCGGCCTGGTTCCGGCGGGTAAGTGGTCGCTCCTCTGGGTAACCGACTTTCCGCTGTTCATTCGCGAGCAGAATGGTACACTGAGTTCGGTGCATCATCCTTTCACGGCGCCGAACCCCGAAGACCTGCACCTGCTCGACAGCGAGCCGGAGAAGGTGCGCGCGCTGTCGTACGACGTTGTCGCCAATGGCACGGAGCTCGGAGGGGGCAGTATCCGCATCAACGACCCATCGCTCCAGCGAAGAGTTCTCGCCATGCTGGGCGTGGACGAGGCTACGGCGGAGAAGCGGTTCGGTTTCCTGCTCGAGGCGTTGAGCGCCGGCGCGCCTCCGCACGGGGGAATCGCCCTCGGTATGGACAGGATCGCGATGATGCTGGCGGGTGCCCCTTCGCTGCGCGATGTGATCGCATTCCCGAAGACCACCGCGGCGCGCGCATTGTTCGAGGACGCGCCTTCGGCGATTCCCGCCGACGATCTGCGCGATCTCCATTTACAGACAACCGCTACCTGACGTGACTGAAGACACCACGATCCAGCGCCTCTCGACTGAAGGCGCAGACATGCTGACGCTCGCCGGAGTGAACGACGAGAATCTCGTCGAGCTGGCGCGGCAGACCGGCGCCAAGATCGCGCTGCGCGGCGAAACGCTCGCTGTCAGTGGCAACCCGGACGCAGTGGCGCGAGCGGTCACAATCGCGCAGCGCATGATCGACACGGCCAAGCAGCAGCTGCCGCTCACCGCCGACGATGTGCTGCGCATGAGCATCGAAGGCCCGCGAGGGGGCGATGGCAACGGGACGAGCTCGGACGATACACGGATCGTTTTGCCGGGCGTGCGCAAGATCATTCAGGCGAAAACGAACGGCCAGGCCGAGTACATGAAGCTGATGGCCGAGAACGACATCGTCGTCGGGATCGGACCGGCTGGAACCGGCAAGACATATCTGGCGGTCGCCGCGGCGGTCGAGTCACTGGCGCGGAAGCGCGTGCGCCGCATCGTCCTCGCACGCCCCGCGGTCGAAGCGGGTGAGAGCCTCGGCTTTCTGCCGGGAGACTTGCAGGCCAAGGTGGATCCGTACCTGCGGCCGCTCTACGACGCCCTCGAGGACATGATGCCGCACGAGCGCGTGCAGAAGGCGCTTGAGACGCGGACCATCGAGATCGCTCCGCTCGCCTACATGCGCGGACGCACCCTCGCGGACGCATTCGTCATCCTCGACGAGGCGCAGAACGCGACCAACGCGCAGATGAAGATGTTCCTGACCCGCCTCGGCGTGAACTCGAAGGCTGTGATCACGGGGGACAAGACGCAGATCGATCTGCCCAAGCGCGAGGATTCGGGCCTGGTGCAGATCGAGCGGATTCTCCCAGGCATCGATGGGATCGGCTTCTACTATCTCACCGACGCCGATGTCGTGCGTCACCGACTGGTGCGGGAGATCATCAAGGCGTACGCAGAGGACTCGGGCGCCTGAGCCTCAGCTCGCGCGACTCGACGTGAGACGCTCGCGCCGCCATCACGCGATCGATATTTCCTCGACTGTGCGACGGCTTCACATCTCCCGCAGCCGCGTCAGGGAAGCAGCTATTGCCGCGCTGGAAGCCGAGAAGGTGAAGGACGCCATGATCTCGATCGCTTTCGTCGGACGCGCGGCGATTTCCGCTCTCAATCAGCGTTATCTTGGACACGCCGGTCCGACTGATGTGATCTCGTTCGGCTTGGGGCGAGGTGGGAAGAGCGCCGCCGTGGTCGGCGACATCTACATCTGCCCCGAGGTCGCGCGCTCAAACGCCCGCCTTCAGGACATACCGCCTGGAGAAGAGCTGCTTCGCCTCGTCGTTCACGGAACGCTCCACGTGCTCGGGCACGAGCATCCCGGAGGCAGAACCCGCATGGAATCGTCCATGTGGCGTAGACAGGAGAGGATCCTCGCGCGTGTACTCTGAGCGGCTCATGGCAGACTTCGACGCCCGCAAGCCGGCGGCGCTGGCCCGCGTGGTGAGCATCGTCGAGAACCACCGCGACGGCTTCGAGGAGCTACTCGGCTCCCTTCACTCGAGGACTGGCCGAGCGCGCCGGATCGGATTGACCGGCCCGCCAGGCGCCGGCAAGAGCACCATCGCCGCGCTCCTGGTGAAGGCTTATCGCGACACGGGGCTCACGGTGGGGGTCATCGCTGTCGATCCCACCTCTCCGTTCACCGGAGGTGCCTTGCTCGGCGACCGGGTGAGGATGGAGAGCGTCGCACTGGATCCGGGTGTGTTCATCAGATCGATGGCGACGCGTGGATCGCTGGGCGGACTCGCATCGGCGACACGCGAGGTGGCCGACGTCCTCGATGCCTTCGGGTTCGACAGGCTGCTGATCGAGACCGTGGGCGTCGGACAGTCCGAGCTCGATGTAGCGCGCACGGCTGACTCGACTCTCCTCGTACTCGTACCCGAATCGGGCGACTCGATTCAGACGCTAAAGGCAGGAGTGATGGAGATCGCCGATGTCTTCGTGGTGAACAAGGCGGATCGCCCGGGGGCTGACAGGCTGCGCAACGATGTCGAGCTGATGCTGGGTCTCAGAAAGGGAGTGAGCTTCGGCAACGTCCCCGCGCACCACGGAGTCGATCTCAAGAGAATGAACCCCGGCAAGGCTGCTCGCGCCGCGGCCTCTGAGGAGAATCCGGCGGACTGGACTCCGCCCGTCCTCAGCGCCGTCGCGGTCAAGCAGGAGGGAATCGACTCGATCATCGCCGCGCTCGATCGTCATTTCGCTTATCTTGAGAGGAGCGGAACGCTGCGCGCGCGCCGCCGGCAAAGGCTTCGCGAGCGCGTGATCGACGTAGTCGAGCAGAAAGTGAGCAACAGGCTTTGGAAGGACCAGCGCACCGTCGCCTGGCTGGACGCGCAGCTGTCCTCCGTGGAAGAAGGGAAAGCCACACCGTTCGCAGTTGCCGATCGACTGCTCCGCCAGAGCGGCGACCTCGTTCGTGGAGACGAGAAGACATGACGAAACTGAAGAGTCCTCGCTCAGAGGCCGCCGCCGACAGCGAGCTCATCGCGACGATAGAGGAGCAGAGCGCCGAGCTCCGGCTGCTGCGCAGGGAAGTTGAGGAGTGGCGGCAGAAGTACGAGAAGGGGGATCTGCGCGACATCGCCTTCACCAACTCGTCGAAGGAAGTGCGGCCGATCTACACTCCGCTGGACGCTGCAGAGACCGATGCCGAAGCGCTCGGAATGCCGGGCTTCTTCCCCTACACTCGCGGAGTCCATCCGACCGGTTATAGAGGCCGGCTGTGGACGATGCGCCAGTTCGCCGGCTTCGGCAGCGCGCGCGACACAAACGAGCGATACAAATTCCTGCTCGCTCACGGCCAGACGGGCCTCTCAGTGGCGTTCGATTTCCCGACGCTGATGGGGTACGACTCGGACCACCCGCGATCGGAGGGAGAAGTAGGGAAATGCGGCGTCGCCATATCCAGTCTCGCCGACATGGAGGTGCTATTCGACGGCATCCCGCTCGACCAGGTCTCGACGTCGATGACCATCAACGGTCCGGCTGTCATTCTCTACTGCTTCTACATCGCCGCGGCGGAGAAGCAGGGCGTCGATTCGAGAAAACTCCGGGGGACGATCCAGAACGACATCCTCAAGGAGTACATGGCCCAGCACGCGTGGGTCTATCCGATCGAGCCCGCGCTCCGGCTCATCGTGGATTGCTTCGAGTGGTCAACGGAGCACGTTCCGCAGTGGAATACGATCTCCATCTCCGGCTATCACATCCGCGAAGCCGGCGCGACGGCGGCGCAGGAGCTCGCCTTCACTCTGGCCGATGGATTCACCTATGTCGAGCGCGGGATCGCGCGCGGCCTGGATGTGGACAGCTTCGCCCCGCGGCTTTCGTTCTTCTGGGACATCCACAACGACTTTTTCGAGGAGATCGCCAAGCTCCGCGCCGCGCGGCGCATCTGGGCGCGCCACATGCGCGACCGCTACGGCGCCAGGGATCCGAGATCGCTGGTGATGCGCTTCCACTCGCAGACCGCCGGCGTGACGCTGACGGCGCAGCAGCCGATGAACAACGTGGTGAGAGTCGCCTACCAGGCGATGGCGGCGGTGCTGGGTGGGACCCAGTCGCTCCACACCAACTCGATGGACGAGACCCTCGCGCTTCCCACGGAGGAGTCAGTGCAGCTCGCGCTCCGCACCCAGCAGGTGCTTGCCTTCGAGACGGGCGTCCCCAACGTCATCGACCCGCTCGGTGGCTCCTACTACGTCGAGACTCTCACCACCGAGCTCGAGCGCGAGGCTGAATCACTTTTCAAACAGATCGAAGAGATCGGCGGGGTGGTGCGCGGACTGGAGACCGGCTGGCTCCAGCGGAAGATCAACGAGTCGGCAGCTCGACAGCAGTGGGAGATCGAGCAGCACCGCCGCGTCATCGTCGGCGTCAATGATTTCGTGACCGACGATCCCGGCCTCGACATCGAATTGCTCAAGATCTCCGAGGAGACCGAGCGTGACCAACGCGATCGAATGGCGAAGATGCGCGCCGAGCGCGACAACGCGGTCGTCGAGCGCCGACTGGCAGATCTCAGAAGGGCGGCGGCAACCGACGAGAATCTGATGCCGTACATCCTCGACTGCGC
>JBKKAY010000221.1:0-10371 GCA_046714195.1 Gemmatimonadaceae bacterium
TGCATCAGTGGTTGTGAGTTGCAAGAGGAGGCAACATGCTCAGAGCGTTCATGATCTTGCTCGTCGCGACGTGCGCGCTCGCAGGAGTATCGGGCGGGCAGCCGATAATCACTCCCGAGATCACGGCTTACGGCCGGGGCGAGGCCAAGGCGGCGCCTACCTCAGCGATGGTTTCGATCAGTGTCACAACGCGTGCGCCGACTGCGGCTCAGGCGGCCGCGGACAACGCGGCGCGATTGGACGCCACCCTCAAGGCGTTACGGGGAGTCGGGCTCGCACCCAATGAGCTCAGCACGATGGGCTATTCCGTGGCGCAGAACTACGAGACCACGCGTGAAGTCCGAACACCTTCCGGCTTCATCGCGCGCAACACCATCCGCGCCGAGGTGCGCAAGCTCGACGACCTCGGAAAAGTGATTGATGCCGCGCTCGCGGGAGGAGCGACCGAGATATCGGGCGTCGCGTTTCTCTCTGCGAACAGTGAAGGCGCGCGCCTTTCTGCGTTGGCGGAAGCAGTACGCCAGGCACGCGGGGAAGCCGAGACAATCGCTCGCGCCGCGGGCGGCACTCTCGGGCGCTTGATCACGCTCGCGTCCGGCGGCACGCAGTTGGCGCGGATGGAGGCCTTCTCCGACATTCAACTTCGCGGGATGGCCGGTGGCGTGGCGGGCACGAGCATCACCCCCAGGGACCTTCCCATAGTGGCTACGGTGAGCGGCCGCTGGGAATTTGTCCCCGGACTAGCGCGTTAGGGTTCGGCTCTAGCTGGTGGCTTGCAGCAGGTAGCGGGCAGCGGGCAGCTTGGCCGTTCTCAGTTGCCGTTCAGTAGTTCCAACTCAGGGCCAGTTAAAAACATTTGAAGGCACCGACCTCGCTCTGCTGTTCCGGATGTCGCGCGGCTCGATGCGGAACGTACGCGTCAGATCCTGTGACGAGATCCGCACCTCCAGCCCACCGCGCCGGTCGCCTTTCACGGGGAAAGCGAAATCCATCCTCCACATTCGCCGCGACTGGGGAGGAGCAGCTCCGAGGATGCTCAAGCCCAGGGATGCGTTGAGCGGAGTATCGACGCCGAAAGGTGCGTCGCCGGCCCACAGCTTTCCCGCTTCCGCGAACCCCGCGATCCCGAAGCTCGCTACCTCCTTGTAGCGCCCAATCAGGTAACGGTCTTCGGTCCGCACGACCAGGCGGCGCCCGCCGCCCACATCCGATGATCTGAAGCCACGAAGCCCGCCTTCACGATCCACGAAGGTGAGCTGAAACGGTATGCGCTGCCGCCAGCCTCCGCTCCACGTCACGTCGGAGACGAGCGTGTGCTTGTCGACGGGCTTGAGGTACAGGGCTCCCCGCCCATGCGCGAGAATCCCGTCCCAGACTCCGCCTTCCGCGCGCCGTCCTTCACCGGCGATGTCCAGCGCCACGTAACGGGTGGCCGAGCCCATGCCGGCAAACATCGCCGTCGACGCGAACCAGTCAGCCTCCTTCCCACGCAGGAAGGTCACGCCCTTGCCAACGAGGGCGGAGATCTGATTGCCGACGCGTACGTCCTGCGCGCCGTCGAGCGCATCGAATCCGGTCGCGCGAACGAAGCGGACGTTACGGATGCCCCACAACCCGTTGACGCGAGCGGTCTGGTGCTTGGTGTAGCGATTGATCAACGCCGTGCTGGTGTCGGCAAAGAGCCCGGAGTCTGTCACCATGATGGGCGCCACTGCCGGATCCTCGTCCTCGAACGACAGCGACCCTCCGAGGAGAGCCAGCCGTCCCTGCGGGGGGCCGAATCGAATGACGCCCCCGATGTCGCTGTAGGAGCGGCCCACGAGGACGCCTACCGGCTCCGCGTTCGGACGCTGGAAGTAGTAGTAGCCGTCGGCGTTGCCGGCGGTAGTGCGCCATGAAAGCCGCTGCAGGTCGGTGAGGAACGGGTGACTTAGCTCCGTGTCCCAGTCGCTCGTACCTTCTATCTCGCGCCTGCCTCCCTGCACCATGAGCTGGTATGGGCGACCCAGGAACTGATAGTCGAAAAACCGGCCGGAATAGATGTCGCGAAAAAAAGCGGGGCTAAGGTTGGACCGGGCCCCTTTTTTCCATTCACCCGCGAGGTACATCGCGTCGCCGAACAGATTCGCCTCGCCGAGCTTGAGCTTTCGGAAGTTCGGCGATTTCGCGTTCACGCCGAGGCCGACGATCAGAGAGATTTCGTCAACGGTGGTGATACCGAGAATGACGCCGCCCGCGCCGTCGGGATACGCGAGCACGACGGCGTCGGCGAGGAACGGCTGCGTCCGAAGAATTCTTTCCGATTCCGTCCGGCGAAGCTCGGTGCAGCGGTCGCCGACCTGTAGCGCGATGAAGCGCCTGATGACGGAGGGTTTGGTGGTCACGTGCTGTCTGGCCGCGAAGCGGCCGGCGCGCTGCCAGATCCTGTCGCCTGTGACTCGAAAGGGAGGGGCTGATTCGATGTCGATTCGGGTAATGACTTCCCCCTTGCAGGGGATCGGGACCGCGGCGAGACTTTGACCGTCCGCCACCGTCGCCCAAGCGGCGGCGAGCTGCAATCCAAGCATACTCTGTCGAAGAGAGATCACTCGTGCCGTCCCCGCGCAAGCCGAAACAGGCTCGCACAGTTGCTGTAACCGCCAGTATCCGCCAGGATGGGGATACGAGTCGTGTTCGGCTAACCGCCGCTTACGTTATCGCCCTCGAAAATGCAGGGCTCGTACCAGTGATAATTCCGCCGCTTTCAAACGAGGGTGCAGCGGCGGCGATTCTAGATTCCGTTGCAGGTCTCGTGCTGACGGGCGGTGAAGATGTGGATCCCGCCCGATATGGTGAGGCCCGCCATGAGAAAATACGTTCGGTGAACACCGCGCGCGATGCGACGGAGGCGGCGCTGATCGAAGGGGCGAGGGACCGCGGCACGCCGGTGCTCGCCATCTGCCGGGGAATCCAGATTCTCAACGTCGCGCTCGGCGGGACGCTCATACAGGACATCCCCTCTGAGTGCGACACCGAAATCGCTCACGACGAGGAGGCCGCAAGGGATTCCCGGACCCACGAGATCTCGATCGAGTCCGGCTCCCGGATAGCCGCAGCAATGGGGACAGCCCGGTGCTCGGTCAATTCCTTCCACCACCAATCGGTGAAACGGGTGGCCGAAGGAATGCGCGTCACTGCCAGATCGAGCGATGGGGTCATCGAGGGACTCGAGTCGATCGGCGATGCATGGTGGGTCATGGCAGTGCAGTGGCATCCGGAGGAGATGATTAGAGACCGCGAGCCGTGGGACAGGGGACTCTTCAAGGCTTTCGCCCAACAGACCGGCGCATAGTGTCGGACGCCTCCCCCCTCCCCCTCCCCCGGATTCTACACGTCGATTCGGGACGTAGCTGGCGCGGGGGGCAGCGGCAGGTCCTCCTCCTCGCGGCCGGCCTCAACGATCGGGGATATCGAACCTTGGTCGTGGGACCCGCCGGCTCGCCGCTGGTGCAGCGCGCGGAGCGCGCGGGGCTTCCCACATACCGCCTGACGCTCAGAGGCGAATGGGACATCAGGCGGGCGCGGGAGCTCCGCGCCGCGGCGCGGGAGTGGGGCGCCGATATCATTCATGCTCACGACGCGCGCTCCCATTCGATTGCGTTGTTGTCCCGCCTGTTCGGACGCAAGCCGCGTGTCGTCGTCACCCGGCGAGTGGCGTTCCCACCGAAAAGCGTGCGCATCAAGTACGGGCGCGCGGTGAACGCATTCATCGCCATTTCCGAAGCGGTCAAGAACGCCATGGTTGCGGCCGGGGTGGATGGCGACAGGATCGAAGTCGTCCACTCGGGCGTTCCGGTTCCGCAGGTGACGCAAGCGCGCGACTGGCGCCGTGAGCACGGGTGGCCGGCGACGTCGATCGTTTGCGGAATCGTCGGCGCGATGACCCGTGAAAAGGGCTTGGACTCGATTGCCGCGATTGCCAGGGGATTGCCGACCGAGGTCCGTCCCCGCATCCGCATCGTCCTGCTCGGCGGAAAAGGCAAAGGCGAGTTCATCGGACCCGAGCTCGAAGGATTCGATGCCGGATTCGTCGAGGAGATCCACGATGCTATGGCGGGACTGGACATGCTGTGGCACCCGGCCCGCTCCGAGGGGCTTGGAACGGCGGTGATCGACGCGATGGCGCTGGGCGTCACTCCGGTGGCGTTTTCGGTGGGGGGCTTGCCTGAAGTAATCCAGGATGGGGTGAGCGGCCGGCTCATTCCCCCAGGCAACGTCAGCGGCTTCTCCGCCGCCGTCGCGGAGCTGGTGTTGGACGACGCCTCCCGTGTCAGACTGTCGGAGGGAGCCCGCCGGCGGGCGTCTGAATTCGATTCGCGCGCGATGATCGAACGAACTGCTGAGGTGTACCAGAGAGTTACGGCGGGGTAGCGGGCATTCAGCTGTTACTTCTATCTTGCACGCAGCCTCCGCCGTCGTGACACCCGATTTTCTGGGTGACATCGACCGGCGGATCTGCCAAATAGGGGTTTTCCTTGATCTATATCTGCATACCGACCTACAATGAGGGCTCGACGATCGGCGTTCTCCTCTGGAGAATCCGTCGCGTCTTTCAGGATTACTCGCGCGAATACGAGATAATCGTGTACGACGACGCGAGCACGGATGCCACCCTGGAGACCCTCGAGCCGTACGCCGATGTCATCCCGCTGACGATCATCAGGGGGGAGACCCGCAACGGCTACGGATTCGCGCTCGAGAAGCTCTGCCGCGAGGTGAGCCGGCGCACACGCTATGCGCGGCGAGACGCAGCAATCGTGATGCAGGCCGATTTCACCGACCAGCCGGAGTACATCCCGGAGCTGGTGAAGCGGTTCGAGGGAGGTGCCGACATCGTCGCGGCCCGGCAGCTGCTGGCGGAGGCTCCGGCGCAGGTGCGCGCATTGCGGCGCCTGGCCGCCTGGATCCAGCGCGCGGACATCCCCAAGAGCGAGGGCGCCGATCCATTTACGACCTTTCGCATCTATCGGATCTCGGTCCTCCGCGAGCTGCTCAAGTCGCTCGGTGAAAAACCGCTCATCACTACCAGCGGCTGGGCGGCGAACATGGAGCTCCTGCTGAGGACAACCCGATTCGCCCGCAGAGTCGAGACCATCGAGCTTGCCCCGCGCTACGATTTGCGGATGAGAGAGAGCAGGGTTCGTCCCTTCAAGGACGCGTTAGGCCTCTATCTGTTCAGCCGGCGCGCGCGCCTTCTTGCCGCACCGGCCGGAGGTGTCGCGTGAAGCTCCTCATGCGCTCGGCGATCGGATTGATTCTGGCGACTGCCCCGGAGGTATTCGCGCAAACGGCTTCGACCGCAGGCCGCGCCAAGGTTCCATTCGGCGTCGGCGAGCGGATGGAGTACGAAGTGCGCTTCGGCCGACTCAAGGTCGGGAACGCGCACATGGAAGTTGTGGCGCTCGAGCAGATGCGCGGACGCACCGTCTGGCACACAGCGTTCTGGGTCCAGGGCGGAAATTTCCTGTATCGCGTGAATGACGTCTACGAGAGCTGGATCGACGCGGAAACGCTGTCGTCGCTCAAGTTCGTGCAGGAGCTGAACGAGGGTGGAAAGAGCACCGAGCGCAGATTCGAGATTTTCCCCGAGCGCGCGACGTTCATCCAGACCAACAAGCGGGATGCAAAGGAAGAGAAATCAGTCTCGAATCCACTGGACGATGGATCGTTCCTGTATTTCATCCGCACCATTCCTCTGGAGGTCGGGCAGACCTACGACTTCAATCGCTACTTCCGCCCCGATCGCAATCCGGTTCGGATCAAGGTCCTGCGAAAGGAGAAGATCCGCGTGCCCGCGGGCAGCTTCGACGCCATCGTGATTCAGCCCGTGATCAAGACGAAGGGAATATTCTCGGAGAATGGCCACGCCGAGATCTGGCTGTCGGACGACGATCGGCACGTAATGCTGCAGCTCAAGTCGAGGCTCTCTTTCGGCTCGCTGAATCTGTACCTCAAGCGCTATTACCCATCGCCGAACCCGTAGGCGGTAAACGCGGCCCCCCGAAACGGTCGGGGGCAAAAGCAAATGCAGCGGCTGCCGCCCACCCCGCGGCGCCCGCGCCGCCCGCGGAAGCGGACCTGTCGAAGATCCGCACCGTTCCCATAGAGCGCCGGCCCAACAAGGTGGCCGCCGCTGAATTCGCGTCGCCACCCAGTAAGGATCGCAGCTTTGCAGCTTTCCTCGCCGCACTGCCCGACGTCCTCGTAGCCCGCGATTTCATGCGGGTGGTCGCAGCAATCGCCGCGGCGGTGCGGCAAAAGCGGGCCGTCGTCGCGATGCTCGGCGGGCACATCGTCAAGACCGGACTGGCGCCACTCATCATCGACCTCATCGACCGCGGCGTGATCACGCATCTCGCCATGAACGGTTCGGCGGCGATTCACGACTACGAGATCGCTCGCTTCGGCGCCACATCTGAGGATGTCGCGCGCGGGCTCGTCGACGGGACTTTCGGAATGGCGGAAGAGACGGGTCGCGGGATGAACGAAGCCTTCAACGCGGGGCTCGAGAACGGGTGGGGCATGGGTGAGTCCTTGGCGCGCGCGCTGGAACGCGAATCACTCTCCGACCCCGGGCTCTCCGTACTCCTTGCCGCGCACCGGCGAGGAATATCGTCCACCGTCCATGCCGCGATCGGCGCCGAGATCATTCATCAGCATCCGGCGGCAAGCGGTGCGGCGATCGGCGAAACGAGTCACCGGGATTTCAGACGCCTGGCGGCATCGCTTCCCAACCTGCATGACGGTGGCGTCGTGCTGAACCTGGGGAGCGCTGTCATCATGCCGGAGGTATTCCTCAAGGCGCTCACCATCGCGCGCAATCTCCACCAGGGAAAGCCCACCGCCTTCACGACCTGCGATCTCGACATGCAGCGGCACTACCGGCCGCGCGTGAATGTCGTTGAGCGCCCCACGCAGGGGAGTGGGAAAGGCTATGCGATAACGGGGCACCATGAGATCATGGTGCCCCTGCTATGCTGGGCGGTTATTGAGGAGATCGAGCGAGGGGGATGAACGGCAACTGCGAACTGCCAAGCTACCCGCGCCCTGCTACCCGCTACAAGCCGCCCGCTGACTCAATTGCAGAGATCGAAGTTGCAGGGAGAGAAATCCGCCTGGCCGATAGCGGGGAGCGGATGGCGGGCAGCAGGTAGCTTGGTAGTTCTCAGTGCAGTTCAAATCCTTCCACGCCCAAGCGCTAGTACCTTGTGAGCCGGGTCCCGGAGAACCGATCTCTCAACCGCGCTGCCGTCCCCGGCGCGACCAGCCGGATTCCGAGATACAGCACGCCTCCCACAACCAGCACTTTGAGTGCGACAGCTACCACCCAGAAGGTCAGGGCAAGCACGCCGCCAAAAAGCTTGAATACCATGCCCACGGCAAAGAGGCCGAGCATCGCGAATAGGCCGATCATGAAAATGGCGCGCAACATGTCTTTCTCCAAAACGGTGACAGACTTCCCTACGGAGGCCTCGCCCCGGATGTTTCAGCTTTGAACCCAGGCCCCTCGCCTGATGTAATCATAGTCGGTGCCGGCCTCATCGGACTCGCTGCCGCGGTGGCTGTGGCCAAGCGCGGGCTTACTGTCGCGCTGCTGGCCGACCGAAGACCGGGGGAAGCGTCGCCGGCGGCGGCCGGGATGCTCGCGCCGTCGGTCGAGAGGGCATCCGGGCCCGCGCACGATTTCGCCATCGCCGCGCGTGATCGCTACCCAGCCTACATCGAGTTCCTGAAGGAGCGCACCGGCATCCTCGTCCCGCTCAACAGGCTCGGAATTCTGCAGCTCGCCCTCAGCGAGAAAGGAATAAAGGGGCTCAAGCGGACCGCGCTCCCTTCGAGCAGTTGGATCGACGCCAACGCGCTCCGCGAACTCGAGCCATCCCTCTCTCACGGGCTGGGGGCGATGTTCAGTCCCAGCGACGGCGCCGTCGACAACTCGATTCTCCTCCAGGCGCTCGAGCGTCTCGTCGCCTCGAGCGGCCGTATCACCAGGCTGGAGGACTCCGCGACGGCCATCGAGCCCGCACCGGCGTCATGCGCAGTGCGCACCCGGTCCGGACTGCGCCTGGCCGCGCGCCGGGTCGTCCTCGCCGCCGGAGCATGGACGGGAGGGATCGCAGGCGCGCGGTTCGCCGAAAAAGTTGCACCCGCGCGCGGACAATTGGTCCTCTATCCGGTCTCGCCACTAAGGCATGTCGTCTACGGCCCGCGCGGGTACGTCGTGCCCCGCGGCGACGGCACCATCGGCGGAAGCACCATGGAGAACACGGGGTTCGATGCCGGCGTCACCCCCGCCGGAGTGCGGAAGGTGAGGGACGCCGCCGAAGAGATCTGTCCGTCGCTCGCCGCGATCGGTGAAGCGAAATCATGGGCGGGGCTTCGGCCCGTCACCCCCGACATGCTGCCGATTCTGGGGCACGATCCCGAGCACCCGTCGGTCATATACGCATGCGGGCATTCGCGGAACGGGGTCCTCTTGGCGCCCCTCACGGGCGACGTAGTGGCCGATCTCGTGACAGGATCAACACTTAGCCACGACCTGTCACAATTTCGCCCCGCGCGTTTTTGATGTAGATTGGTCTATTAGGCGCGGATCCTCTCCGCCGACCGCAAAATGCCCGATACTCTCTATCAGATTCTGGGGCGCCACCGCGCCGATCCGCTTCCTGAGCGGAAGCCATCCTGGCTGAAGGTAAAAGCGCCCGGAGGCCCCAACTACATAAGGCTCAAGCAGTTAATGCGGGAGCTCGATCTGCATTCGGTCTGCGAGGAAGCCCACTGCCCCAACGTCGGCGAGTGCTGGGAGCATGGAACGGCGACCTTCATGATCCTGGGCGACGTCTGCACCAGAAACTGCGCCTACTGCGCCGTCGCTCATGGCCGCCCGCCCAAGTACGACATCGCCGAGCCCGCGCGAGTGGCCGAGGCGATCCGGGCGATGCAGCTCCAGCACGCGGTGATCACGTCAGTAGACCGCGACGACCTTCCCGATTTCGGCGCCTACATTTTCGCTGAGACGATCCGCCAGATCCACGAGCGAATTCCCGGCTGCTCCGTTGAAGTCCTGGTCCCGGACTTCCAGGGGAACGAGAATAGCATCCGTACCGTGCTCGAGGCCCGACCCGAGATCTACAATCACAACACTGAGACCGTCCCGCGATTGTACAAGAAGGCAAGGCCGGGCGGGCGCTACAACAGAGTCATGCAGATTTTCCGCTACGCCAAGAGCATCGCCCCCGACATACCGACAAAAACCGGAATGATTCTCGGAATGGGCGAAACGACAGAGGAAGTCATGGCCGTCATGCGCGATCTCCGGGAGGTCGACGTCGACATACTGACGCTTGGACAATATCTCCGGCCGTCGGACGCGCACATCGCGCTTGATCGCTACTACACGCCAGCGGAGTTCAGAAACCTTTATGAGATCGGAATGGAAATGGGATTCCGGCACGTCGAGTCCGGCCCTCTGGTGCGCTCGAGCTATCATGCGTGGGAGCAGGTGCAGGCGGCGGGCGTATGAGCACTGAAGCCAGGCCGGTACCGCCTCCAGCCCAGCAGCGGAGAGAGCGAGCGCCCAGCCACGAGAGCGCTCCCGCTCCCCAGGGTGACAACCAGTCGCCAATGGGCGGCACGACACCCGAAGAGCGGCGCGTGCTGCTCAAATCGATGCTGCTCCAGCGCCGGTTCGAGGAGCGCTCCGCCGAAGCGTACGCACTCGGCAAGATCGGAGGCTTCTGCCACCTGTACATCGGCCAGGAAGCGATTTCTACCGGGACGATGTCGATGATAAGGCCCGACGACTACGTCATCACGGCCTACCGCGATCACGGACAGGCGCTGGCACGGGGAGTCAGCCCGCGCTCGATCATGGCGGAGCTTTTCGGCCGCGACACCGGCTGCTCCGGGGGAAAGGGCGGCTCCATGCACATTTTCGACAAGGAGACGAATTTCCTCGGCGGACATGGAATCGTCGGCGGACACGTGCCGGTCGCGGCGGGAGTCGGCTTCGCGATCAAGTATCGTCGCGGCAATCAGCTTTGCGTCTGCTTCTTCGGCGAGGCCGCTGTGAACATCGGCGCCTTTCACGAAGCGCTGAACCTCGCTTCGCTCTGGGATCTCCCGGTGATCTTCATCATCGAGAACAACCGCTACGGAATGGGGACGTCGATCTCGCGCTCGACCGCGAACGAGGACGTCGTCGTACGCGCGCAGGGATACCGCATGATCGGCGAATCCGTTGACGGCCAGGATGTCTTCGCCGTGCGCGACGTGATCGCCCGCGCCGCCGAGCGGGCGCGTAAAGAGAAGCGGCCGACGCTGATCGAGATG
>JBKKAY010000222.1:0-10759 GCA_046714195.1 Gemmatimonadaceae bacterium
TTCATGAACAAGGTGGACATGGTGGACGACGCCGAGCTGCTGGAGCTGGTGGAGCTGGAAGTCCGTGAGCTCCTTAGCTCGTACGATTTCCCTGGCGACGACACGCCGATCATCAAGGGAAGTGCACTCAAGGCTCTGGAATCAGGTGACCCGAACTCCGAGTACGGCAAGAAGATCGGCGAGCTGATGGATGCGTTGGACACTTATATCCCGCAGCCCAAGCGAGAGACCGAGAAGCCCTTCCTCATGCCCGTCGAGGACGTGTTCTCGATCACCGGCCGCGGAACAGTAGCGACGGGAAGAATCGAGAAGGGGAAGATCAAGGTCGGCGAGGAAGTGGCTCTCATCGGGTTCAACTCCGACAAGAAGACGGTCATCACCGGAGTCGAGATGTTCAGGAAGCTTCTGGACGACGGCCAGGCTGGTGACAACGTCGGCCTCCTCTTGAGAGGTATCAACAAGGAGGACGTGGAGCGCGGGATGGTGCTGGCCAAGACGGGGAGCATCACGCCGCACACCAAGTTCTCGGCCGAGGTCTACGTGCTGACCAAGGAAGAGGGCGGCCGTCACACGCCGTTCTTCAAGGGCTACCGCCCGCAGTTCTACTTCAGAACTACCGACGTGACTGGATCGGTCGAGCTTCCTGAAGGGATGGAGATGGTGATGCCGGGCGACAACGTCCAGATGGAGATCGAGCTGATCACGCCGATCGCGATGGACGAGGGCCTGAGATTCGCCATCAGAGAAGGCGGCCGCACGGTTGGAGCAGGCGTAGTAACCAAGATTCTGAAATAACTGCGAACTGATTGCGGACTGACTGCGAACTCACAACCGATCGTTAGTCCGCAGCCCGCAGTAGGTCCGCAGTCCGTAGTTAGTCCGCAGTCCGCAGTGTTGTTAGCCCGTATCCTCAGTTTGAAGTCATAAGGAATGACCATGGCCCGCGAAAAAATCATCCTCGCCTGCAGCGAGTGCAAGAACAGAAACTACTTCACCGACAAGAACAAGCGCCTGCACCCCGAGCGCGTCGAGTGGAAGAAGTACTGCCCACGCTGCAACGCGCACAAGCTCCATAAGGAAACGAAGTAATGGCCGTTGAAGTAGTCGAGCGCAGGAGTCTCCCGAGCCGTCTCGTCCAGTTCTATCAGGATGTCCAGGACGAGATGCGGAAGGTCACCTGGCCCGACCGGGCGCAGCTCAAGGACACCACCATCAAGATCATCATCTTCGTGCTGTTCATGGGTGCGGTGATCGGTCTCATCGATCTCTTTCTGCAGATGATTCTGGTCCGCGGAATTCCCGCACTTTTCTCGGGACTATGATGGTGGCCTCCGAGCACCGCTGGTACGCGATCCAGACCACCTCCGGCCACGAGAACAAGGTCCGCTCGCTGCTCCAGCGCCGGATCGATGCCGATCCGCGTCCGGCCGACGAGCGCGCCATCCGGCAGGCGCTCGTTCCGACGCAGGAAGCGGTCGAGATCAAGAACGGCAAGAAGGTGAACGTCGAGCGCAAGATATACCCCGGCTACGTGCTGGTGGAGATGGTCATGGACCAGGAGACGGCACACGCCGTCAACGGAATCCAGGGCGTGATCAAGTTCGTCGGGCACGAGCGGCTGCCGCAACCCCTTCGTCCCGAAGAGGTGAACCGCCTCCTGGGCGTCTCCGACGACTCGGAGCCGGAAGTGGTCAAGGAAGAGATTCCCTTCCTCATCGGCCAGGCCGTTGCGATCACCGAAGGCCCGTTCACGGACTTCAACGGGACCGTGGAAGAGGTCCTCGCCGACAAGGGGAAGGTCAGGGTGTCCGTATCCCTGTTCGGCCGCCCGACATCGGTCGAGCTCGACTATCTGCAGTTGAAGGGCTACTGACCAGTTAAAGCAACGACTGGGACTCCGCTGCCCGAAATTCAGTCGGGAAGGAGCATCACCCAGGCGCGGCTGATGGTTTGAGAGTGAGCCTGATGACGCGTCTGATTGAACCCCTCGAAGTAAGGGGCCGCTTGCGCGGAACGTCTTCCGGAGTAAGCGTTATAGAAGCAAGCGTGATAAAGGACGCCGGCGCGACGCCGCGTGCACGGCAGCGCGTCGTTCCTCTTGACACTAATGAGGAACATGGTAGCACCGCGAGGCAGTAAAAGGCTCCTCCGGCTCGTCATCGGTGCTGTCTGCCTGTTTGCCGGTAGGGCAGCCGCCCAGGGATTCGTCACGGTGGCGGGCACGGTAACAGACTCCACGGGCGTGCGCATTCTGGGCGCGCGCGTGTCGGTGGAGCCCGGAGCAGCGCGCGCGACCACCGACGATCGCGGCGAGTTTCGGCTCACAGGCATCCAGAGCGGTCCCCTTACCCTCGTTGTCCGGCGCCTCGGGTACGCTCCGGGGACTGTGCAGCTCGAGGTCGGGGCCGAGAGCGTCGACGGCGTCTCCGTGCGCCTCGTACCGCTGCCTACTATCCTCGCGCCGGTCTTCGTTCGTAAGGAGCAGGCGAAGTACACAGGGCGACTGGCGGGGTACTATGAGCGCCTCCACCAGCGAGGCGGGGGAGTGTTCATCACTCGGGAACAGATCGACCGTGACAAGCCGCGCATGCTTACTCACCTGCTTCAGAATGTCCCGGGCATAAGGGCGCGCAGGATGAGGGGCGGTGGAAGCGGGGCGGTTATGCGGGGGCGGAGCTGCTATCCTCTGGTGTGGATCGACGGCACGCCAATGCCTTCCGGTGAAGTGGACCTGGACGCCATTTCCCCGACTTCGATCCACGGTCTGGAACTCTACCTCGGCTCCACGTCCGCTCCGCTTCGCTACCAGTACAACCGTTCGGAGTCTTCCTGCGGGACGATCCTCATTTGGTCCCGTGGCCCGGACACCGATCCTCTGATTCGGACGCCTCGAACGGTGGAGCGGTTGGAGCAGGCGCTGGCCTCGCTGGCCGCATACACGGCGCAGCAGGTAGACAGTCAGGTGGTCGCCGACCCTTTGCTGGCCGCGTCGATCACGTACCCACCCTCGCTCTTTGCGTCGGGTGTAGGCGGGACGGTCGTAGCAGAGTTCATCGTCGACGAGAGCGGACACGTTCAACAGGGCACAATAGGGATCGTTTCCTCGCCCCATGGCCAGCTCGGCGAAGCCGTTCGCGTAGCTTTGGATCGGGCCGTCTTCCGTCCGGCCGTGCGGGGCGGCGTCCCCGTGCGCCAGGTCGTCCACCAGCCTTTTTCCTTTATTCCGAGCGGCCGCCGGACGGCCGGTCAGAGCTTGGACGATAGGTGAGCCCCTTGCGTTCCTTGAGACCATCGAAAATATTAGAGAGGACGGCTACGACCGTGGTTCCGCTCGCGTGGTACTGTATCCCGGCTAACCTGTGCGGACGACTTTCGATTTCATAGCAGCTCGCTCGCGTATTCTTCTAGCAGCTCGCTCGCGTATTCTTCGTCGGACACCCTTTTTTTCACCCGCTAACAGAGGGGGACACGACGTCGCTGCTCCAGGTCAGCCACTTTTTGGTGCCACTGCGGGCGATAAGGTTACCCGCGACTCCCACGGTGTCAGCAGTGGTCTTCCATAAACCTTCAGAGGTACGAATGCCGAAGATAATTGTTTCTATGAGGAAGCTCTTCGTTGCCGCCGTCGGCGTTCTGCTTGCTGCGCCCGCGATGGCGCAGGGTCAGAATGCAGTCATCACCGGCCGGGTTCAGTCCGACCAGGGTCAGCCGCTCGCCGGAGCCAACGTTCTTATCTCCGAGCTCAACATCTCCGTCGCGACCAACGCGGCGGGCCAGTACACCATTACCGTTCCCGCGGCTCGCGTAAGCGACCAGACGGTCACGCTCCGCACGCGCGCGATCGGCTATACGCCCGCGGCGCAGCCGATCACCGTCCGCGCCGGCTCCCAGACCTTGAACTTCGACCTCCGGCGCGACGTTGCGCGACTGAGCGAGGTGGTCATCACTGGCGTCGCCACGGCGACCGAGCAGCGCAAGCTCGCTTTCACCGTTTCGCGCTTGGATTCGGCGATGATGCCGGTGGCCGGGTCGAGCGCGTTGGCGCAGCTTCAGGGCAAGGTTCCTGGCGCGCTGATCGTCAGCAACTCCGGTCGTCCCGGTGCCGCGCCGGCCGTACTGCTTCGCGGGCCTGTGTCGCTGAACGCGACGGGCCGCAGTCAGGCTCCGCTGTTCCTGTTGGACGGCGTGCCGTTGCAGGGTGGCCTGCCGGACCTGAACCCCGACGACATCGACAATATCGAAATAGTGAAGGGTGCCGCCGCCGCCTCGCTTTACGGTGCGCGCGCCGGTTCCGGCGTCATCAACATCACAACGAAGACGGGCCGGAATGCCGAGCCTGGCATCCGGTTCGGGCTTCGTACCGAAACAGGCCGCAGCGGCCTCGAGCGGAAGTTTCCGCTCGCGCACTACACCACGCTCCAGCTGACGCCGGACGGCTCGCGTTACTGCTCGCGCGAAGCGCTGCTGCAGAGCGGCACGCCGTCGACTTCGACAAGTCAGTCAGGCCTCTTCTCCAATTGCGCGCGATACATCGATTGGGACCAGGAAGTAGGCCGCATCAACAACAACGCGGACGACTTCTCGCTTCCGACGCAGCCGATGCTGGGCGATCATGGAATCTCGGCCGCGCCGGATTTCAACCAGCTCACCGGCATGTACGTTTGGGTGCCGTGGCACGAGTACCGCGACCCCGTCGGCCAGGTAGTCACGCCGAGCACTTACGCGAAT
Source organism: Gemmatimonadaceae bacterium (assembly GCA_046714195.1). Classification (GTDB taxonomy): domain Bacteria; phylum Gemmatimonadota; class Gemmatimonadetes; order Gemmatimonadales; family Gemmatimonadaceae; genus UBA4720. The sequence goes on from JBKKAY010000222.1 coordinate 4,729, forward strand.
ACGAACATCGACATTCGCGGTCGCGTCAACAACACCGCCGTGTTTGCCAGCGTTTCGAACCTCGTTCAGCAGGGCGCCATCACGGCACTGCCCGGGTTCGTTCGTAACTCCGTACGTGCGAACATCGACCAGACGTTCAGCGACCGTATCAGAGCGTCTCTGCAGACGTTCTTCTCCCAGGGCGAGGACAACTCCGCGCAGCTCGACCTGGACGGCGCGGGGTCCGGCACGCCCTGGTTCACGATCACGCGCGCGCCTTGGGTGGCCAACTTGAAGCAGCGCGACCAGCAGGGCCGCTACGTCATCCGGCACAATCCGCTGCTGCAGGGCGGGCAGAACGCGAACCCGATCTACACCAACCAGAACAACCGGCGCACCGACCAGTCTTCGCGCTTCGTCGGGGGTGCCTCGGTGAACTACCGTCCGCTGTCGTGGCTGGTTCTCGACGGCATGTTCGGGTACGACCGCGCGCAGGGTCAGGGCGTGCAAATGCGTGACCGCGGCTACCGCGCCACGAACTCGAATCCAGTGTTCTCCGCCGGCTTCTTTGCCGAAGACGCATTCGATAACGCCCAGTGGAACACTTCCCTCAACGCCGCCGCGAACAAGACTTTTTTTGGCGATCTCGACGCAATCTTCTCGACACGCTACGCGTACAGCGACCGCAGCACCTTCGGCAACTTCCTGCAAGGCACCACGCTGGTCGTGCCGGGCCTCGTGACGGCGGCCTCCGTGACCGCTGACAGGTCGATCGGCTCCACGAGGACGAACGTCCGGGACATGGGGTTCTTCTACGGCCTCGATCTTGACTATAAGGATCGCTACATCCTCGGCGGACTGATCCGCCGCGACGGCAGCTCGCTGTTCGGCGCTGGTCAGCGCTGGCACACATTCGGCCGTGTCTCGGGCGCGTGGCTCGTCTCGGATGAGCCGTGGTGGTTCGCCCGCAACGCGCTGTCGCAGCTTAAGCTGCGCGCTGCGCACGGCTCGACGGGGCAGAGACCGTCGTTCGCGGCACAGTATACGAGCTTCACGATCGGAACGGGCGGAACGCTCAACCCGGCGACGCTCGGTAACCCGAACCTCAAGCCCGAGATCAACACGGAGACCGAGATCGGAATCGACTTGGAGTTCTTCAACCGGTTCGCTCTCAACGTCACGCGTGCGAACTCCGTCGTCGACAACCAGATTCTGCAGGCTCAGCCCTCGGTAACCACCGGCTTCGCGCGCCAGTGGCAGAACGTAGGTGAGATCGCAACCCGCGCGTGGGAAGCCGCACTGACGGTGCCGATCATCAATCGCGGCACGTTCAACTGGTCGACGCGACTGATTTATGACCAGGTCCGCTCGAAGATCACTCGCCTGGACATCCCGGAGTTTACCGGTGACATCACGGCCGGAAATTCGTTCACCGTCTTCAAGTTCCGCGAAGGCGAGCGCATCGGCACGGTGTACGGCTTCGACATGGTTCGCAACTGCTCGCAGCTGCCGGCGAACTTCGTCGCGCAGTGCTCAAATGATGCGAGCAACCTGGCCAGCGAGTTCAGGCCCAGCCCGGATGGCTTCATCGCCTGGTTCGGCGCTGGCAACGCGGCCACCGAGGGCATCACGCGCAATCTGTGGCGCTCGTTCCTTCCGAACGCGCAGGCTCCGTGGCAGAACCGCGTCTCGTGGGGCATGCCGATCATTCAGCGTGATACGACCGCGGCGTGTCTCACCAGGGTGGAGTGCCAGGTATCGTTCGTTCCGCTCGGCAACGGCCTGCCGAAGTATCACTGGGGCTTCTCGCAGAACATCGATTGGCGACGCCTCAGCTTCTACAGCCTGCTCGACGCCGAGGTGGGTCACAAGTTGTGGAACATCGCGTATCACTGGTCAACCGGAGATCTTCAGTCCGACAACGCGGACATGTACGGTGTGCCCGTGGAGGAAGCCAAACCGATCGGCTACTTCTGGCGTCGCGGGCCATCCAATAGCCCGAGCGCTTTCGTAAGCACCGGGGCGGGCGGACTGTACGATGGTCTCAATCCGCATGGCTGGTCGTTCCAGGACGCCACTTACATCAAGCTTCGGGAAATCTCCCTCAACTACCGTGTCGGCAGTATTGGGGGGCTCGGCAACTGGAGAGTTGGCGTCATCGGCCGCAACGTGAAAACGTGGACTGACTGGAAGGGCTTCGACCCAGAGTCGCGCCACGCCACGTCGGATTTCGGTTCGGCCATCCTGACTCCGATCAACGGGTTCCGCTTCCCGAATCTGCGCACCTTCACGCTGCAGCTATCCAGCTCGTTCTAAACAGGCGGCATCATCAACTGGTTGGGGCCGAGCGGCGGTTGTCACCGCCGCTCGGTCCGACCGACAAACGAGGCTATCAGTGAAGAAATCAAATTTTGTGAGATCTGTTTCGTTGCTTCTAGTCGGCGGTGGCACGGCGCTGCTCGGTGCGTGCCGTGAGAACCCGCTCGACGTACGCAATCCGAACCAGCCCAGCATCGAGAACGCGTTCGCGACGGCTCCGCTGACCGAGAGCCTGATCTCGAAGCTTTTTCAGCAGATGTTCAACGGGCAGTACAACGTCGGCTGTGACGACATCTTTACTCAGGCCGCTGTCATTGGCTTCGAGAGCGCTTCGGCGCTCGGTAACTGCGGCATGGGCGCTCGCAGCGCCATCCCGCGTCCTTCCATCGACAACTCGATCGGGAATGCGGTGCAGACGGGCAATTTTCGCGACTACGATCAGCTCTCGCGCAACGCGCGCAGCGCGGCTAACGCAATCAGCGCCCTTCGCGCCTTCAGTGCCGCAAACGTCGGCCTTACCGCCGGCGCCAATGCGCGCGCGAGGTCGTTCGCGTATTTCGCGCTGGGATATGCGCACGGCCATCTTTCCATGAGCTATGACTCGGCGGGTGTCGTCTCCCCTGAGTTCGGTGCGGATTCCGTTCCGCCGCTCGTGGGCTCCAGCGTCGTGAATGCCGCTGCGCTGGCATACCTCGACTCCGCAATCGCGTATGCAGGCGGTGCGACGGCCACGCCGGCGCAGGTTACTGCCGCATCAAGTGCGGGGGGTTGGCCCATTCCACTGACGTGGTGGAATGGACCGTCGACGATCGACAGACCCACATGGGTCCGCATGATGAACTCCTTCGCGGCCAGATTCCGCGCCGGGCAAGCAAGAACACCGGCCGAGCGCACAGCGGTCGATTGGGCGAAGGTCATCGCGAACGCAACCGCTGGTGTTACGGCCGACGTGATCGTCACGGCCTCCCAGACGGACGGCTGGTTCCTCACGGTACTCAGCCAGCTGGCAGTGGATGCCACCTGGAGCCAGATGACGCCATTCTATCTGGGAATGGGTGATACGACGGGCGCCTACGATGCGTGGCTGCAGACGTCGGTCAACACGACGGCGCGCGCTACGGCCGGTTCGACCTTCCTCATGCGCACACCCGACCGGCGGTTCCCATCCGGCGAGACCCGCCCGGCCCAGCAGACCGCCTCCGGCGGTTCGTCGCGCGCGGGAACGCCCACGGGATCGATCCTTTACTTCTACAACAGGCCGACGGGCTCCGACCAGCCGGGCTATCCGTGGGGAACCTGGCAGTACGACAACATGCGGTTCTGGAACATCCGCGCGGGCGGCGGCAACGGTCCCTGGGTGATCCTCTCGCGAGCGGAGAGCGATCTGCTGGCGGCTGAGGGATACCTCCAGACCAATCAGCCCGCGCTGGCGATTCCGCTCATCGACAGGTACCGGGTGCGGGCGGGCTTGCCGCCGATTCCGGCAGGCTCGACGATGAACAGCATCGTACCGGGCGATAACGCCTGTGTGCCGCGCGTTCCGCAGCCGCCGAATCACACCACGACAGCGTGCGGTACGGTGTTCGAGGCGCTGAAGTGGGAGAAGAGGCTGGAGACGGCGTTCACCGGTAACGCGCAGTGGTTTATCGACGCGCGCGGATGGGGCGACCTTTACGGCGCGTCCCCGCTGGAATGGCCGGTGCCTTACCAGGAGACGTTCGCGCGGTATGGCACGGGTAGCTACTACCTGAACGCCCGCCGCGCAGGCGTTGGAACTTACGGGTTCGGGAAAGACGCGAACTTCTAGGACCGCAACACTCTTGAGAGAGATGTATAACGTGCTGGAGAGCCCCAGAGAGTCGCGCGGATGCACTGATTCAGTGCCTCCGCTGACTCGCGCCATGTCGCGTAAAGCGCAAGCCGTCGTGCTTGCGTTCACGCTGGGTGTGAGCCAGGCGTGCTACGCATACGTGCCGTTGAGCGACAGCCCCTTGCCCGGTACACAGGTCGCGATCGATCTGACGGACCGTGGGCGCGCGGAGATGGCGACGCTCGTAGGTGCGTGGCCGGAGACCGTCGAAGGCGCGCTTACGGCGCAGTCCGATTCTGCGTATATGCTAAGCGTCACTTCGGTTCGTAACCAGAGAGGTGGCGTGAGCAAGTGGTCCGGTGAGGCGCTCACAGTACGGAAGGACCTAGTGGCGCGGACGCGGGAGCGTCATTTCTCAACGACGCGAACCGCGATGGCCGCGGGGCTATCGGTCGGTGCCATTCTTTTCTTTGCTTTGACCCGGGGGCTTTTCGGCGGTGGCAGTGAGAACTCTCCTCCTCCTCCTCCTCCATGCTGTGAGCAGTAGCAGCTGACGTATCGTGTTCTCGCGATGTGCGGCCTCCACGCGGCGCACAAACTTTTCTGACTTTTTCGGAGTATCGCTTATGCGTCTTTCCTATGTTCTGATGCTCGGCCTCGGAGCGACGATGATCGCCGGGTGCGGTAGCGACGCGTTCACGGGGCCGGACAGACCGCCCTTGGCATCCGTTCGGCTGGTGAACGCGTTGAGTAATGGCGCTACCGTGGATATCCGCGCGGTCGACCAGGTCGAGTGGTCACCGACCGGGAACGGCATGGCATATCGCCACGCCACCACCTACTACCCCACGGAGGCGGGCAAACCGCGCCGGTTGCGGGTTTTCGGCGGATGCGTTGTCTCGATTCCGAGCACGTGCACGCCGGCCGCGGTATCGGCGGTCTATCTGGACACGACCATCACGTTCACCGCTGACACGCGCGTCACGCTGGTACTCACCGGCAGCACCGCGGCTGGCGCGGGACGGGGCTTCGTCCTCGTTACCGATGATCCTTCGGCCCCACCGGCCGGACAGATCGGCGTTCGGCTCGTCAACACTTCCACTGCCGGAATCGACGGCTATGTGACGTCGACCTCTTCGCCGTCCTCAATTTCCGCACCGCCCACATTTACCGCGGCGGCGGGACCCGGTGCACCTTCTCCGTACGTGAACCGTCCCGCGGGAACCGCGACGACGCACGTTACCGCCGCGGGCTCCGCCACTGTCCTGACGTCGGCGACGGGATCTCCGGCGCCGCCGAATCCGACGGGCACGAACCAGCAGTTCAACCCGGCTGCGGGCGTGGATTCTCCGGGCTCGAGGTTCTCGGTGTACTATTTCCCGGTGGTCACCGGCGTAACTACTACGCCAACGCTGTTGTGGCTGATCGACCGCAATCCTGCTGACTAACGCGTAGGCGTATCCTGAGCGCACCCTCCAGCCATACCGGAGGGTGCGCTTTCGTTTTTCAGCGAACACGGTAATCAATCTCGGAGTTCGGGCCCCTTCCGCTGAGGCCTAGAGGGCGGTTATACTTCAAGGCTGTATCAGAGTCACAGCGGCGCTACTCCCGCCGCAGGTGATGGCCCTTGCGCGGGGCGGCCGATGAGGCGAGTAGCGCAAAAGTCGGATACCACTACGACTCTAATCACACCGTGGGAGTCGGACGCGAGCCCACCCATAAGGGTACCAGGCCACGCGACAAGAACAACTAGAGGAGTATCATGGCAAAGAAGGCAGTTGGATTCGTCAAGCTGCAGATCCCTGCAGGCAAGGCGAACCCGGCGCCCCCCGTGGGAACGGCTCTCGGCCCCCAGGGAATCAACATCATGGCCTTCTGCAAAGAGTTCAACGCTCGGACGCAGGGCCAGGATACGATTCTCCC
>JBKKAY010000223.1:0-5045 GCA_046714195.1 Gemmatimonadaceae bacterium
AGCTCGTCCTGCAGGAAGAGCGGCTCGCGCAGCGCGATCCCGAGGAGGCCGATCGCATCGCCGACTTTTTCGGCGGGAACGGTGAGATAGTAGTTCACCCGCTCTTCCTGGGTTGTCCCGTTGAAGACCGCGCCCAGGTCGGACATGCTGTCCATGAACTGACCGGGCTCACGATACCTCGAATTCGCGCGGAAGATCATGTGCTCGTACATGTGCGCCAGCCCCTCGTATTCGGGCGGCTGCGTGAACGATCCGTTCTTGACGTTCACTTCCACCGTCGCGAGCGGCACACCATGGTTCTCGACCACGATGACCTCGAGTCCATTGGGCAGGACTTTGCGCTGGATGATCTTCTCGAGCTCGGCTCTCTGCCCGAACGCGGCGGTGGCCGACACAAGAGAAATCACTAGCGCCAGAGTGGCGCGGTAGGGAAGGATACCTTTTCTTTCGGGCATGTCAGATTCTGGGAGCGCCCGCGAGAAATCCTACGGGCAATTGATTGCTAGGCTGAACAGCGGGCGGCTCAAGCGCGACGAGCCGCTTGGTCAATACACCACATTCAGGATCGGTGGTCCCGCCGATCTCTTCTACGATGCAACATCCACGGACGATCTGGCAGGGGCGGTTGCTACCGCCCGCGAACTTGGCGTCGATTATTTCGTCTTAGGGCTGGGCGCCAACATCCTGGTCGGGGACGGTGGATTCCGCGGTTTGATCATCCGCAACACCTCGAGTCACCTCAAGTTCACCGACGATGGCAAGCTGTGGGTCGAAAGCGGCGCGGTGATGGCGAGGCTGATACCGCAGGCGGTGGAGCGCGGCTGGTCCGGGCTGGAGCACTATGTCGGTATTCCCAGCACCGTGGGCGGCGCCGTCTGGCAGAATCTGCATTTCCTGTCGCCGGCGCCCGAGCGCGAGCGCACCATGTTCATCGCCGAAGTCTTCGACTCGGCCGAGCTGCTGATGGAGGAAGGGGACCGCCGTACGATCGACCGCGACTACATGCAATTCGGCTACGACACCAGCACCCTCCACAAACGGCGTGACATTGCGCTCGCTGTCACTTTCCAGCTCGAGCCTCTCGACAAAGCGGTGATGCACCGCATCATGCAGGAAAATCTGAGCTGGCGGGGCGGAAAGCACCCGTGGCTCGAGTACCACCCGAGCGCGGGTTCGATCTTCAAGAAGATCGAGGGCGTGGGGGCCGGTCGGCTGATCGACGAGGTCGGGCTCAAGGGCTTCCGTCAGGGTGACGCCCAGATCTCGCACATCCACGCAAACATCATGGTCAACCTGGGAAGAGCGACCGCCAGGGATGTTCGCCAACTGATCGCCATCGCGCAGGAAAAAGTGGAGAAAAGATTTGGGCACCACCTCGAGGTCGAGATTGGGTTTATCGGAGAGTTTTGATAAACCTAGCAGTCGCCCGAAGCGAGAAACTGCGCCTCTCATGGCCCCCGGCCGGTAGTCTTCAGTTCGTTGTTTCGTTTCTGTAGGTCCTCCACCTTTTCATTGGCTGCTGTCCACCGCTCGATCGTGGAGTCGAGCTTTCGCCGCAGAGTGTCCAGCTCCTTTCCGGCGACCACTGACTTCTGCGTCCCGCCCGGCGTCGTGTACAGCTCCGGATCTTCGAGCACCGTCGTGAGCTCCACGATTTTCGTCTCTAGTGAGGAGACTTCCTTCTCCAAGTCTTCCACCTTCCGCCGGGCGTCGCGGATGGCCGCGCGGGTATGATCGCTCTCCACATCCTTCCGGCGAGTCGTCTTCCGTTCCTGAACCCGGCGGAGTGACTCCTTTTCGGCAGCGGCCACTGCACCGGCGTGTGCTCGCTCGCGACTCTGCTCTTCCCATTCGCCGAATGATCCAGGAAAGTCGGTGATGTGCTGCTCGTGCAGCACCCACACGCGGGACGTCAGCGCTTCGAGCATGGCGCGGTCGTGGCTCACCAGCAGGATCGTTCCCTCGTACGAGGAGAGCGCGTCCTCGAGCGCCTCGACGGATTCGATGTCCAGGTGATTGGTCGGCTCGTCGAGCAGCAGGAAATTCGCTTTGGTGAGAACCATCATCGCCAGCGCGACCCTAGCTCTCTCGCCGCCCGACAACGTGTCGGCGCGCCGCTGTGCCTCATCTCCGGAAAAACCGAACCGGGCGAGGTGTCCCTGCACCAGTCGCCGCTCCCACTGTGGCCTCAGGTCGCTGATCACCTCGAACAGCGTTCTGTCCGTGGGAACCTGGGCCATGTCCTGGCGATAGTAGCTCGGCTCGACCGACCCACCGAGACGAAGCTCGCCGCCGGTGGTGGTCCGGTCGCCGACGAGCGCGCGGAGAAACGTGGATTTCCCGCTGCCGTTGGGACCGACGAAGCCGATTACCTCTCCCCTCTGGATCGTGCTCGTGAAATTCTTGATCAGAGTCCGCTCGCCGACGGCTATCGTGACGTCCTTGGCGATCGCTACCTGGTCTCCGCCCCGCTCTCCGACATCGAGCCGCAGTCCTATCGCGTCGCCGTCCTCGGCGGTGGGGCCGGTCAGCCGCGGCGTTCTCGAGAGACGCTTCCGGCGTCCTTTCGCCTGCTTCGAGTTCTGGCCCGCGATGTTCCGGCGGATGTAATCCTCTTCGTCCGCCAGCACCTTGCGCTGCTTGTCGAAGGCGCGCTGTTGGCTGAGACGGCGCTCTTCGCGCTGGAGAACGAATGACTCGTAGCTGCCGGAGTATGACACCGCGCTTTCGCCTTCGAGATGGAGCACGTGATCTACGACGCTCGATAGAAATGCGCGGTCGTGGCTGATGAGGAGAATCGTCTTCCTGGTGTTCTTCAGGTAATCCTCGAGCCAGCGCGTCGTCTCGAGATCGAGGTGATTGGTCGGCTCATCGAGCAAGAGAACATCGGCCGCGCTCACCAGCTGCCGCGCCAGACCGAGCCTGCCCCGCTCTCCGCCACTCAGCTGCGATAGTGGCCTCGTGCGCGCCTTTTCCGCGTCGAAGCCCAGCCCCTGGAGCACCGCATCGACGCGGGGAGCGAAGGTGTAGCCGCCTTCCCGATCGAAACGCTCGAGATCCCGGTCATAGCGCGCCAGCATCTGTGGCGTGGCTGCTTCACCGACTAGGGCGAGCTCCGCGCCCTGCTCCGCGAGCGAGTGCTCGAGCGCCAAGAGCGCGGAATATTCTCCGGCGCCTGCCTCCCACACTGTCTGTGCCGTGCCGAAATCGCGGTGCTGCTCGAGCAGCGCTATCTTGAGCCCGGGATGGCGGGTGATCGTTCCCTCGGTCGGCCGTTGATCGCCAGTGATCAGACGAAAAAGGGTCGTCTTGCCGCTTCCGTTCCGGCCGAGTACAGCCCAGTGGTCGCCTTCGCCTACCGTGAAGGTGATCTTCTCGAAGATTCTCGTCGCGCCGAACTCTACACCTACATTCGAGAGAGAGAGCTGGGTCAAGAGTGCAACGCACCGGAGCAGGCGGTCAGGCATCGCTCGAGGGTCTCGATGGTGTGATCGCCCATGTGCCCAATCCTGAAGGTCGAGCTCTTGAGCTTTCCATAACCCGCGCCAACGGTTATTCCGCGCTCACTGACCGCACGCGTGAATCCCTCCGCTGGAACGTCGCCCGGGAGCTTGATGGTCGAGACCGTCGGTGACTGGGAGCCGAGCGGGGCGATGTTGGAGAGTCTCTTTCCGGTTTCTTCGCTCACCTTTGTCAGCCACTGCTGCGTTCTCGTTGCCATCGCCTTGTGCCTGGCCCAGCGCGCTTCAATGCCTTCCGACTTCATCGACTCGAGCTGTGCCTCGAGAGCGTAGAGCAGCGACAGCGCCGGCGTGCTCGGCGTCTGGCTTCTCCGCGCAAATACGTCGAGCTCCACCAGATCGAAGTAGACACCGCGGCCCTGCGCGCTCTGCGCCAGATCGATCAGCTCCGCCGACGCCACGGCAAACGAAAGTCCGGGCGGCAGCGCGAATGCCTTCTGGGATCCCGTCAGCACGTAGTCGAGCTTCCACTCATCGAATCGCAGCTCGGCGCCAGCCAAGCCACTCACGCTATCGATCAGACAAAGCACTCCGTGCTTGTGAGCTGCGTCCGACAACGCACGCACATCATTCAGCGCGCCCGTCGACGTCTCGGAGTGCACGACCGTGATCGCCACATACTTTCGCATCGAGAGTCGTTCCTCGAGCTGCGGAATCGCGTGTACCTGTCCCCAGGGCACTTCGTAACGATCTACTTCGCGCCCGCACATCGATGCTATGTAGGCGAACCGCTCGGAGAACGCGCCGTTGACCAGTGACAGCACGCGCCCTGGTGGAAGCGCGCGGATTCCCGCTTCCATCATCCCCGTGCCCGAGCAGCTGTTGACGAGTACGGGTCGATCGGTTTTGAAAACTGGCCGCAGCCCCTGCTGCAAACACTCGAACAGTTGCTCGAACTCAGTGCTCCTGTGCGGAATCATCGGCTTGTTCATCGCCGCCATGACCACGGCACGAACCTCGGTCGGTCCCGGCAGAAAGAAAGTCCCGAAGGGCTTCATTCGATCACTAGCTCCAATAATTGGTCAAAGCTCTCCAGCACGTGGTCGGCCTGCGCTATCACCGATTCCCTCCGTACGAACCCCGTAAACACCGCGAACGCATCCACCACCGAAGCAATCTCGAAATCCGTGATGCCATCTCCCACCGCCAGAACAGGACTCGTGAGGGCCAGGCTCCTGATAGTGTCGCGTTTTCCATACTGGCGTGCGAGACGCGATGTCTCGTCGAATCCCGCGTACCCTCCCTGCCCATCGAAGTTAAGGCGCACGGCATGCACGCGGTCGGATTCGATGCCGAGCTCGGTGGCAAGCGGAAGTATCGCCTGTTGGAAGCCGCCGCTGGCGATCGTCAGCCCTACTCCCGCTTCGCGCAGCCGGGCGAGAGTCTCCCTGGCCCCCGGCGCCATCCGCTCCACGTATGTTTTCGACAGCTCGTCGATTTCAGCGCGTGTCGGCCTGACCGCGTTGAGCCGCTCGCCATAAATCGCCTCGAGAGGAATCAATCCACGCATCGCCTTGTCGGTAA
>JBKKAY010000224.1:0-7650 GCA_046714195.1 Gemmatimonadaceae bacterium
GGAAGCGGCCCAGATTTTCCGCCGTGGCCAGGGCCAGGACGTGGCGCTGATGGTAGTCGGTGTCGGCGCGATGATAGTTGGAGCGATCATCGGAGATACTGCGGGGACCGTGATTCTGATCGGCGGCGCGGCGATGGCGCTGTTCGGTCTCTACAACTATCTCGAGTAACGACACCGCTGCGATTCGCCCGCTGACCCCAAAATGACCAAGCCCATATCGCCGCGCGCGCACGGCATACTCGACTACACTCTCGTCGCGATTTTCCTGAACGCGCCGATGGTGTTCGGGTTCAGCGGCGCGCCGGCGGCAACGCTCTACTGGTTGGCGGGCATCCACGTGTTGATGACGGGAATCACCGCCTTCCCTTACGGGATGTTCAAGGTGGTTCCGTTTCGCATCCACGGCGTGATCGACGCGTTGGGGGCACTTTTTCTGGTAGTCGCGCCATGGATCCTCGGCTTCGCACCCAATGCTGGGGCTCGCAATTTCTTCCTCGCGGTCGGTGTCCTCAGCTTCGCTGTCATCGCGCTCACCGACTACATGCCTCAGCCGGAAATTCCGCCGCGAGAGCCGGGCGACAGGCGCCGGTGGAGAGGGCCGGCCTCGACCGGTTAGGCGGCTCCGTCGACGTGGAGCGTCCCGGAGCTCACCAGGATTGACTCTCCACCCACTCTGATTGCCGCCAGCTGTCCACGATTGAGATCCACCTCGAGGTCGAGGCGGCTTGGACGCCCCATCTCAACGCCCTGATCGACGGTCCACCGCAGCGTCCCATCGCGCGTCTCCGCTCTGAGCGCCAGAAACCCCGCCAGCGCCGCGCACGCGCCGCCGGTAGCGGGATCCTCGCCGATGCCCAAACCGGGCGCGAACATGCGCGCCCTGATGTGGCCGCCCTCGAAAATGTTGCTCCAGTCGTCGGTGCTGAACACGAACATCTCCGGCGCCCAGTACCCGCGCAGTGATTCCTCCCACTTGAGCGGATCGACTTTTACCCACGACAGCATCTCTGGTTTTCGCAGGGGTATGAACAGGAACGGCACACCGCACGAAACCGCTTCGGGCTCGATCATGTCGTCGGCGACGATCTCGCTCGGCTCCAGCGACAGCACCTCGGCCAGCTTCTCGGGCGGCGGCGGAGGGTCCTTGATCTCCGGCAGGCGCGCCGCCGTGAGCTGGCTGAAAACCGGCTTTCCGTTCTTCGCGCGAATGACGACGGGGATCGGACCCACGCCTTCCTCGAACACGATGCGCGTCTCGGCGCCGGTCATCGGAATCTCTCCGATCGCGGCAAGCACGAACGCGCAGCCGATCGTCGGATGCCCCGCGAAGGGCAGCTCGCCGCCGGGAGTGAAGATCCGCAGCCGGCGGGTGTTGGCTCGAGACTCGGGCGGGAAGACGAACACGCTTTCCGAATAGTTGAACTCGCGCGTGATGCCGAGCATCTGCGCGTCGGAAAGGCCGCGCGCATCGGGAATCACCGCGAGCGGGTTTCCCCCGTTCGCCTGATTCGTGAAAACGTCGGCGGTGTGGAATGCGTAGGACATGACGCACTTGAATGTGCGCTTCCCACGTCCAGTCGGCTACTCACTCTCGATCGAGGAGCAGGAGCGGAGAGGATTTCGCTTCCTCACGAGCTTGGGTGCCAGCGGCTGCCACTCGGCGGATCGCTCGGTGCTCCATCGGCTCGGCCCGCCCGGAGCCCGTCCGGTGAACCCCGGCTTTCTGTATCAGCTTCTCGACCTTCTCCGTGAGCGCCTTCCTGTCCTCGGCGACAGCCTGACTCGCGAGGCCGGTTTGAAGTATTCGGCGGCGAATTTCTCCAGACTTTCTCTTCGCTAAACCGTCCCACCTGGGCTCGTACTGCCACTTCTCCCCTTCAGGGATCTCGGCGACGCTGAGCGCCCCTCCATGGGAAGAAAGGGAACGTTGATTGGCAGGGTCATCGGGGTGGTCGGGGAATACGCTGAAATGGCTTCACATCTTCATTGACTGCAAGGCCTTAACGGGGTACATTTCTAATCTGAGGCGCAACGGTTGCGCTGATGAGCCAGCGAACTTTTTAGGGACCTGGGAATTAGCCGGGTCTCTTTTTGATTTCCTGGTTAAAAAATGCGGTCATTTCGGCCGCGAACAAACAGTAGTCGGCTCGGTACCGCACACACGGCACTCCGACACAATTGAATGAGGAAGTACCGAACATGCGTACCACCGGCAAAGTAAAGTGGTTCAACGACGCCAAGGGCTTTGGCTTCATCACCCCCGAGAACGGACAGAAGGATTGTTTCGTTCATCACTCAGCTATCCAGGGCAACGGCTTCAAGTCGTTGGCCGAGGGCGAGCGGGTTGAGTTCGACATCGTTCAGGGCCAGAAGGGTCCGGCGGCAGAGAACGTCACCAAGATGCGCGATTAACTCGTAGCTTGCTGACAGCAGCATGAGAAAGCGGGGCCGCCTGGATAATACCGGGACGGCCCCGTTTTCCTTTTTGTAAGATCAACAACGAAAGGAAGACTACCGGCCAGGGGCTGTCAGAGGCATAGTGATTGGCTCCGGGCTTGTTATCCTGGCATTGGAGCTCGCAGCCCAGAACTGCGCTTCTCAAGGCCCCAAGCCGGTAGTCATTAGTTCGTTTTTAACGTACATCTAGGTGAAGAGGAGGCTTATGGCAAAGGAAGAAGCAATCGAGCTGGAAGGAACGGTCACTGAAGTGCTGCCTGACGCGACGTTCCGCGTTCAGGTGAACAACGGTCACGACGTGCACGCCACGATAGCGGGGAAGATGCGCAGGTTCCGCATCCGCGTTCTCGCCGGCGATCGCGTGACTCTCGAGGTGTCGCCCTACGACCTGACCAGGGGACGAATTACCTTCAGGCACAAGGGTTAGACCCGCTCACTCTCTTGCGGCTCACTGCGCGTGGCGCAGGATGTCGTACAGGTAGCGAACTCCGAAGCCGATGTTAGCGAGCGATATCCGCTCGTCATTACCGTGCATTCCGCGCTGGCTCTCGGCGGCGGGAACGCGGAAGGGATCCAGTCCGTAGGTGACGATCCCGAGCTTGCGATAGGTCGGCCGGTCCGTTGCCGCCGTCAACATCCGCGTGGTTACGAACGCTCCCGGCTCCAGCTCCGCTGAAGCTTTTTCGATCGCCCGGAAGAGCTCGGTGTCGACCGGATTTTCCAGCTTGGTCTTGGGAGCGAGGAGCGGAGTGAATTGCACGGCCGTGTCGGCAACCAGGCGCTTGAGCAGCGCGAGCATCTCGTCGGCGTCCTGGTCCGGCAGCAGCCGGATGTCCAGGTCGGCGGTCGCCTCCGCCGGGATGACGTTGGTCTTGTTGGACCCCACGAGGCCGGTGAGCGAGATCGTGTTGCGAAGGATCGCGTTCCAGTAAACGTCGCTCAGAATCCATTCCTTCGCCGCCGGATTGTTCAACGCGACGGTGACGTTGGAGAGCCAGCCGCGCTGTGGCTCCGTGTATAGCCTGGCGATGTCGCGAAAGAACTTGTCGACTCCCGGCGTGACGCGGAGCGGCGTTTCGTAGCTGGCGATCCTGTTCAGCGCGGCAACGAGGCGCGGAACCGGGTTATGTCGCGTCGGCCGCGAGCCATGCGATGGAATGCCCTTCACGGTGAGGCGTTGCCAGAAGGTTCTTTTCTCGGCGACTCCCACGCCGAAGTACTGCATCCGGCCGGCGCTGTCGATCTGGTTGTCGCCGCCTTCGGTGATGAGATACTCGACGCCCTGCAGCAGGTCGGCGTGGCGGTTCACGAACACTATTCCGCCGGTGGACCCCAGCTCCTCATCGGCGTTGGCGATGTAGACGATGTCGCGGTTGAGCACGAGTCCGGAGCGTTTGACGGCGATCATAGCCATTAGGTGGGCGATGCCCTGACCTTTCATGTCGATGGCCCCACGCCCCCACAGGTAGCCGTCCTTGACGACTCCCGAGTACGGCTCGACGGACCAGTAGGCGGGCGCGGCGGGAACGACGTCGATGTGGTGCACCAGCGCTATAGCCTTCTTCGATCCGTTGCCTTTGAGCCGGGCATACAGGTTCGCGCGGCCAGGTCCGAGCTCCACGCTGTCGAGGATCTGCGCCTCGATTCCCTCACGCCCCAGGATCTGCTTCAGGAACTTCGCTCCGGCTAGCTCGTTGCCCGGCGGATTGGTAGTGTTTACCCGCAGATAATCGGCGAGCACCTGCTGTGTCTCGCTGGCGAGCGCGGCCCAGTCGATGGGACGGGCCTGCGCGCTGACCTTGTGCGGCGTCCCGACAAAGAGCGCCGCGGAAATTGTGAGGGAAAGGACTAAACGATGCATCGGCTTGCGGTGGAGGTTTAAAACGGATGGAAACGGCTGGCGGAACGAGCATGGATGCTCGCATTCCCAGGCGTGGCGCGGAAGAGGGGCGAGTGGCCGAATCCCGCTCGGCAAGGGACAGGATCGATTCGGTCGATCTCCTGCGCGGAATAGTCATGGTGATCATGCTCCTCGACCACACCCGCGATTTCGTCCACTCCGACGGACTGCGGTTCGATCCCACCGACATCTCCAGAACCTATCCGCTGCTCTTCTTCACCCGCTGGATCACGCATTTCTGCGCGCCGATCTTCGTTTTTCTCGCCGGGACCGGGGCGTACTTGCAGGTCCTCCGCGGCAAATCGAAGCACGAGCTCTCACGCTTTCTCGTTTCACGCGGACTGTGGCTGATCGTACTCGAGTTCACCGTCGTCCGGCTCGGGGTTTTCTTTTCGCTCGACTACCAGAATCTTCTCGGCTTCATGCAGGTGATCTGGGTGATCGGCGTTTCCATGATCGTGCTCGCCGGACTGATCCATCTGCCCCTCAGGGCGATCGCGTGGATCGGCATCGGCATGATCGTGGCGCACAATCTTCTTGATGGGATACAGGTTCAGGGATGGCGCGGTCCCGGCTCTCCGACTCCCGGCTTCGGCGCGAGCCTGTGGATTATCCTGCACCAGGGCGGGATATTCTTTCCGGTGGGGTTCCCGGGTCCGGGAATGGTGGTGCTGTATCCGCTCATCCCCTGGATCGGCGTGATGGCGGCGGGCTACGCGTTCGGAGCCGTCTACAAGCTCGACCCGGTGGAGCGGCGCAGGTGGCTGCTTCGATATGGCACGGCTCTCACCGTCGCTTTCGTCGTGATTCGCGCCATCAACTGGTACGGCGACCCTGAACCCTGGTCCGTCCAGCGCTCGGCGGTGATGACGGTGCTGTCCTTTCTCGACGTGTCCAAGTATCCGCCGTCACTCTTGTTTCTGCTCATGACACTGGGGCCGGCTCTCATTTTTCTGGGCCTGTTCGATCGCGTGGAGCGGCGCCGGCCAACGGAGCCGCTGATCGTCTTTGGCCGGGTGCCGATGTTCTTCTACCTGCTGCAGTGGCCGGTCGCGCATGGATTCGGGTTGCTGGCGTCGATGGCGGCGGGGAAGCCGACGGCGCACCTGATCGGCGCGCTGATCGGCAATGCTCCGGGGCCCGACGCCGGCTTTGGGCTCGGCACCGTGTACTTGGCGTGGATCGCGGGGACGCTGCTGCTTTATCCACTGTGCAAATGGTACGCGGGCCTCAAGGCCACTGGTCGCTACAGGTGGATGAGCTATCTGTAACAGCAACAAAGGACTGAAGACTACCGGCCGGGGGCTTTCGGCGTAGCGGCTGTTTTCGCTGCGGGCTAGGGCGGGGCGGGGGCGCGAACTAACGGGAGGGCGCTGACTCTGGCCTTGAACGCTTGATAGTTGGGCGTGTCGATGAGGAGATTTCCGTCGCCCTCGAGTCCGAGGTCGGCGATCAGACGTCTCGCTCTGCCGATCCGCGCTTCCTCCATCGGGTGCGAAGCGAACCAGGCTTCGAGCTTGTTCGGCGCGTAGGCGCGCTCGCGGAGCAGAACCTCGAACAGGTCGGGGATACCGTTCGGATCGAATCCAGCGCGGGACACGTTCACCACGGCTTCCGAATCGGCCTGGAGCTCGTCTAGCCTGGTGTGGCGCGCGAAGAACGCCGTGCCTCCAACCTGCACGGCGGCCTGACCCAGTCCGCTCTCACAGATACTCGTGAGCGTGCAGAGAACCGCCACACCGGCGTTGGTTTTCTGGGCGGTTTCCATCTGCTTGACCGAGTGCCGCTGAATCACGTGTCCGATCTCGTGTCCGAGCGTGCCGGCCAGCTCTGACAGCTTGTCGGTGCTCTCGATCAATCCGCGATTGACGTAGATGTACCCGCCGGGGAGCGCGAACGCGTTTACCTGCGGCGTGTTGACGACATAGAAATTCCAGTCGAGATCGGAGCGGCTGGTGGTCCTGGCGATCCGGGAGCCGAGCTCCTGGATGTAGGCACGCACCACGGGGTCCGTGACGATCGGAAGCTGGGAGTTGATCTGCTCGGCGTTTTGCCGTCCGAGAGCGACCTCTTCGTCCTCGGAGACGTCGCACGCCAGCATGAGCAACAGGGACACTGAGAGGACGGCGCGGTTCATTCCATTCCGGTCTGCATGGAACCGCATCGAGCAAGACATGTTCCGAGGCGTGCTCGGCTTGTTCCCCCGAAGTTGGGCAGTGCATACTTGACCGGTGGCTGGCCCTCCGATTCGCACCTTCGAGCATCGGCACATCACCGTGCCCAGAACCGCGCGCTACGCGGTGATGGGATCGTTCGAAGCGGAGCTCAAGGAGGTGTGGATAGTCTGCCACGGTCAGGGCCAGCTCGCCGCGCGCTTTCTCTCCCGCTTCAAGCCACTCGAGCGGAAAGACAGGCTCTTCATCGCGCCTGAAGCGCTCTCCCGGTACTACCTGTCTCCTCCCAGCGCCGCTCTTCGCCCGGATAATCCCGTTGGAGCGATATGGATGACGCGGGAGGATCGGGATGCGGAGATCGCTGATCAGGCTCGGTATCTCGATTTGCTCTACGGAGAAGTCTTCACGGCGATCGATCGTGACGCTGTGCGGTTGTGGGTGCTGGGCTTCTCCCAGGGCGTGGCCACGGTCGCGCGTTGGCTGGCGCGGGACACGATCCAGGCCGACAGAGTAGTGCTGTGGGCGGGGATGATACCGCCGGAGCTGGACGCCAAGGGTGCGCGCACGTTGTCGGCCCGCGCTCCGGTGACGGTCGTGGTGGGATCCTCCGACGAGTTCGCGACGCCGAAAGTTGTGGCCGCGCAGGAAGCGCGGCTGCGCGAGCTGGGTGTCCCCTTCACGGCTCAGCGTTTCGAAGGCGGACACGATCTCACCGATGACGCGCTACTGGAGCTCGCCGCGAGCGATGCGTAACGGCCGGGCCGCGCCCGGCGACAGTCTGGTGCGACTGAATTGGCAGCCCGCGACCGTGCTGCTGCTGGGCCTCGGATTGCTCGTTCCATTGGTGGTCGTGCCCGGAAGGTCGCATATCTCGGTGCCATCACCATCTCTGCCATCTTCTCTCCGGCGCCCAGTCACAGCCTGTTCGGCGACTTCGAGCGCATGGGTGGAGTATGGACCTGGCTGCATCTCGCGCTCTTTTTTCTCGTTCTCCGCACGGTCGAAGCGAGATATCTGACGTGGCTCGTCCGCGCCGCCGCCCTGGTCAGTGTTTGTGCGAGCGCGCACGCCATGATCGAGCGATTCTGCCAACAGCCGCGGGGCAGAGAGCCCCTGGCA
>JBKKAY010000225.1:0-3701 GCA_046714195.1 Gemmatimonadaceae bacterium
CGGGCCGGACCCGGCTGCAAGCCGGCGGTGGTGACCGTTCCCGTGAAGACCTGCGCGTTTAGATACATGCTCGCCAGAATGGCGTTGGCCGCGCCTGCCGTCATGCGTCCATGCATTTCAGCCGGCCATGAGGCCGGCAGCGCGACCCGCGCGGCGTTGAGCTCCGTCTCGACGAACTCGAAGACTTCCTTGCGCGTGTTCCGCGCCCGCGGCGTGACCTCAGTGTTGGTGACGATCGGCACCCCACCGTACAAATCCATCAACTTGTAGTAGTAGAGCGCGCGAAGCGTCCGCAGCTCGGCTGCTACCACCGCTTCGTTCGCTATCGTGACATTCTCCAGTGCGGCCAGCACTACGTTGGCCCGCGTGACACCTCTGAAGGCCTGAACCCAGCTGTCGTTGATGAAGGTGAGCCCCGCCGCGCTGCTGGCGGTCCAGGTCTGGTTGTGGAGCTCGATCCAGCGGCCGTTGTCTCCCCAGTCGCCCCCTCGCGTCGGCACGATCATCTCGTCGGTGCTGACCTCGGATAGGGACCAGTAGCCTGGATCCCCTGCACCCGGGAAAATGTTGCGCAGTTGCGCGTACACGGACGCGAGGCCGCCCAGCACTTCGGCCTCGTTCTTATAGAAGTTTTCAGGCGTGATGGAGCTCAAAGGGCTCTCTTCCAGATCCGTGCACGCCGGCAGCGAGGCGAGCACGGGAGCCAGAAGAAGAAGAGCGAAGAGCTTCACCGCTCTCGGCTTCGTCAAAGATTTCGTTCTAGAAAGAGACACGGAGTCCTCCGGTGATCGTACGTGGCCGTGGATAGTGCAGATAGTCGACTCCGCGCGAGCCAAGGCCGGCCTCTGTAAAAGCTTCCGGATCGTACCCGGAATAGTCGGTCATCAGCAGCAGGTTGTCACCCGAAACATAAACCCGCGCGCCCTTCGCCGAGCCCAGCATTCTCGGCATGTCGAACGTGTAGCCGAGTGTCACGTTCTGGAGACGGACAAAAGATCCGTCCTCGATGAAGCGCGAAGAGTAGGTCTGCGGCTGTGTAATCCCCACTCCGTCGCTGAGGCCGGCTTCCAGGAAGTTCTTGCCCTGGAGCGCGTTGCTCTTGGCGGCATAGACGAGGGCGGTATTGTTGAACACATCCGCTCCCTGCTGGCTGTTGATGAGGAAGCTGAAGTCGAACTTGCGGAAGTTCACCAGGCTGCGAAGGCCCATGATGAAGTCCGGGTTCGGATCGCCGATGATCGCGTAGTCCGAGGAGCGCGGCGGCCCGGTCATCTGGCCATTGACGCATTGTGTATCAGTCGGGCCGGTCGATGCGCACTGATAGAGCTCTCTGCCCTGCGGATCGACACCGACGTACACCGGTCCGAAGAAAGTGCCGAGCGGCTGGCCGGGGAGCAGCCGCTGCGCCAGCTGGCCGGATTGGCCCTGGCCGCTGACGCGTCCGGTGGTGATGAAGCTCCGTCCGCCGAGGTCGACGACGGTGGTTCTGTCTCTCGAGAAAACCAGTCCGGCCTTCCAGCTCAGGTCCGGCCGGTTCATCACGTCGGCATCGAAGGAGAACTCGATACCGCGGTTGCGAATTCTTCCAATGTTCTCGAGCCGGGTCGCGACCACCGCCGGCTGGGGTACGTTGACCTCCAGAAGGAGGTCGCGGGTATTCTTGGTGTAGTACTCAAGGCTGCCGCTGAAGCGGTTGTCCAGGAATCCGTAGTCGAGCGCGACGTTGGTCTGGTCGGTTTCCTCCCACCGCAGATCGGGGTTCGGATTCCGGAACGGCGCGACGCCGGTGACGGCGGTCTCACCCCAAACCGCGCGGGAAGCGTTCTCGGCCGAAAGCAGGAGCAGCGAAGCGTAAGGCGGGACTGCCGGATTGCCGAGGCGTCCCCAGCCGGCGCGCAGCTTCAGCTCCGACAGCGGGCCGTAATTCATGAAACCTTCTTCACTGATCCGCCACGACCCGGAAATGGCCGGGAAGATGGCCCACTTGTTTCCGGCCCCGAACCGGGAAGACCCATCCTTTCTGATCGACGCGGTGAGGAAGTACTTGTCGAGGAAGCTGGCGTTGGCTCTCGAGAAGAAGCCGATGATACGGCTCTCCTCACGGTAGGAGGTGCCGGGCCGCTGCGTGCCGCCGCTCTCGAGCCTGTTGTAGCCGAAGGCGTCGGTGAGGAAGTTCCGCGCTTCGGCGCCGAACTCGGAGAGCGTGTACTCGCTGAACTCGTACCCGCCCAGCATGTCGAACGTCAGGCGGTCGGAGAAAACGGGGTGGAAATTCAGGAAGGTCGACAGGTTGACGAGCGTGTTGTCGCGGTTCTGCTGCATTGCGCGGCCGCCGAACTCGGCACCGATCGGACTAATTCGCGGCCAGTAGGTGGCGCGCGTGCCGTCGGTGCGGTTGGCGCCGACGTTGAGGCTGGCGGTAAGACTGGAAAGAATGTCGTAGTCGGCTGAGACGTTGCCGAGCGTGAGCGTCGATGTGCCCACATCCTGAACCTGTTCCGCCATCGCGACCGGATTCCGCACGGACTGTGATCCGGGGCCCGTCTCGTAATACGTCAGCTCTCCCGTCACCGGATCGGTAACGAATACGGGCAGCGTCGGGTTGTAGTTGACCATGTTGATGAACACGCCACCCTCGAACCCGCCAGTGTTCTCGAACTGGAGATAATCGTTCCGGATCTGCGAGCCCGTCATGTTGAGGCCGAGGCGGAGCCGCCCGTCGAATGCGTGGTGTGTTCCGTTGAGCCGCGCCTGATATCGCTTGAAGCCGTTCGACAGCACCACGCCCTGCTGGTTCATGTGATTCAGCGAGGCGCGATACCGCGTGGTCGCCGAGCCGCCGGAGAACGCCAGGTTGTGATTGATGGTATTGGCTGAGCGCGTGACCGCGTCCTCCCAGTCGGTGTTGGCGGTCCCGAGATCCGCCACGCGGGCGGGGTCCATGCCGATCGACGAGCATCTCTCCGCCGGAGTGCCGGTGCCGGCTGGCGGGCTGGCGAGACACGCCGTCTTGAGCGCCGCCTGCTCCGTCACGAACGTGCGATACTGCGCGCCGTTCAGAAGGCCGAGGTCCCGCTGCGGAGAGGACCTGCCGATGTACATGTCGTATTCGATGCCGGCGCCGGTGGCGCCCTTTTTCGTCTCGATGAGAATGACGCCGTTCGCGGCGCGGGTTCCATAGATCGATGCCGCTGCGTCCTTGAGAATCGTGATCGACTCGATGTCCGCGGGATTGATCAGGTTGAGGGGACTGCGTGGCAGAGCGGCGTCGCCCAGGCTGATTCCTCTGCCCTCCGACTCGATGAGCGGGACAGGCACGCCGTCGATGACATATAGGGGATCGTTGCTGGCGCTGAGCGAAGTTCCACCGCGAATCCGGATCTGCGCTCCGGCGCCGGGCTCACCGCTGTTCTGCGTCATATAGACGCCGGCGGCGCGGCCCTGAATGAGGCTGTTCACGTTCGGCGTGACTCCGACGTTCGCTTCGTCGGCGTCGATCGTCGAGATGGATCCCGTGATTGCCATTCGTCGCTGGGTTCCGTACCCTGTCGTCACGACCTCCTCGAGGATCGCGGCCCTGCGGTCGAGAGCGAAGTCTGCCGTCGCCCTCGAGTCGGGAACGATCGCAACGCTCACCGAGGGCGAGCCGTACCCGATCCGCCGCGCGCGCACGGTGTGGACTCCCACCGGGACGCCGCCGA
>JBKKAY010000226.1:0-3027 GCA_046714195.1 Gemmatimonadaceae bacterium
GGCATGAGGGCGACGTTCTTCACCTTCCAGTACAACTTCGGGCAGGCGCCGAAGATTCGGCCGCCGCGTGAAGACGCGGCACCGCCGCCGGCGCCAGTGTTCAACTGATCGGCTAGTTCAGCGGCGGTATGGATTTAGGGCGAGCCCTCCGAGGAGACGTTATCTTCGGAGGGCTTTCTCTTCGCAGTTTGCAAACGGCAAGCGCAAAACTTCGAACTGCCAAGCTGCCCGCTTCCCGCTGCCCGCGACCAGCCGCCAGCTTGGCCGGCGGCTGGGAGCTGGATGCAGGCAGCAGGTAGCTTGGCAGTTCGAAGTTTTGCTTCCCCTTTTTTTTGGTGCCGCGGAACTCCAGGAGGAGGATGCCTGAGTTGAATCCAGTGCGCGGATGGTCCCTCCGCAAGCTCGTCCTGGCGATCATCATCCTCGGCATCCTGGGCCTCCTGGCCGAGCTGCTTCTGATCGAGCATATCGAAACATTTACGCAGTGGATTCCGCCGATTGTGCTAGTCGCGGGCCTCGGCAGCAGCGTCTTGGTGGCGCTCCGCCCCCGCCCGGGTGCGCTCAGAGCGTTTCAGGCGGTGATGGCCGCGTTCGTCGTGGCTGGCCTCGCCGGAGTTTACTTTCACTATGCGGGCAACGCCGAATTCGCCCTCGAGCGTGATTCCGCGCTTGGTGGAGTTGCCCTGGTGTGGAAAGCACTTCGAGGGGCGACTCCAGCCCTGGCACCGGGGGCACTCGCGCAGCTTGGGCTCCTTGGGCTAGCGTATGCCTACAGCCATCCAGCCACACAACGAACCATTCCCGGAGATTCCTGATGACTCGCTTCAACGCTCTTCCGATTGCTTTCCTTGTCGCTACCGTCGCCGCCTGCGGCTCGGATACTGGAAAAGCAGGCGACACCCTTGCCGTCGCGGCTGATACACCGGCTCTGACTGTGCCGCCAGCACCGGTCACAGCCCCCGGTGGAGGAATGCTCGACCCGAACTCGGCGAGCAGTGCCGAGCTGACATCGATCGTCGGAGTCGGCCCGGCCGGCGCGAGCGCGATCATCGCCGCGCGGCCGCACAACAACATGGTCACCGTGGACAGGCTCCTGCCCGTAGGTGTTACCGAGCAGCAGCGCGATTCGGTGTACGCGCGTCTGTGGAAGCCGATCGATCTCAACAAGGCGACCGACGCCGAGATTCTGTTGATCCCCGGCGTAGGCCAGCGGATGTTGCGCGAGTTGAAGGAGTATCGTCCGTACACTTCGATCGAGCAGTTCCGGCGCGAGATCGGCAAGTACGTCGATGACGCGGAGCTCGCCCGCCTCGAGCAGTACGTTGCGATCACGCCCTAAGGCCATGACACGCGGGTGATGCGCAGGAATCTGCGGGAGCTTGCCGGCCCGACGACGAAGCGCTCGTCGAGAGAATGAAGTTCGACAACGAGCTTTCTTGATCTACCGCGGGCTCGCGGATCTCGTCCTTGTCGTCCATCTCGCGTTCGTCGCATTCGTCGTTCTGGGCGGTTTCCTGGTGCTGCGCTATCCGCGGCTCGCGTGGATCCACATCCCGGCCGCGATCTGGGGCGTCCTCATCGAATTCGCGGGATGGGTCTGCCCGCTCACTCCGTTGGAGAACTCATTCCGCGCCCGCGGAGGAGAAGCCGGTTACGGCGGTGGATTCATCGAGCACTACCTGCTCGCGGCGCTGTACCCGACGGGCCTGACGCGCGAGGTCCAATTCGTGCTCGGGACGATTGTCGTCGCGCTCAACCTCGCTGTTTATGCTCTGGTAATCGCGCGGCTTCGCTCGCGTCAGCATGCATCCGATGGCCGCTGACTCTCGTCACGCCTGATATCACTAACTCAAATCACCCCATGCGCACTTCGATAACAGCATCCCGATTCCTGCTCGCCTTCACTCTGTTGGCCTGCGCAAAGGACAGCGACACGCCTGGCACCGTACCGCCCGACACGATGAACATCGCCGGGGACCCACCCGGATCCGCTCCGGCTCCCTCAACGCCCGCACCGAGCCCCGCGGGATGCACCGACCCGCGGTTGAGCGGCGCCGGGGTCGGAGAGCTGCGGATAGGTGCGAGCGTCGCGTCGGTGAAGACAACCTGCCGCGTCGGACGCGACACCATCGTTACCGGGGCGGAAGGAATGCTGGCCCGTGTCGTCCCGGTGGACATCGGCGGCGAGCAGGTCGAAGCCGAGATAGTGGACGACAAGGTATGGCGACTAGCGGTCAGATCGCCGCGCTATCGTACCGCGGACTCACTCGGCGTTGGCACCACGCTCGAGCGACTGCTGGAGCTGCGCGAGCCTCGCGGGATGATGGGAGAGGGTGCACTGTTCTTCGCTTCTCCCGCCCACTGCGGTCTCAGCTTCAGGCTGTCGGAGAACCGCCCGCTTCCCCCTTCGGGTCAGAACTGGAACGCGGCGGCACTGCGGCGACTGCCGGCATCTACGAGAGTGACTGAGGTATTAGCGGTAGGCTGCGCGGGGCAATGAGTACGGGGGCACCTATTGGGGATGCAAGTTGTGAGTGGTCAGTCATGAGTCGTCAGTCATCAGTGGTTTACAGTTGGCCCGGTAAACACTGACAACCACTGACGCACTGATCACGGATCAACTGACCGACTCAAAACTTGCATCCCCTCGGCCTTGCCGGAACTCAGACCACTACAGGATGTATCGCCTCAAATCCTCATCATCCGCGATCGTCTTGAGCCGACTCCGCACCAGCGCCTGATCCACCCGTATCACTTTTACCCCGCTGTCGGGTAGTCCAAAGAGGACATCCTCGAGCAGCGTCGTCATGACCGTGTGCAGTCGCCGCGCACCGATGTTCTCCATGCGATCATTGACGTGGGCGGCGATCTTGGCGATCTCCGCGACTCCGTCCGCCGTGAACTCGAGCGTCGCGCCCTCGGCCGCGACGAGCGCGGAGTACTGCTTGGTCAGCGCGTTCTCCGGCTCGGTCATGATCCGCACGAAGTCGGCTTCCGTGAGACGCTTGAGCTCGACCCGAATGGGGA
>JBKKAY010000227.1:0-9298 GCA_046714195.1 Gemmatimonadaceae bacterium
ACCTTGATCGAGAGCAGCTGCAGCAGATGTCGGTAACCGTAGGTCGCGCCCGTGCCGGTGCCCTCCGGCCGATCGAGCAATCCGCTCGCCACGTAGAACCGGACCGCCCGCGCACTCGGCGCGGCTCGCGCTGAAGCGTTGATCGGTCGTACTCCTGCGGCGTCTACGAGAGCTGTGGCGTGTGCGGCGAGTCCGCGAGCGTTCCAGGGTGCGTGACGAGCGTGGGCGCGGAGGAGAGCGACAGGCGATTCAGCCATGTGGATAGGATAACATTAAAGTCAGCTGCCCGCTCGACGTGCGGAAGGTCGCCGGCGGGAGAGAGAACGGAAATCTCGAAATCACGTTTCAGCTCGCGAAATCCGCGGAATTCCTCGACCGGCGCGGCGGACCCGTGCTCGCCCCAGACGAGAAGCGCGGGCTGGCTCAGACGCCGAAGCGCATTCCTGACATCGATGTTGAGGTGTCCGGACATGAACGCCGCCGGAGCGTGTCGCGCGCCCCGCTGGTGCGCGGTCGCGTAATGGATCTCGACCAGCTCGCGCGTCACCAGCGCGTCGTCGAGGTATGCGTCGCGGAGATACCGGCGCAGGTTGAGCCGAGCGACCAGCGCGTTGAACACCGCGGTTCCGGCGATGGGCGTGTCGACGGCCAGCCTGCTCGCCTCGCCGCCGAAGGTGGCGGGCTCGTTGAGACGGACCAGCCCCGAGGGGGCGATGAGAGCGACCGCCGGAAACCGGTGCGGATCGCGAGCCGCGAGCACGATCGCGTAGGCGCCGGACAACGACGAGGCGACGAGAACGGTCGGCGCGTCGATGACGCGGCTCACGAAATCCGAAATCAGTGAGATGTAAAGCCGCGCGGAATAGCGAATCGCCGGCCGGTCCGATCTCCCGAATCCAAGGAGATCGATGGTGTAGACGGTGTTGGTCCGCGACAGCGCCTCCACGTTGTGTCGCCATTCGTGCGACCACGCCGAGGCGTGAATGCCGTGAATGAGAAGCAGCGGCGGGCCCTCGCCGTGCTTGGTGAAAGCGATTCTCTTGTCCCGCCACTCGAAACCGCCTTCCTCACCGCCAAGCAGGTTGGTGAGCTGGTCGACGCCTTTCCGCGCGAAAGCATTGTACGCCGCTGCCGTTCCGAGGATGGCGGTGCCGGCCAGGATGATCCTGCGCCAGGGTCCTTCGCGTTCGTCGTTCTCCTCCATCACTCCTCTTGGATCGGTAAAGGCAAAAGCGCGGTTACCTAGAGAGTAACCGCGCTTTATGTGCCGCGCACGTGGTTAGCTCGGAAAACTACCTCCGGGAGCGACCCTTTGACGCACTACCGCGGCTCTTTCCGCCCCGGCTGGGAGAACGCGACGTGCTCTTGGCGCGTGCCTTCGCCGGACGCTTGCTCGCACCGGATTTCCGGCCCGCACCTGACTTGGCAGCCGACTTCCGACCGCCGCTCTTCGAGCGCGCCGCCGGGCTACTCTTTTTCCCGTTGGAGCTCCCCGACTTCTTGGCGCCCGATGATTTCCGGCCTTGGGCCCTGGCTGCCGATCCGCCGCCCGATTTCGAAGCGGACAATTTGGCCGCAGGCTTCTTGGCGGCTGGCCCCGAGCTCCCGGAACCCGATGATCCGGAACGACTTGCGGCACTTGTTACGGTGGGGGATCCACCGGCGCTCCGGGCTAGCGGAGCCGACCCGGCCCCACCCGAAAACCCATCCGGGCGTCCGGCCGAGCCCAGACCGACACCCCCGCCGGCCATGCCGGAACTGGATCCTGACATGAGAGTGCTGCCGCCGCCCCCTCCGGCCAGTCCGCCACCTGCCAGTGTGGATTCCTGCTTCTTCCCGGATCCTTTCGGCCGACCCCGTCTGCCACGCGGCGCCCCCCCGCCAAAGAGATCTTCCTCCTCTTCTTCCTCGTCGGCGTCCTCGCCTTCCGCTACGACCGGGGCGTCGGAATCGGGCTCCTCGTCGTCGTCCGCATCTTCAGCGCTGTCCCAAAGGCGGTCGCTGTGATCTTCGTTGATCGCCCAGCCACCATCTTCGTCCTCATCGTCATCGTAGGATCGCTTGCCGCGACTGAAACCGCCGAGCGCGTCGTCGTCATCGTCGTCCGCAAATTTCAGTGGCTCACCTGATTCCCCGCTCCGCATGGGCCCTCCCAATAAGGTGTTCAGCGCACGCTCTGTAGATGCGCGTAATTCTCCGATTTCGCCCGCTGCACGTCGCGTGCCTTCTACGTCGGCGCACGCGCAACAGTTATCCGACCGCACACCGAATACGACAGTCAGGGCGCGAGGTCAAGGACCACTTTCCTAATCGGACTCCGAGTCCCCGGCGCCGAACCGCCTGGTCACCACGCGCACCAGAGCGTCATAGACCAGCGGGTCGAACTGTCTCCCGACATCGACCTTCAGGTGCTCGATGGTCGCCAGCGGCGAAAGAGGGTCCCGGTAGGCACGCTTCGAGGTGAGCGCGTCGAAGGTGTCCGCGACGCAGAGGATCCGCCCGCCGAGGGGGATGCGCTCACCCGCTAGCCCGTGTGGATATCCGGCCCCGTTCCAGTGCTCGTGATGGTGCTCGATATAGTTGAGAGGCGTTTTGATGTGGATGAGCGGCGCAAGTATGTCCAGACCAATCTGGACGTGTCTCTGCACGTGCTGGAATTCCTCGGCCGTGAGTCGTCCCGGCTTGTTGAGGATCTCCTCGCGGATCCCGATCTTGCCGACATCGTGGAGCCTGCCGGCCAGGCGCAGGTCCTCGATCATCGTTGTTTCCAGGTGTAATTCCACCGCGACCTCGGCGCACAGCTCGGCGACGCGCTGGGAATGGCCGCGAAGATAGAGGTCCTTCGCCTCCATGGCATTGATCAGCGTCTCGGCGATGCTCACGGACATCAGGCGAAGCGCTTCCTTCTCCCGCTCGAGCTCCGCGGTGCGCAACGCAACCTCTTCACGGATCAATTTGTCCAGGCGCCGCCGCTCCATCAGGTTCACGCGCTTGTTCAGCGCGCGATCGACCGCCTGCTGGAGGTCGGCGAGCTCCACCGGCTTGATTAGGTAGTCGCTCGCGCCGTGCGAAAGGACCTCCGTCGCCGTCGACGCGTCGTTCACGGCGGTGAGCATGATGATGGAAAGGTTGGGATCCTTTTCCACGGCCAGTGGAACGACCTGGACGCCGGTCATGCCGGGCATCCTGACGTCGCAGAGCATCAGCGCAAACGGCTCCCTGTCCAGAATCTGGAGGGCCTGGTCGCCCGAGGCGGCAATCTCCACTTCGTATCCCCTCGACCGCAGAAACTTTCTGAGGGCGAGACGGATGGTCTCTTCATCGTCAACGATCAGAATCCGTGTCACGGTGCGTCTGCGCGATAGCGAGGCAGGGCTATCGTGAACGTCGATCCGACATCGGGCGTGCTGTCGACGGTGATGGATCCCTGGTGGGCCTGGATGATTCCGTAACTCACACTGAGGCCGAGTCCGGTGCCTTCGCCGGGCGGCTTGGTGGTGAAGAAAGGCTCGAATATGCGCTGACGAACCAAGTCGGACATACCGCGGCCGGTATCGGACACCACGATGCTCACCACCTCGTCGCGGTTCTGCGTCAACACCGACAGATGCCGCACCGCTACGCTCTCCATCGCGGCCTCCGCATTCACCAGCAGGTTGAGGAGCACCTGCTGCAGTTTCTGCTCGTCGCCGCGAACCTGAGGGTCGTTCGAATCGAGGTGCATGTGGACTTCGATACCTCCCGATCGCGAAGCCAGAGCGCGGAGCCGCACGGTGTGCTTGACGATGGTGTTGATGTCGACCGGAACTTCACGGCCGTCCGTCTTGCGCGCGAAGAGCAGCAGATCGCGGATCACGCCGATCGCGCGGTCGGCTTCACGCTTGATGAGGTTCACCGATTCGAACTGCTCGCTTTGCAGCTTGTCCTCGAGCAACAGCTGCGCGAAGGTCGAGATGCCGGTGAGCGGATTGTTCAGCTCGTGCGCGACGCCCGCCACCAGCTCGCCGATCGCGGCGAGCTTCTCGGTCCGCCTCATGTGTTCGGCGATGCGGCGCTCTTCGGTGAGATTCCGCACACCGATCACCAGGCCGGCAATGTTGTCGTCGCCATCGCGAATGTGACTCAATGTTACCGCCGCCGGGAATTCGGTGCCATCCTTGCGCCGGTGCACGTGCTCTCCCGTCCACAGCCCCTTGTCCTGCGGAATCGGCGGAATCGTCTCCCGAGGCGACAGCTGCGCCGATGCGACGACGAAATCGTCGACTGACAGGCCGGAGATCTCCATGGCATCATATCCGTACTCTTTGATTGCCGCCTCGTTTGCGTATTCCACGTGGGCATCGACGCCGAGAATCAGTACCGGCTGGTCCATGGTGGCCAACGCCGCCGCCAGAGTGCGCTCTCGCCCGCGGGTTCGCTGCTCGTGCTCACCGAGGAGCAGGACATCGACCGCCAGGGCAACCGCCGGCGCCAATCGGAGCAACGCGTCGATGTGCGGGCCGGTCTGCGGGTGAGGCTCATCTGTGGTCACCACCAGCACTCCGATCCGCCGCTCGCTCGCGATCAGTGGAATGCTGATGGCGGGCTCGGACGGAACCTGCGATGCATCGGAGGAGTCCTTCCGGAGATCCTCGACGAATGTTGGCTTGGCCCGGGCCCACGAAGTTCGCACAGCGGTGAGCTCTACCGGGGCGACCATTCCCTCCATGTCGGCGCAGGTGCCGGAGGCGGCGACGCAGGTGAGCGTGCGGTCGTCGGAAGATATGACACCGATTGCCTTACCACTCGACGGAACGACGTCCTCGAGAATCGTGAGGATGGCCCGGCACGCGTCCACGACCGTCGCCTTACGGAGCGCGAGCCGCGCGATCTCTTCGGCGGCCTCCGTTTGCTTCTGCTCGTCCCGCTGAGCGGCGAACAGGCGCGCGTTCTCGATCGCGACTGCGGCCTGGCGCGCGATGAGCATGATCAGCTCCATGTCGTGCGAGTCGTAGGCGTTGCGCTTGTACGACAGAATCTGCATCACGCCGAGTGTGCGATCGTGGTAAACGAGGGGAGCGGTGATCTCGCTCTGCACTTCTCGCTTGGCCGCGACCTGATAGATGGTTCCCGTCCACCACCGCTCGGGCTCGGAGGAGATGCTCGGCACTCCGCTCTGGAAGACGCGCGTGATCGTCTCGGTTCCCATTGGGAAATCGAGGAGGCTCTCGCTTTCGCGCTCCTCACTGTCGACCACCACGCAATGGGCGTGGAAGCTCTCCGTCACCGGGTCGGCGATCATGAGCGCGAAGCACGGCGCATCGACCACGGACGCGACGGCCTTGTAGATCTCGTGGTATGCCTCGTCGAGGGAGATGGTGGCGGAAATGGCCTGCTGGACCGTCGCGACGGCGGCAAAGCGCGCGGCGCGGCGCTCGAGCTCGGCTACGAGCTCAGTCGTCAACGAACTCCACCGTCACGGGGCGGGTAATGATCCCTGATCTCACGCCTTCGTCGAGAAAGAGCCTGATGGCGGCGCGGCCGCGCTCTCCGTAGTCGAGCGTCCATTCGTTCACGTACATCCCCACGAAAGTGTCCGCCTTCCCGCGATCGAGCCCGCGGGCAAATCGCATTGCGTGGTCCAGCGCATCCTGACGGTTATCCAGCCCGTAGGCAATGCTCGCCCGCAGATGCCGCGACACTTTTTTCTGGAGCTCGCGCGGCATGTCCTTCCGAATGACGTTGCCGCCGAGCGGAAGCGGGAGCCCCGTTTTCTCGAGCCACCACGCTCCCATGTCGGCTATCAGGTGAAGTCCTTCGTCGCCGTAAGTCAGCTGGCTTTCGTGGATGAGGAGCCCCGCGTCGGCGTTGCCCGAGATCACAGCCTGCTCGATCTCATCGAAAGGAACGACTACCGGAATGAAATCCGGCTGGAAGAGTCTGAGCGACAGATACGCGCTCGTCATCAGGCCGGGCACCGCTATCCTGAGGCCGGCGATATCGGAGCGCGTCATCGGTTGCTTCGCCACGAGCTTGGGCCCGTAGCCGTCGCCCATCGACGCGCCGTGAGGCAAGAGAGCGTAGGTCTCCGACATATAGGCGTACGCGTGTATCGACACGGCGGTAACGTCGAGCTCGCCGCGCATGGCGCGCCTGTTCAGAGTCTCGATGTCCTGAAGCTCGTGCACGTAGCTGATCCCCTGAGTGTCGATCTGGCCATCGGCGAGAGCATAGAACATGAACGCGTCGTCGGAGTCCGGACTGTGCGCGAGGTGGATGGTGTTCGTCCCGGTCATCGGGCTGCTCCCAGATTCTTCCGCGCCTGGGCTAGTGAGCTGGCGATGTCTTCCTGGTGCCGCGTGTACTCGTCCTTCCTTGTCGCGAGCTCGGATTTCTCCGCCGTCAGCAGCCGGCGCTCGAAGCCGCGAAGCCGGGAAGTGTCGCGCGCCTGCGATGCGAGCCGCGCCTGGAGTATCAGACCCAGCAGGTGATTCGGATTCTCACCCAGGATGCTGTCGGCCTGTGCCTGCGCCAGCGGCAGCGTGCCCGCCACCTCACCGACGCGCCCCATCTCGTAGCGCTGATCGATGTTGAGCGGGGCCAGCAGCTGATAGGCGGTGATAGCCATCGGGGCGAAGAATTGCACGCTGTCCACTTTTCCCTCGCTGGCGAGCAGCATCACCCGGTTGTAGAGGCGGTCCGCGCGCTCCTGGGGTGACAGGTTGGAGATGTCAGGACCGCGCATGCCCGGTGGCGCAACGCCGCGGTCGTCGAGCCCCGCCTGTGGGAGCGCGTTCTGTGATCCGTCGAGAGTGCTGCCGCGCTTGGCGTTGAATCCGCGGCCGGCCGCCATCGCCAGCAGAGCGAGAAGCGCCAGGGCCGCGACGACCCACGGCAGCGGATTGGTCGCACGCTCCGCGCGCGCTGCGGTCAAGGTTGTGGCGGCAGCACCGATGCCGGCGCCGCAGCGGTGACAGAACTTTGCGCCTGGAGGGAGCTCAGCCGCGCATAACGCACAGGTTGCCCCGGCGAGGGGTGAGCCGCAGCTGGCGCAAAAGCGACCAGTCGCGGCGGCGCCACATGTCGGACACATGCTGGAAGACCGGAGCGAGGAAGGGGATGAAGGCGGCGACGTCATCTCGCTCCAAGTTACATGAGAGAGCAGCCGGACGCAGTGCGTAGAGCTCCCTATCCTCCTCCAGCGCGTCATTCCGGAAATAGGCTGCCAGTTCACCGCAGGATCTTGCCGGTCTCCTGTGCCATCTCGTACGCCGAACATGTTGGCGGGTCGGGGGTTAGAGGCGCCATTCTTTCCGGAGTCACGGAGATCATTGCAACGCGCTTACAGCAGTCTGATCTTCTCCGCAAGATATGTAGTCCAGATAATCAATAGTTAGGCAGACGTCCATAGTCCGCGGAGAAGGCATGCGAAGACTCTTAATAGCAGCGTTGGCTGTCCACGGTGTCGCGGGTGCACAGAGCCCGTCAGGGGCCAGCACAATCCAAAGGGATTCGGGCATGAGCGATCGCCGGTTCCCACCAACATTCCAGGCGATAAAGCTGCCAACGCACGGAACGATCGTTAACGCGGTTTTTTACGGGGCACAGGGGCCCGAGCTGAAACCGGCGATTGCCTTTTTACATGGGTTTCCCGGTAACGAGCGGAACCTGGACCTTGTGCACTCGCTGCGCCGTGCAGGATTCCATGTTCTCTTTTTCAACTATCGGGGATCATGGGGAAGCGGTGGAGTATTTTCGTTCGCAGCGGCCCGCGCAGACGTAAGCGCTGCTACTGCCTACCTGCGACAACCGGAGACAGCCAAGCGCCTTCGCATCGACACGAACCGGCTCTATCTGGTTGGTCACAGCATGGGTGGATGGCTCGCGCTTGCCGGGGCGGCTGATGATTCGGCAATCCGCTGCACCATTGCCTTGGCACCGTGGAATCTTGGCCGCGTCGGCGCTCTACTGAGTGATCCGAGGTCCGATTCACGACGGTTCGTTGCCAGTTTCACAACGAATACTGATTCGATTTCGGGCCCGCTGCGAGGCTCGTCCCCGGATGCGCTGGCTCGAGAGGCCATCGCGGCGAAGGATGCCTGGGACTTGACTGCTTTCGCCTCTCGTCTTGCCAATCGTGCGACATTGGTCGTGACGAGCACCAAGGACGAAGAGTCCCCGGAGTTCCAACGCGCCGGCCTTGATTCCGCAATGAAGAGACTCGGCGTCAGGAGATACCGGTCTGTGGCGATTGACGACGACCACGCATTTTCCGCGCACCGATCAGGTGTTGCGAGATTCGTGATTGACTGGATTCAAAGCGTGTGCGAGCGATAAGCCTCGAGTTCGCCTAATCTCCTGCCTAGCGAACGTTGCAGCAGACGGGCGCGGCAAAGTCGTTGGGTCGTGTATCATAAAGAAGAATCGCCCGCAGCTGAACTCGGGCGTTAGCAGAATCTAGAATCGATATGGTTGAGACCTTCACCATGGAACTCAATCAGACGGGGAAAAGCATCTCCCGATACTTGGGCAACGGCCAGTAGCTATCACCCACGATCAACTCGAGTGCGTCCGCAACCTTGCGCACCTCTGCCATCGTGTCGGCGCCTTCGGATGTGAGCAGCTCCGCCTGTTTGGTCGGATCGTCGTGTAACGCTTCCGCGCGGGCGATGACGTCGTTCAAGTCCTCGCGAAATTCCTGTAGCTCCTGCACGAGCTCACCGACCTGATTTGCGGTCGTCACCTGCGGGATCACCGCGATCCCCGCCGCCTTGGAGCTGGCGGCAGAACTGGACAGACCGGCCAGGTACTCGAAAGCTGCCGGGACGACGAGGGTGTCGACCATCTCGCGCATGGTGTGCAGCTCGATCAGCATGTCCTTCACGTAACGCTCGACGCGGATGTGGTACCTCGACTCGAGCTCCTCCTTGGTCAGCACCTTGAGCTTGGTGAACAGCGACCGTGACTGTTTGGTGACGAGCTCTTTCAGAGCCTCGGGCGTCCTCCGCAGGTTGAGCAGTCCGCGCTTCTTCGCCTCAGCCACCCATTCCTCCGAATAGTTGTTTCCCTCGAAGCGCACGGGCGTGCTGGTCTTGAACGCCTCGCGTACAACTTTGAGCACAGCGTCATCGACCGACTTGGTCTTCTTGAGTGTCTCCCTCAGATCGTCGGTGAGCTCGCCGATCGACTCGGCAACCGCGGTATTGAGGAGCGCGACCGGAAACGCGATCGACGCCGAGGATCCCACCGCGCGGAACTCGAACTTTTGTCCCGTGAACGCAAACGGCGATGTGCGGTTGCGGTCGGTGTTGTCGCGCTG
>JBKKAY010000228.1:0-6291 GCA_046714195.1 Gemmatimonadaceae bacterium
GATGACGCGGTCGAAGCCGTGAGATGGTCCCTGGCGCACCCGCGCAGTGGCAGCCGCGTACGCCGCGAGATGGCTCGCGACCTGTTTTTCAATCCCGGGACTGCGACTGACGCCGCGCTGCGGTGGCTAGAACAGAGCCTCCAGGTTACCGGTCTCGCCTGATGCGCAAGGACGGCACGGGCGCTCGCGCGCTGGAAATTCGCCGCATTGTTACGCTGCTGAGGCCGTACGCTGCAGGAGAGGGCAAGCGTCTCGCTGCCGCAATCGCGCTTTCCGTCTCGATCGTTGCGATTCACGTCATTCGGCCCTGGCCGCTCAAGTGGATCCTCGACTTTCTCGCAAAACCGAATCAACCGGGGGTCGTGGATGCCTGGGTCGCATCAGCGCCCGCACGGGGATTGTTTCTTCTCAGCCTGCTGTTCGTCGCGCTTGCCCTCGCTGCCGCCTGGGCGGATTTCGCCCAGTCACTGCTGGTGAACGGCCTCGGCAACCGGATTCTATACCGCTTCCGTACCGCCCTGTTCGCCAACCTAATGCGGCAGCCACTCGTTTTTCACGAAGCGCGCGACATGGGCGAGCTCGTGACGCGGGTCCTCTATGACACATCACGCTTGAGACGCGGTGTCAACGGCTTGATGATCCGTATTTTCCAGACCCTGGCACTCTTCGTCGCCACGCTTGCCGTTCTGTTCTGGATCGACCCGCTACTCGGGGGAGTGCTTGCTGTTGGCGGATTACTCGCCTTTGCCTCGATGCATTCGCGTGGTCGACGCATAGTCGTTGCGTCCAGGAAGCAGCGTCGCAAGGAAGGAAAGCTCGCCGCTTTGATGGCAGACGATCTCGGCAGCGTGAGGGAGCTGCAGACCTTCGGCGCTTCCGAGGGAGCCACCCACGCGCGGTTCCAGCGCAAAAACGAAAAGAGTCTCAAGTACGAGCAGCGCGTGCGGAAGCTGGCCTCGGGACTCGTTTTACGCGTCGAGCTGCTGCTCGCCCTCACGATCGCCGTTGCGCTGTGGATCGGCGCGACGGCGGTACAGGCCGGCCGGGTGACGCCCGGGGATCTGGTGCTCTTCATCTCGTACGCGGTCGCGCTGCGCGCCCCGTTCACGGCTTTCGCCTACCAGACCGGCCGGTTTGGCCGCACCGCTGCATGCGCTGAGCGACTGGATCGCATAATGGACACGGAGCCCGCGATTCAGGACGCTGCGCACGCGATCACAGCCCCCCCGCTGCGAAAGGAGTTATCGCTCGATCGGGTGACCGTCAGAGCGGCGCGGAAAAACAGATCTGCCCGCAAGGTGGTGCTGGATTCGGTGACCTGCCGAATTCCCGCTGGCGCGAGGACGGCCGTGATCGGCGGGAATGGATCGGGAAAATCGACATTGTTGCGCCTCATTCCACGGCTCCTCGAGCCAAGCGAAGGGAGCGTGCTGTACGACGAAGAGAATCTCAGGCGCTATAGGCTCTGGTCTCTGCGGTCGCGGATGAGCGTGGTATTCCAGGACAGTGTGCTCGCTGGTCTGAGTGTCCGGGACAATCTCGCGCTTGGGATGCCGGGAGCCACCGACGAAGCGATACACGCTGTCACTCGGACGGTCGGGATCAACGCCTTCATCGAGCGGTTGCCAAATGGTTACGACACGCGCGTGCGGCGCTCTGGCGATCTCTTTTCCGGAGGGGAAAGACAGCGCCTGGCGATCGCGCGCGCGCTCATCCGCGATGGCGCGATCTGGCTGCTCGACGAGCCGACGACGGGGCTGGATGAGGGCGCAGCGAAGGAAATGGTCGAGATCCTGTTCCGGGCAACGGAGGGGCGTACGACGCTGTGGGTAACACACGACTCTGAACTGGTGGAACGGATGGACTGGGTAATCGAATTGTCGGAAGGGCGGGTTGAGTACACGGGACCGGCGGCGGAGTACGTCCGGCGCCACGCGGTTGGGGTGTAACATGCGCGCAATCATTCTCGCCGCCGGGGTCGGTAGCCGCTTGCAGGTGTTGAGCGGGGGAAAGCCTAAGTGTCTGGTGGAGATTGGCGGCCGCCCTCTCATCCTCCATCAGCTCGAAGCATTGGCCGACCACGGCATCGGTCCCGTGCTCATCGTTGCCGGCTACAAGGCGGAGGAAGTTCGGAGCGTGGTGGGTGACCGCGCCGAATTCATCGTCAACGACCGGTACCAGGAGACCAACAGCCTGTATTCACTCTGGCTGGCGAGGGAGCACGTAGAAGGTCCATTCATCCTTCTCAACTGCGATCTGTTCTTCAGTCCGGAAATACTCGAGCGACTGCTTGATGCGCCCGCGAATGCTCTCGCCTACGATTCGACATCGTCGCGCGGAAGGGAGCAGACGAAGGTCGCAGTCAAAGACGGCAAGGTCGTCGACATCGGCAAGGACGTGCCCCCGGGATCGGCGCGGGGAGAGAGCCTCGGCACCCTCAAGTTCGACGAGTATGGGGCGAAAGCGATGTTCAGCGCCGCCGATCGGCTGGTGCGCGACGGCAACGAGCGCGCGTGGGTGATGGAGGCAACGCGCGCGGCCGCGACGCAGGTCGGGATTCACGCGATCAACGTGGCGGGGCTCGCGTGGACTGAGATTGATTTCCCATACGATCTGGATGTCGCGCGCCGGGAGGTCTGGCCCACCATCTGGAAAACCCGCTGGCGGAAGCAGGTCTACTGGCGGCGCACCCGCTGGCTCGTTCTCGCCGGGGCGGCGATGGCTATTGCGACAGCAGGCTGGTCGGCCAATGCCCGCGTAGGTCCGGCGAGCATCGATTGGGAGTCCATGCCGCTCACCGGTGGCACCATCGTGACGGTCGACCGGAAGGGAAAATCGCAAACGTGGTGGGCAATCGAGCCTGGCGCCACCGTTGTTGGCAAGGTGAGTGGAGCAATAGCGGTGGCCGAGCTGCGGCTTGTGCTGGACGGAAAGCCGTCAGCCGCCGGCTACCGTTATGCCGTGGCGGTTTCGCTCGACGGCGTACCATACGACTGGCGGGCGTTCTCCGCCTCGCCCGATACTGCACTGGCCTGGGGGAACGGCGGCGTTGGAGATCGAGATCGTATCGACATTCCGCTGACGCCAGGGGTTCACGAGGTCGGGGTCTCGCTTCTGGCCGGGCACGGCTCACGCGTGCTCGTCCGCATTCGTCAATCGGATTTGCGCGAGGACTGAGCCACCGCCGCTCGTGTTATCCGGAAAACCCCCTGCAACGGAAAACATTACAGGGGTTTTCTCAAATCATCAAATCAAAGTCGGGGCGACTGGATTTGAACCAGCGACCTCCTGCTCCCGAAGCAGGAACAACACACAACCAATCACGACATTCTGCCGAAGTTCATAGGGGAACCGGGCGTCGGTGCCGGACTTCTTCGACATTCAGAACGTACTCTGGCAGGAGAAACGGGTACCGAAACGGGTACCGATCTCCGTACATTACGCGATGCCCCCGATCAAATACAGGATGTGGGCTGCCCTGATCCGGTGGGCGCGGGTGCCATGCAGCCGACCAATAGGAGCGTCCATGACCCGTCTCGTTGCTCTCGCAGTGCTGATCTTTGCTTCCCCGGCATCCACTCAGCAGACCGAAGTCCCTCTCTACGACAACCTCGGTAATCATCACAAGGCAATCAGCTCGCGCGTTCCGCTCGCGCAACGGTATTTCGACCAGGGCCTGCGGCTGGTGTACGGCTTCAATCACGCCGAAGCGATAAGGTCGTTCACGCGAGCAACCGAGCTCGATCCGTCGTGTGCGATATGCTGGTGGGGAATCGCTTACGCCTATGGCCCGCACGTGAATGCGGGAATGGATTCGGCGAGCGGGGTCAGCGCCTACCAGGCGGTTCAGAAAGCGATTTCGTTGCGCGCTAACGCTAGGCTTCCCTGGGAGCGTGCCTTCATCGACGCAGTCACGACTCGCTACGAGGCTGTGCCAAAACCGAATCGCGCAGGGCTCGACTCAGCGTACGCGCGCGCGATGGCACGCGTTACCCGCGAATTCCCGCGTGATCTCGACGCAGCCGCCCTCTACGCCGAATCGCTGATGGATCTCCGCCCGTGGAACTACTGGACCGCGCAAGGGAAAGCGTATCCGGGGACCAACGAGATCGTGCGCCAGCTGGAGCGGGCAATCGCCCGGAATCCTCAGCACCCGGGAGCATGCCACTATTACATCCACGCCGTCGAGGCGGTGAATCCGAGGCTGGCTGTTCCCTGCGCCGAGCGGCTCGCGCGCCTCATGCCGGGCGTGGGGCACATGGTGCACATGCCGGCGCATATCTATGTCCGGGTCGGCCGGTATGGCGATGCCGCGATGAGCAACGTTCACGCGATTCATTCCGACCAGACCTTCATGGAGGGGCAGAAAGCGCCCAGTCTGTATTCGCTTGCCTACTATCCGCACAACATCCACTTCCTCGCCTTCGTCTCCACCCTGGCTGGGCGCAGCGCACAGGCTCTCGAGGCATCGAAGACCCTCAAGTCCAAGGTGAATCTCGATGTTGCACGCCAGGCGACCATGGTCCAGGAGATGGTGCCTTATCACGTGCTGACTCTGACAACCTTCGGCCGGTGGGACGACGTACTCGCCGAGCCGCTCCCGCCGGCGGATCTGCGCATGCCGACGGCGCTTGCTCACTACGCGCGGGGTGTTGCGCATGCGGCGAAGGGGCAGCTCGCCGAAGCGCGCGTTGCGCTAGATACGGTGAAAGCGATCGATGCAGCAACTCCCGCCAGCGCCGAGACCAAGACACCGGTATCGATCGCCGCCCACGCGCTGATGGGCGAGATCGCGACGAGAAGCGGCAGGCACGACGAGGCAATCGCGCACTTCCGTGAAGCATTGAAGATCGAAGATGCCGGCCTCTATTTCGAGCCGCCCAAGTGGTACTACCCGGTTCGCCAGTCGCTCGGCGCTGCTTTGTTGAAGGCGGGGCGAAACGCAGAAGCGGAAGCGGTTTACCGGGAGGATCTGAAGCGCTTCCCCGAGAATGGCTGGTCGCTTTATGGGCTCGCCGCAGCGCTGAGGGCGCAGGGAAAAGCAGCGCAGGCCCGGGCAGTCGAGCGGCGGTTCGAGAAAGCCTGGGCAAACGCCGACGTCAAGCTGACAGCATCGCGCTTCTAGGCGGTGCTGTACATGATCATCGAGTTGGCGAGCTGGTCGGACATCGTCGATTTCGAAGTGATTCCGGTCATCACCTCCGCAACCGCGGCGGCAACGGGTATCGATCGCTACAATGAAAAAACGGCCTGACATCCAAGTTAATGTCAGGCCGTGAGTTATTCAGTCGGGGCGACTGGATTTGAACCAGCGACCTCCTGCTCCCGAAGCAAGGCAACGGTTCGATGGACACAGGCGCTGGTCGGCGATCCGAACCTGTAGCATCCATGGCTCGTGGCCCGTGTGATTTCTCCGGCATATCGAAGAAACGCCCTAGCCCGGAGACGACATCGTTGAGGCTATGTTCCACCCCCTCACCCGCCGAAGCCGCGAGTCCGCGGGATAATCTCAACAACCAGGCAATAAGCCGAAATCACCATGACCTCACCCACTCCACACCCCTTCATCAAATGGTTCGCCGACATCACCATCGATGACATCCCGCTGGTCGGCGGCAAGAATGCGTCACTCGGCGAGATGGTTCGTGAACTCGCCAGCCAGGGCGTGAAGGTGCCTGATGGCTTTGCCATCACGGCCGAGGCGTTCCGCTATTTCATCCGCGAAGCAGGAATCGACGAGCGCATGAGAGCGACGCTCGCCGACCTCGACACGCACGACATGACGAACTTGAGCGAGCGCGGCCAAGCCGTGCGGCAAGCCATTCTCAACGCCACGCTGCCGCCCGATTTGCAGGGTCTCATCGGCGACGCGTATCGCCAATTGCAGGGCAGCAACACGGTGTCGCTGGATGTCGCGGTGCGTTCCTCGGCCACCGCCGAAGATCTGCCCGACGCCAGCTTTGCCGGCCAGCAGGAGACGTATCTGAACGTCCACGGCACTGCGGCTCTGCTGGAGACGTGCAAACGTTGCTTTGCGTCGCTCTTTACCGACCGCGCCATCAGCTACCGTGTGGATAAGGGCTTCGACCATTTCAAAGTCGCGCTGAGCATCGGCGTGCGGCGCATGGTGCGCTCCGACCTCGCGTGCTCCGGTGTCATGTTCACCATTGATACCGAGACGGGTTTTCGCGATGCCGTGATGGTCAGCGCCGCCTACGGTCTCGGCGAAAACGTCGTGCAAGGCTCGGTCACGCCGGACGAATACATGGTCTTCAAACCCACGCTGAAGAC
>JBKKAY010000229.1:0-2655 GCA_046714195.1 Gemmatimonadaceae bacterium
GTCAATGTGATAGAGATCAGCCCGAAGACCATCGAGGTCCATACACGCGTCTGGGCAAGAGACTCGCGCAGCTTCGTCCGAGGTCCGCACAAGTGCTTCAAGCGCTAGCGTCCATGTGGCGGCACAGCGACAGAGATCAGCTGGCGCTCGAGCTGGAAGAATCACCGCCAAGAAATGCCGAGGAACTTCGCACACGTCTGACGCGTCTCGGCCTCGGCTCTCGCTACCGGGTGCGGCTCACCACAAACAGGACCGTCGTCGTCAGCCATGGCGGAGGCGAGCTCCGGATTCACAACAGCTTCCTCGCCGCGGACGAGGAAGTCTGGAAGGCCATCATCACCTTCGTCGACGGGCGCAATCGCGCCGTGCGCCAGGAGGCGCGGCGGACGATTCTGGAATTTCCGGTGCTGAGATCGGAGAATGCGGGACCGAGCCGCAAGCGGGAGCAAAACCACCCGGCCGATGCTCCGCTTGTCGGCGAGCTCGCGCGGTGGCACTCGATCTATAACGAAGAGAGGTTCGCCGGCGCGCTGCGCCCGGTGACCATCCGGATCTCGCGGCGGATGAAGAGCCGGCTCGGCCACTACACTCCCTCGACCGAGGGCATGGAGCCTGAGATCGTCCTGAGCCGACGGCACATCCGCCGCGACGGCTGGGCGGAAGCGCTGCACACGCTGCTCCACGAGATGGTCCACCAGTGGCAGGACGCGCAGGGGATCACCGTGGACCACGGCTCGACCTTCCGGGCGAAGGCCCGGGCCGTCGGAATCACCCCTCTGGCTTGCCGCGCAGTCGCATAACGCACTCGCGGGGCTAACTTTCTCGCATGGCAACCGATTTCTACAACATCGACTCCGCGCTCTCCGAAGAAGAGCGCGCCGTACGTGACACCATCAGGGCGTTCGTCGACGAGAAAGTCCTCCCCATCATCGGCGACTGTTACATAGAAGGCCGTTTTCCCAAAGAGCTTGTGCCGCAGATGGCGGAGCTGGGAATGTTCGGCGCCAACCTGCCCGAGGAATACGGATGCGCCGGCCTCAGCAACGTTTCATACGGGCTGATAATGCAGGAGCTGGAGCGCGGCGACTCCGGGGTGCGGTCGTTCGCTTCGGTGCAGGGCGCATTGGTGATGTACCCGATCTTCGCTTTCGGCAGCGAGGAGCAGAAGCGGCACTATCTCCCGAAAATGGCGAGCGGCGAGATCATCGGATGCTTCGGCCTCACCGAGCCCGACTATGGGTCGAACCCGTCGGGGATGATCACCCGCGCGCACGAGCAAAAGGACGGCAGCTGGGTTCTTAATGGCGCCAAGATGTGGATCACCAACGGGTCGACTGCGCAGGTGGCGATCATCTGGGCAAAGGTCGGCGACGACAAGAGCGACAAGGCGATCCGCGGCTTCATTGTCCCTACCGATTCGCCGGGCTTCAGCGCCAAGGACCAGAAGGGGAAGCTCTCGCTCCGCGCTTCGGACACGAGCGAGCTGGTGCTCCAGGACGTGAGGCTGCCGGCCACGGCGCTGCTTCCCAAGTCGGGCGGAATCAAGAGTCCGCTGATGTGTCTCACCCAGGCGCGTTACGGAATCGCCTGGGGCGCAATAGGTGCCGCCATGGCGTGCTACGAGGAAGCGCTCGACTACGCTGGGAACAGAGTGATGTTCGGCCGCCCGATCGGCGGGTTCCAGATCCAGCAGCAGCGGCTGGCGGAGATGCTGACGGAGCTGGTGAAAGGCCAGCTCCTCGCCCTCCACCTCGGGCGGCTCAAGGATGCGGGCACGTTTTCGCCCCAACAGGTGTCGCTCGCCAAGCGCAATAATGTCAGCGTCGCGACGGATATCGCCCGCGAGGCGAGGCGGCTTCTTGGAGCCAATGGCATACTTGCTGAATACTCGTCGATGCGACACATGGCGAACCTCGAAAGTGTTTACACCTACGAAGGAACGCACGACATCCACACACTCATTTTGGGGCAGGCCGTCACCGGCCTGAGCGCATTCGAAAATTGACCAAACACGTTAGAGCACCCGAAGGCGACATCGAGCTTGGCCTCCGCGGAGAACGCGTCCGCCTGGGAGACCACATCGCCTACTTCTGGGAAAGGGAGCGCGAGTTCGAGGAGGCTGTGAAGTTTCTCGTCCTCGGCATCAGGCAGGGAGAGCACGCCGTCGTATTCGGTCACGACGAGGCGAATGCGAAGGTGCTCGGGATACTGCGCCGGAGCGGCCTCGACACCGATCACTTGCAGAAGGCGAACAGGCTTTCGGTCATTGGCGGTGGTCCGACCGGAGAGCAGATGCTCGGCGGCATCGGCGCAAAGTTCCAGCAAGCGGTGGAGAGCGGCTCGAGCTGCATCCGCCTTCTCGGCAACATTGGCTGGTCCAAGCCGGGCTGGCCCGACGAGCTCGACATCCTCGCCTTCGAGGCGAAGGTGACCGGCGCGGCGAAGCAGTTTCCGTGCGTGGTGATGTGCATGTACGATGTCGCTCATTTGTCCGGAACGGTCATGGTGCACGGCGCCTACGAGACGCACCCTCTCACGTTCTGCGGCAACGTCCTCCGCGAGAACCCGCACTACGTCGAGGTGAACGAGTACCTCACACGTCTCGAGGAGATGGAGGATCGCGCGAAGATCACAGCCAGGAATACGGCTTCTTCC
>JBKKAY010000230.1:0-2672 GCA_046714195.1 Gemmatimonadaceae bacterium
GCCGGCACCAGCTTCCTCGCGCCGCCTGAGCGTGTGCTTGGAAAGCTCAAGTACGGGCCGGAATTCATGAACGTCCAGGGCGATCGCTCACAGGAAGGCGCCTGCGCGACGATCGGCTACGACGACGAGGGTGTGAAGCCCGAGAATTTCCTGATCGTCAAAAACGGCGTCATGAACGACTACCAGACCACCCGCGAGCAGGCCAACTGGCTCAAATGGTGGTACGACTCGCAGGGGACTCCGGTGCGGTCGCACGGCTGCTCGAATGCGGACTCGTGGGGATCGGTGCAGTTCCAGCGCATGCCGAACGTCTCACTGCTGCCGGGCACCAAAGACATCGGCTGGAACGACATCATCGCCGCCACCGACAAGGGGATCGCTATCGTCGGTGACGGATCGTTCTCGAT
The DNA here is from genome assembly GCA_046714195.1 of Gemmatimonadaceae bacterium. GTDB lineage: Bacteria > Gemmatimonadota > Gemmatimonadetes > Gemmatimonadales > Gemmatimonadaceae > UBA4720. Next base: position 408 of record JBKKAY010000230.1, read on the forward strand.
CGACCAGCAGCGCTACAACGCGCAGTTCGGCGGACAGGTCTTCCACGAGATCAAGGGTGGCAAGATCGTGGGCCAGCTCAAGGACGTCGCGTACCAGATGCGGACGCCCGATTTCTGGAACTCGATGGACATGCTCGGCGGCCCGAAGAGCTACTCGATGGGCGCATCGTTCTTTGACGGCAAAGGACAACCGAGCCAGTCGAACGCCGTCAGTCACGGCTGCGTGCCTAGCCGGTTCCGCAACATCAACGTGATCAACACCGGGAGGAAGGCATGAGCCGCGATAATTCGCGAGGTGAGCCGAAGCGGCTCCTCGAAAACGCGAAGGCGCTCATTCCCGCAGGTGCGGTGATGACGCGCGAGCAGGCGCAGGCGCTGGTACAGAAAATCGCGGCGATGTCGAAGGCCGACGTAATCTCGGTGAGCGTCAACAGCACCTATCAGGCGGACGTGCGCTTCGCGGCCAATCAGATGTCCACGGCCGGCGGCGTGGTGGATTCGCAGGTCGGCATCGAGAGCACATTCGGAAACAAGCACGCGGTTGCGACGACCAATGACCTGTCGGATGCGTCACTGCTGCGCACCGTCCAGCAGTCGGAAGCGCTGGCCAAGCTGTCCCCGGACGATCCGGAGAACATGCCGCCCCTCGGGCCGCAGACCTATCTGCCGGTGAGTTCCTGGTTCGATTCGACGGCTAATCTCTCGCCTGAGGATCGCGCGCGCGCGGCGCTGACCGCGCTCGAGCCCTCGCGCAAAGCGGGCGACCTGAAATCCGCCGGCTTCATCGTCGTCAACGCCGAGTCCACTGCGCTCGGCAACAACAAGGGGCTGTTCGCCTACAACCGCTCAACCACCGCCAACTACACGCTGACGGTGCGGACCGACGACGGTACCGGCTCCGGATGGGCAGGCGCCGAGCATCCGGACTGGACCAAGCTCGATTTCGCGGCGATCTCCGCTCACGCCATCAACAAGGCCAGGCTGTCGCGCAATCCCGTGGCGATCGAGCCGGGCCGCTACACGGTCATTCTCGAGCCGCAGGCGGTCGGCGATCTGGTGCAGCTGATGGCCTTCGCGCTCGCCGCGCGCAACGCCGACGAAGGGAGGAGCGCCTTCGCGAAGCAGGGCGGCGGAAACAAGATCGGCGAAAAGATCGTGGACAGTCGCGTGACGATCGTTTCCGATCCGCAGGATCTCCAGGTTCTTTCCCAGCCGTTCGATGGTCAGGGACTTCCGCTTGCCCGTCAGGTGTGGGTGGAGAACGGTGTGCTCAAGCAGCTGTTCTACTCCCGCTTCTGGGCGCAGAAACAGGGTAAGGTGGCCACAGGTTTCCCGACATCGATCAAGATGATGGGCGGCACGACTTCGCTGGACGACATGATCAAGTCCACTCCGCGCGGAGTTCTAGTCACCCGGCTGTGGTATCTGCGCCAGGTGGATCCGCGGACGATCCTGTTCACGGGGCTCACGCGCGACGGAACGTTCCTCATCGAGAACGGCAAGGTCTCGAAGGCGATCAAGAATTTCCGCTTCAACGAGTCGCCGCTGTTCCTGCTCTCCAACCTCGAGGCGCTGAGCCCGTCGGTTCGCATTGCCGGCTCGGAGGGGGGCGGTGCGGTCGTGATGCCGGCGATCAAGGCCAAGGATTTCAACTTCACGAGTCTGTCCGACGCGGTGTAGTCGCCGAGGCGGGCGACGGATTTGGCGGAACGACGCCTGTCCGTCGCCAATCGCTCGGTTCAGCGAGCTGGCGTGATCCAACCCCACCTGGCGAAGATCCGGGCGCCTTCCCGGGACCGTAGAAACTGGACGAACTCGCGCGCGGCGGTTTTGTCGCGACCTTGAATCGTGAGAGCCGTTCCGCAGTCCCGATAGATTCTCCACTTCGGCGCGACCGGAACGACGTCGGCCATAGTGGGATTCGCCACCTGCCAGATATTCCAGATGAGCCAGGCATCGTAGCTCTGGTCATCGGTCCAGATTTTCTTCGCCTCAGCGCTGTTGGGAGCGACGGCGCCAATGTTTCGGCGCAGCGCGCGCACTACGGAAATGTCTCCAGTGCGGCCGGCCATGTCTTCCCACATTCCGGTCTGTCCGGCTCCCTGCACCGCCAGCACCTTGAGCCCCGGCTTGAGCAGATCCTCGAAGCGGCGAATGCGCTTCGGGTTACCCGGGCGGACGAGAATCGCCGACGGCCGAATGTAGAGCGGGTCGACGGTGGCGACGTCGATCTTGCCGGCGGGCGCATCCTTCAATTGCCCGATG
>JBKKAY010000231.1:0-3143 GCA_046714195.1 Gemmatimonadaceae bacterium
TGTCGTGCTCGGCATCTCGACCGACGCCGGCGGGCCCGACGCGGTGAAGCGCTTTCTGGCGGAGCGCGGGATTACTTATCCCGTCGCCATGGCGTCGGGTGGCGTGGCGCAGCGGCTGGGCGGCGCCAATCTGCTCCCGACATCATTCCTCATAGACCGTCAGGGGAGAATCCGCCACGAGGTGCGCGGAATCTTTGCCTCCTTCGCGCTCGAGCAAGCCGTGGATCGCCTCCTCGCCGAGCGATGATCGACGCCACGCCGGTCTCGTTCGGCCTCGCCTTCGTGGCGGGACTCGTCTCCTTCCTTTCTCCCTGCGTGCTCCCGCTGGTGCCGAGCTACGTCACCTTCGTCACCGGGATGACGCTCGACGAGCTGGGCAGCGGGGAGCGACGTGCCGCCAGAGCGTCGGCGGCGCTCCACGGTACCTCGCGGGCGCGCGGCGACTCCGCCGGTGGCTGCGCCCAATCGAGATCTCGGCGGGTGTTGTGATGGTTGCTGTGGGTGTGCTGCTCTTCACCGGACAGTTCACCGTGCTCTCGAGCTTCCTCGCCGGCTTCGGCCAATTCGTGAACGTTGACCTGTGACGATTTACCTGGAGGCAGCACCATGACGAAACCCGATCCATACTTTCTGCAGCGCACTGTTGCGCTGCCCTTCGATGCGGCGATCGCCCGAGTGCGGGAAGCGTTGTCCGGTGAAGGCTTTGGAATACTTTCCGAGATCGATGTGAGGGCAACGCTCCAGAAAAAGCTGCAGGTGGATTTTCGCCCCTACACCATACTCGGCGCCTGCAATCCGCCGCTCGCGCACAAGGCGCTGACCGCGGAGCGCAACATCGGCGTCCTCCTCCCCTGCAACGTCGTGGTATATCAGGGCGATGACCCGGGAGAGTCCGTGATCGTGGCGGTCGATCCGGAAGTCTCGCTGGGACGCGTGGGCAACACCGAGCTGGCGCCGCTCGCGCGGGACGTCAAGCAGCGTCTGGGACGGGTTCTCGACGCGATCGCGGCCAATCGTCCCGCTGGGAAAGTGGGCTGACGGCGCGCCGGAATTCCATCTAAGTAAAGAGGATCAGATCATGTCACATCGGACTTCAGATTTCGCCGCCTCCCTGTTCGCCCTCGCCCTCGCGCTGGCGGTGGCGTTCCCATCGGCCGTCTCCGCTCAAGTCACGCCGGCGCGCGATACGCTTCACGTGTATGGACCAGGCGGTCCACTGCCGGCGATGAAAGAAGCTGCCGCCGAATTCTCGCGGCTCAAGGGTATCGCGGTTGAGGTCGTCGGCGGTCCCACCCCTCAGTGGCTCGAGAAGGCCAAGGCTGATGCCGACATCATCTTCAGCGGCGCCGAGCACATGATGACGGATTTCATCGGGCAATTGAAGGATGCCCCCGCCGGCAAGATCGACGAAGCCACCGTGGACCCGCTCTACATTCGGCCGTCGGCCATTCTCGTCCGCCCGGGCAACCCGAAGCGCATTCGCCGCTTCGAGGATCTGCTCAAGCCGGGGCTCAAAGTGCTGGTGGTGCAGGGAGCCGGACAGACCGGAATGTGGGAAGACATGGCCGGTCGCACCGGAGACATTTCCGTACTGCGTGCGCTGCGGCGAAACATTGGCGCCGTCGCCCCGAACAGCGCTGAGGCGAAGAAGATCTGGACCGATGACCAGAGCTACGATGCCTGGCTGATATGGAATATCTGGCAGGTGGCGAATCCCACGCTGGCCGACGTCGTTCCAGTCGCGCCCAAGTGGAGAATCTACCGGGACGCGGGAACGGCTCTCACGACTCGCGGACGCGACAAAGCTCTGGCGCGCGAGTTCGTCCAGTTCCTACGCTCGCGCGAAGGCGCCCGTATCTTCGCCAAGTGGGGTTGGATAACACCAACTCGCTGAGCTGAGCGGTAGGCGACGGACAGGGCAGCCGTTCCGCCAAATTCCGTCGCCGCGCTTCGGCCACTACACCGCGTCGGACAAACTCGTGAAGTTAAAATCCTTGGCCTTGATCGCCGGCATCACGACCGCACCGCCTCCCTCTGAGCCGGCAATGCGAACCGCCGGGCTCAGCGCCTCGAGGTTGGAGAGCAGGAACAGCGGCGACTCGTTGAAGCGGAAATTCTTGATCGCCTTCGACACTTTGCCGTTCTCGATCAGGAACGTCCCGTCGCGGGTGAGTCCGGTGAACAGGATCGTCCGCGGATCCACCTGCCGCAGGTACCACAGCCGCGTGACCAGAACTCCGCGCGGAGTGGACTTGATCATGTCGTCCAGCGACGTCGTGCCTCCCATCATCTTGATCGATGTCGGGAAGCCCGTGGCCACCTTGCCCTGCTTCTGCGCCCAGAAGCGGGAGTAGAACAGCTGCTTGAGCACACCGTTCTCCACCCACACCTGACGGGCCAGCGGCAGTCCCTGGCCATCGAACGGCTGGGAAAGGACCTGCGGATCCTGCGGATCGGAAATGATCGTCACGCGACTGTCGACGATCTTTTCGCCGATCTTGTTGCCGCCGCCCTGTTTCGCGAACGCGCTCCGGCCCTCGTCGGCATTGCGTGCCGCGAGCGCGAACGCCAGCAGCTGCACGAGGTCCCCGACCGCCTGCGGCTCCAGTATCACCGTGTAGCGGCCCGGCTCGATAGCCACCGGGTTCCGGGAAAGCCGCGCCTTGTTGATGGCGTGGGCTGAGATCGCTGGGAAGTCGAGCTTGGTCCAGTCGGGATGCTCAGCGCCTGCCCATCCCGAGCCGGTGCCGTCGTCAGTCCGTACCGTCAGCGTGTAGTTCGCGTTGGTGGAGCGGTTGTACGCGAACAGCCCCTTGTTGTTGCCGAGCGCGGTGGACTCGGCGTTGACGACGATGAAGCCGGCGGATTTCAGATCGCCCGCTTTGCGCGAGGGCTCGAGCGCGGTCAGCGCCGCGCGAGCGCGAGCCTCTGGCGAGAGATTCGCCGTTGAATCGAACCAGGCGGTGACCGGCAGATACGTCTGAGGCCCGAGGGGCGGCATGTTCTCCGGATCGTCCGGGGACAGCTTGGCCAGCGCTTCCGACTGTTGGACGGTGCGCAGCAGTGACGCATCCGACAGGTCATTGGTCGTCGCAACCGCGTGCTTGTTTCCGAATGTGCTCTCGATGCCGACCTGCGAATCC
>JBKKAY010000232.1:0-21620 GCA_046714195.1 Gemmatimonadaceae bacterium
ATTCCATTCTGCCCCGCCTGGCTGAACGTGGCATTCTGGCACCGCTTGGGGGCGACACCGAGAGCGACGCCGCGACGGTCAGAGTTGCTCCGGCGCTCTGGAAGGACATCGCGCCAAATCGCGAAGAATTCGCTGCGGCAATGCGGGAGACGGGCGAGCATTCCAGGCTCGCTCTCTCGACCCCGGCCGCGACACCGATCCTCAGCGGCAGCCTGCTGGAGGCTGTGGGGCTCACCAAGACCTATCGCGGGCGAAAGGTCGTGAACGACGTCGCACTCCGTCTGCGCCAGGGCGAGATAGTCGGTCTCCTAGGACCGAACGGGGCGGGGAAGACGACCACGTTCTACATGATCGTGGGGCTCATCCAGCCTCAATCGGGTCGCATCATGCTCGATGGGGAAGACATCACGAATTTGCCGATGTACAAGCGCGCCCGGCGCGGAATCGGCTACCTTTCGCAGGAGCCGTCGATCTTTCGCAAGCTCTCCGTCGAGGACAACATTCTTGCGATACTGGAGACGCTGCCTCTGACGGCCGCTGAGAGAAATGAGCGGCTGGAGAAGCTCCTCGACGAGCTGACGATCAAGCGCCTTCGGAAGAGCAAGGCGTACGCACTTTCTGGCGGCGAGCGGCGGCGGCTCGAGATAACCCGGGCGCTGGTGACGGATCCGAAGTTCATGATGCTGGACGAGCCGTTCGCCGGAGTCGATCCGATCGCGGTTCATGACATCCAGACCATTGTTGCGGGGCTGCGTCACCGCGGGATCGGCGTGCTGATCAGCGATCACAACGTCGAGCAGACGCTGGACATCGTGGACAGGGCGTACATTATGTTCGACGGGCAGGTCAAGGTTTCCGGAACCGTCCGGGACCTCGTTTTCGACGATACGGTGGCTGATATCTATCTGGGTCCGACACTTACGGCGCGCTTGCGAGAGAGATTTTCGCGGACGAGAGACGAGGTAGCGATCTCTTGAAGCCCGGCCTCAATCAATCCACTCAGCTCCGCCAGGAGCTGAAGATAAATCCACGCCTTTACCAGGCGATGGACCTCCTGTACATGCCCCTGCTCGACCTCCAGCAGCACTTGAAGCAGGAGCTGCTCAACAATCCGTTCCTCGACCTGGTGGACACTGAGGACGAGGAGGAAGAGGAGCAGGAAGGCGAAGCCGACGAGCCGGCGCAGACCGAGCCCGAGGACGAGCGCGCCGGCGAGATAGACTGGGAGGAAATCCTCCTCGACGGCTTCGATACCGCCGGTGGCCGCAGGGAAGAGCACGAGGAGCGCGAGTACTTCGAGCCTGTAACCGTGGCCACGCGCGATCTGAGCGACCATCTGCGCGACCAGGTGAGCCTCCTCGAGCTCACGCCCAGACAGACATTTCTGGCCGACGAGTTCATCGGGAACATCAACGACGACGGCTATCTGGCTTCCGGTGTCGAGGACATCGTCCGCTCCCTCAACGAAGTGGTATCGAAAGCTGCGGAAGAATCGGGGCGTGAGGTCGAAGACCTACCGCTCTACTCCATCGATGAAGGCCACGACATGCTCGCCACCGTCCAGGGGCTCGATCCGCCGGGCGTGGGCGCTCAGGACCTGAGAGAATGTCTGCTCCTCCAGCTCAAGGAAGCCGGACTCGAGCAGTCGGTGCCGTATCGGCTCGTGCGCGACTGCTTCGAGGAGCTGATCAACCACCGCTGGAGCGAGATCTCGAAGCGCTTCGGCATCAGCGCGGCCGATGTACAGAAGGCGGCCGACGAGATCGCCAAACTCGACCCCAAGCCGGGTCTCCAGTACGGATCCCGCGACGACAACTACATCATTCCGGATCTGATCGTCGAGAAGATCGACGACCGGTACCACGTCTTTCTCAACGACGCAAATCTCCCGCGGCTAAAGCTCAGTCGCGCCTACCAGGAGATCGCGCGCGACAAGAAGAAGTTCGACGGTGAGAACAAGGAGTTCATCTCCAACAAGCTGAACTCCGCCAACTGGATGATTCAGGCGATCGAGCAGCGGCGGCAGACGATGCTCAAGGTGATGAACTACATCGTCGAGCGGCAGCGTGAATTCTTCGAGAAGGGCATTCAGCACCTGAAGCCGCTGACGCTTCGCGAAGTGGCCGAAGTCATCAACATGCACGAGTCGACCGTGAGCCGGGTGACGAACGAGAAGTTCGTGCAGACTCCTCGGGGCGTGCTGCCGCTGAAATTCTTTTTCTCATCCGGGCTGGCAACAGCGGACGGAGAGGACGTTTCCGCCCGGGGCATCAAGGCACAGCTTCAGAAGCTGGTGCAGGAGGAGGATCCCAAGCACCCGCTCACAGACCAGGCGATCGTCAACATCCTTCGCGAGAGCGGCGTGCAGATCGCCCGCCGGACAGTCGCCAAGTATCGGGACCAGCTGGGCGTTCTCTCTGCACGGATGCGCAAGCGGGTATGACGTCGCCATCCCAGGCCGACGCCGCCCAATGGTTCAAGGGAGTAGGCCGGCAGTCACCGACTGCCAGGCCGGAAGTCAGTGTCCTCGTTCCGGCCCGGGATGAAGCAGAGAATCTTCCTCTGTTCATGGAGCAGGCCCGTGAAGCCTTCCGGGACGCACCGGATCGGTACGAGGTCGTAGTGGTCGATGACGGCTCGGTGGATGGAACCTGGGAAGTCCTCGAGCGCTTGTCTCAGGAATACCCATTCCTGCGGATCGTGCGGCACGGCGTCCGTCGCGGTATCGCCGATGCGCTGCGCACCGGCTACCTGTATTCGCGGGGCAGCGTCCTCGTATTCTATCCCGCCGATCTTCAGTACAAGCCCGAGGACATACCGCGGCTCGTGGCGCCTGTGCTGGCCGGAGAATCCGACATCGTCACCGGTTACAAGGAAGGGAAGTACGAGAAGGCGTTCGTGTCGGGCATTTACAATCGCCTGAGCCGCTCGCTGTTCAAGGTGCCCGTCCGCGATCTCAATTCGGTGAAGGCGTATCGGAGAGAGGTGATGGACTCGCTCCCCAATCGGCCCGACTGGCACCGCTACATGGTGGTGATGGCCGCCGCCGACGGCTTCACCGTCTCCGAGATCCCGGTGCCGCTATACGCACGGAACGCGGGCCAGTCGAAATTCGGCGTGGGACGCATTCCGGTGGGCGTGCTCGACATGCTGGCGGTATGGTTCGAGCTCAGGTTCGCGCGCAAGCCGCTCCTGCTGTTCGGAATGATGGGGGCGGGCCTCTTCACTCTGGGCGTGCTCGTGGGCATCGTCGCGATTTTCTGGCGGGTCTTCGGCGGCGTCGGGTTCCGCCCACTGATCAATCTCGTCGAAGTCTGTCTGACCGTCGGCAGCGTCTTCTTAGCGACCGGATTGATCGGTGAGCTGATCGCGGCGCAGCGCGCCGAGCTGAGTCAGCTGCGAAAGCGTCTCGAGGACATCTCGCACGAACGCGACACTTCCGCAGAGCGCTAACGGATGAAAGTACTTTTCCTGACGCACTCCTTCCCGCGGAAGGAAGGGGATGCCCCCGGCTCGTTCGTCCTGCGCCTCGCGGTTGCGCTCAAAGCCGAAAATGTGGCGGTGCAGGTGGTGGCGCCCGCCGCTCCCGGACTCCCGGCCACCGACGAGATCCAGGGCATCAAGGTGGAACGGTTCCGCTACGCGCCGCGTCGCTACGAGAAGCTGGCGTACACCGGAAACATGGCGGCCGATGTGGCGTCGTCATGGAGCGCGCGCCTCGCTCTGGTCGGATTCCTCGGCTCTGATTTCGTCCACGCCGTCCGCGCGCGACGCAGCTTCGAGCCCGAGATCATTCACGCGCATTGGTGGTTTCCCAACGGCGTGGTCGGAACGTGGGTCGGAAGCCTCGCGCACCTTCCGGTGGTCACCACTCTCCATGGCACCGACGTCCGGTTGGCGCGAACGGTCGGAGTCGCGAAGCCGCTCTTCAACCACGTATTGAAGCACTCGGCGGCGGTCACGACAGTTTCACGTTGGCTACAGGAGGAGACGGAAAAGCTGGCGCCGGGGACTCAGGCCACCGTAGCGCCGATGCCGGTTGCCACGGAGCTCTTTTCCCCAAATGGAACGCGCGATCGGCGTCGACTTCTCTTCGTCGGCCGGCTCACCGGACAGAAGGGCATCGAGCACCTGCTTCAGGCGGTTGCGGCGATGAAGACCCGCGCCGAGCTCGATGTCGTCGGTGACGGCACGAATCGCGACGTCATGGAGCAGCTAGCGCGAGATCTTGGCATCGCCGATCGTGTCCGCTGGCACGGGCAGCTTCCTCAGCCTGAGCTGGCGGCGATGTATCAGCGCGCCGCCGCGGTTGTGGTCCCCTCGATCGATGAAGGACTTGGTCTGGTGGCAGTAGAAGCATTGCTGTGCGAAGCGCCGGTCGTCGCTTTCGATTCCGGAGGCTTGAGGGACATCATCCAGCACGAGAAGACGGGATTGCTGGTGCCGCCAGGCGATCGCGCCGCGTTGGCCAGCACGCTCGACGACCTGCTCAGTCGCGACGGTTTTGGAGCGGACCTCGGCAGGGCAGGGCGCCTCTACGCACTTTCCGCGTTCGCTCCCGAGTCGGCTGCCCGCCGATACGCGGACATCTATAGACAGGTTCTTGGCGGTATCGCGTCGTAGCCTGTTCAGAGCGGCTCAGTGGGTCTTCGCCGCTCTGGTACTTTTTTTCGCTTTCCGCGCGCTCGCGGGGCAGTGGAATCAGGTGGGCACCCGCCTCCTGCACATCCAGTTCGGGTGGAAGCAGATCACGCTCGCCACTCTTCTCATTCTCGTCACCTATGCGCTTCTCATCGAGGGGTGGCGACGGATTCTGAGCGCGTGGGATTCGCACCTCGCGTTCCGCCACGCCGCGAGAATCTGGTTCCTCTCCAACCTCGGCAAATACGTACCGGGTAACATCTGGTCCCTGACCGCCATGAGTGTGATGGCAAGGGAGCGAGGCTTGTCGGGACTAGCCGCCGCCGGCTCGTCCATTCTCATGCAGTCGGTGAGTCTGGTTACAGGGACGGCGATAGTGATGGTCACAAGCGCCAAGCTTCTCGGAGAACCGCTGCTCGTCGGCGCCGCCGTTTCGCTGCTCGCCGTCGTGCTGTTGACGGCTCCCAAATTCCTTCCTCGACTCGCGGTGTGGGCCGCCAACCTTAGCGGCAGGGAAATCGTCACACCGTCGATACCGGCGGCGAGCATCTGGACGGCCGCGCTGGCGAGCGCATTGTCGTGGCTTCTCTATGGGCTCGCCTTCCAGTTGTTCGTGCGGGGACTGCTGGGCTCGGCGCCTGGCGAAATCAGCTCTTACATCGCAGCTTACTCTGCCGCGTACATCCTTGGTTTCATCTCTCCGATCGCGCCCGCCGGTCTCGGCGTGCGCGAGATCACCCTTGCTGCGTTCATGACGCAGCTCGGACTCGCGAACGAAGCCGACGCCGCGCTGGTTGCGATCGCGGCACGGTTGTGGCTGACCGTAGTGGAGCTGGTACCGAGCGGACTGTACATCACCGTCGGAGCGACCCGGAAGTCCTTACCGCATTGAAGTCCATGGCACGAACGAAGGAACAGGCACCACCCATTCGAACGGTAGATTCCACCGCGGCGCTCGAGGCGCCGCGCTTCGCATTCGGCTGGGCATCACTCGTCTACCTCGTCGCCACGTTCTCGCTGGCGTGGCCGGCGCTCGCCGGAAAGTTCCTGGTGAATCCGCACAGCGACCAGTACATCGCCGGCTACGCGTTTCGTGAATTCGCCGCCGCCACGCTCCGGGCCGGAGAGGGCTTTCCGCTCTGGAATCCATATCTCTTTGGCGGAATGCCGTACATCGCGGCAATGCACGGGGACATTTTCTACCCGACGTTCCTTCTCCGGATGGTGCTCCCCACCGACGTGGCGATGACGTGGGGATTCATCATCCACCTTTTCCTCGCCGGCATCTTCACGTTCAGCTTCCTGCGAGCAATCGGCCACAGCTTCCCGGGCTCATTGGCGGGCGGCCTGGCGTACATGATGAGCGGACAGATCGCCTCGTACGTCTCGCCCGGTCACGATGGAAAATTGTTCGTGAGCGCGCTCTTGCCGCTGGCGCTGTGGATGATCTATCGCGGCATTCGCGGCGGACGCGCGTCGAGCTGGGGCGCGCTTGCGCTGATCGTCGGTCTCGCGGTATTGAGCCCGCACCCTCAGCTGCTTCAGTACATGCTCCTCGCCTGCGGCGCATATGCGTTGTTTCTCGCGTTCGCCAACGTCGACGGCGGCAGGCTCGCACGCGGGCTGGCCGTCAAACGACTCGGTACGGCACTGGGATCAGTGCTGGTAGGACTCGCGATCGGCGCGGTGCAGTATCTCCCGGTCCGGGAGTACGTGGCCTGGTCTCCGAGGGCGGGAGGAATCGCCGATTATCAGACGGCCACATCCTACGCCTGGCCGCCTGAGGAGCTGTTCAACACCTACCTGCCACAGTTCTCGGGGATGCTCGACGCTTACTGGGGCCGCAACGGTATCCACTTCCACAGCGATTACGTCGGCGTGGTGGTGCTGGTGCTGGCCGGCGCCGCGTTTCTCGGGCTACGCAGCGATCCGAGGCGGAAGCACATCATCTTCTGGTCAGCCGTGCTGCTCGTCTCGATCTTCTGGTCGCTGGGAAGCGCGACGCCGTTCTATCGCATTCCGTATTCGCTCGTTCCGGGAACGAAGTATTTCCGTGCACCGGCGACGATTTTCTTCGTCGGGGCGCTGGCAATCTCGCTGCTGGCGTGCGTTGGGACCGAGCGCTTCCTGCAGTCACGCGTGTCGCGGCGGTACCTGTTTGGCTGGCTCGGCTTTGCCGGCTTGATCGCGCTGCTAGGAACTGTGGGCGGCCTGACCACATTGGCGACTTCGTTTGCAGACCCAAACCGGTTCGAGAGTGTGGACGCCAACAGGCAAGCGATGATGTCTGGTGCCTGGCGCTCATTTGCGTTCGTTGCTCTGACAGTGGCACTCGGCTTCGCGCTACTGCGAAGGCTCATTCCCGTGCGAGGTGCAGCACTCGGGCTGGTAGCTCTGGTAGCAGTGGATCTCTGGAGCATTGAGCGCCTGTACTGGTTGTTCTCTCCGCCGGCGAAGGAGATCTACGCCAGCGACGCGCTGATCGAGGCGATCAAGGCCGAGCCGCAGCCCGCTCGAGTGCTCCCGCTTCAGATCGGAACCACCCGGCGCGATGCATTCTTGTCGGGTGACGCCTTGATGTCGCATGGTGTGAGGAATGTGCTCGGATATCACGGCAATCAGCTCGGACGCTACAAGGAGCTGGTGGGTCTCAACGGGCCCACCGAGCGACTGCTTTCTCCTAATGTTCAGCGATTGACCAATGCCAGGTTCGTCCTCATCGACGTTCCGGACGTCCCGTTCTTTCCAGGTGCCACGCTCGTGAAAGGCCCGGTGCGAAACGCATCGGGCAATGACACCTACCTGTTTCGGCTCGCCAGCGACAACCCGTACGCCTGGGTGACGCCCGTAGCGGTGAAGGCGAACGATGACCAGGTGCTGTCCACGGTATTGGATCCGCGTTTCGACGTTAGACGGGCGGCTCTCTTTGATAACTCAGCCGACGTCACGGTGGCCCCGGCGGTGCGCGCGCTTCCGGACCCGCTCCCGATTACCGCTCGAGTTCTGAGCCATGCGCCGGGCAAAGTACAGATCGACCTCAGCGCTCCAGCGCCCAAGGGCGCCACTCTCGTGGTGTCCGAGAACTATTATCCGGGTTGGCTCGCGACGGTGGACGGCCGCCCGGCTCGACTGGGCCGGGCTGACTTCACCCTCATTGGTGTGGAGCTCCCGGAGGGTGCAAGAAGGGTCGAGCTGGAGTTCACGAGTCCCAGCTATCAGACAGGGAAGGCCGTGACCTGGATCGCCATCGGACTGGCTCTCGTGGCCCTGGCCGCCGGGGTGTGGCGCGACCGTCGGGGGGGGCGCCTTGGCTGATCGGAACCTGGTGATCGTTCCCACCTATAACGAACGGTTCAACATTGCGAAGCTGATCCCGGCCATCCTGGCCCAAGACAAATCACTCGAGGTGCTGGTCGTCGACGACGGCTCTCCCGATGGAACGGGGGCAATCGTAGACGGCATCGTCGCAGGCGATCCCCGCGTCCACGTCATCCATCGAGCCGGAAAGCTCGGACTCGGCACCGCATACATCACCGGTTTCCGGTGGGCTCTCGAGCGGAACTACGACCTAGTCTTCGAAATGGACGCCGACTTTTCCCACAATCCCGACCGGTTGCCCAAGTTTCTCGCCGCGATCGGGGAAGCGGACTTGGTCATTGGATCCCGATACCAGGATGGGCGCGTGAACGTCGTGAACTGGCCGATGAGCCGGCTTTTCCTGAGCTACTCGGCCAATATCTACGCCCGCGCAGTGACCGGGCTTCCTATCTTCGACACCACGGCCGGCTTCAAGTGCTTCCGTCGGAACGTACTTGAATCGATCGATCTAAACTCTGTCAAGTCAAATGGTTATGCGTTTCAGATCGAGATGCACTTCCGCGCCTGGAAAAAGGGATTCCGGCTGATGGAGATTCCGATCGTCTTCGTCGATCGGACCGAGGGTGTGAGCAAGATGTCGAAGCGAATCGTTCGCGAAGCCGTCTGGATGGTCTGGCGTCTGCGCTGGTGGAGTATGACCGGGAGGATCTGATGGCGGGACGCCTGGAGGGCCGGCGCTTCTTCAAGATGACAGGCTCCGGCAATGATTTCGTGGTCTTCGATTCGAGCGAAAAGGACGCTTCGGACCTGGAAACGCCGGCGCAAATCAAGGCGCTATCCGCCAGAGGGACGGGGGTAGGCGCCGACGGGGTCGTTTTCCTGGAAAAGGTCGGGAAGGGTGATCTTAGGATGCGGTACTACAACAGCGACGGGTCCGAGGCAGCCCTCTGTGGCAATGCCAGCCTGTGCAGCACCCGCCTCGCGGTCGAGCTGGGGCTGGCCCAGGCGGGCGGCTTCGTGCTACACACCGCGGCCGGAGCGCTCCAGGCCCGGCTCCGGGACGGCTTGCCCGAAGTCGATCTCGAGGCGGTTACGGACGTAAGACCGGACGCCTCCGATCTGGGCGTCCAGCGCGGAGAACAGCGCCTTGGATTCGCCCGGGCCGGGGTCCCACACGTGGTGATCGAGATGCCCGAAGTGGAATCGGCCAAGGTGATGGTGAGGGGCCCGGAGCTGAGAAATCACCCCCGCCTGACGGACGGCGCCAACGTGAATTTCGTGGCCAGACGCCAAGCTGGAGACTGGACCTACCGGACCTACGAGCGTGGCGTCGAGGCCGAGACACTGGCCTGCGGAACCGGCGCGGTCGCGGCCGCGGTGCTGCTCGCGAGCTGGGGAGAATCCGGCGACGAGACAGTCCTTTGGACCCGGTCCGGGCTGCCGCTGACCGTCACTCTCCGTCGTGAAGGATCGAGTTGGCTGCCCTCACTTCGGGGAGAGGGAAGGATCGTTTATGAGGGTCGCCTGCGAGACTTGGGCTGACAGACTGTCGCTGAGACGCTGGCCGGGTGTTTCCTACGAGCTCATGCAGTGATTTCTTAACCCTCGCTCATAACTCCAAGCAGCGGCAGAGGTTCACCAGGGCAGGACAGCCACCAATCAACTTCTCCACATAAATGGGGTGTGTGTAGTTTACATAATATCTCTTATACGCATATACACAGTCATTGCCCATTGAGCATGAAAAAGCGGCCAGTCCCGGGATGTGCTAGGCCGGGACTGGCCGCTGCCCAATGGCGGATTGGGACGATCGTTTAGGTCGTCCGGATATCCTCTTCCGAGTACAGCCAGCCGCCCACCATGGAGGCCAGCTGCAGGTTCACGAACCAGATCGCCGTGTAGGACCACCAGAGCCCGGGAGACATGATTCCCATCTCCTTGTACCCGTAGGTCAGGATCATCCCGAACACGAAGAACAGCAGCCCGACGTAGGCCGCCGTCTTGGCCCCAGGGCCAAAACGTGGCCGGATCGCGGCATACGTCCAGACCAGCAATAGCCCGACTATGAAGTCGAAGAAGACGTAAACGGCTATCTGCCCTCCCCCCATCGCCGCCATCTGGTCCCCCAACCCGGCCTTGAAGGCATTGGCATCCGCCTGCATCCGTGCCGACAGGATCACGGCGTTGGTGAGGAAGTCGATGATGTTGAGGACCAACCCGGCTGCCAGGCCTCCGATCAGCAGCTTTTGTCTGTTCAGATTTACGGCCATGCTGTCCTCCTTGGGTGTTGGTGAAGTACTACTTCAGGTCGTCATTGGCTTCGCGTCCATCTCGCCCAGTCTGACCCTTGCTTCGGCGGCCAGCGGACCGGTCTCGTCCTCAGCCAGCTCTGCCCAGATCGCCCGCGCCTCCGCCCGTTTTCCCGCGGCCATGTAGGCCCTCCCGGCAGCCGCCAGATAGTTCGCCTTTTCGGCCGGGAATCTGGTCGCCGTAGAGGCCTCCTTGTACTCGGCCGCCCCGGCTCCAAAGTCCTTGAGCTCCTCGTAGCCAGCGGCTATCAGGGCATGAATCGATGGGACGAAGTCTTCCGGAGCCCCATCCAGCGCCTTCTTGAGCTCGGTGATGCCTTCCTGGTGCTTCTTCTGCTCGTAGAGGGCCTGCGCCAGGAAGATCGCCGCCTGGGTGCCTCCGCTGGTGCCCTCGTAACGCGTGACGACCTTTTTCAGGTCAGAAACAGCGAGCGGAAGGTTCCCCGCTGACGCGGCTTGCCGAGCCTCGTAGTAGGCCTTCTCGGCGTGCTGCTCACGCAGTGAGCGCGAGCGCTGGAAGTACCAGAGCCCGCCGACGAGGAAGACGAAGACGAGCAACGCCCAGGACGCCAGTCGCTTGTGAAGCATTATCCAATCGGTCAAGGACTCGTCGCCAAGACGAGATCGGGATCTGGTATTAGGCGTTGTCATTTTTCCTGAGAGTAAGGCTTGAACAAGGTGGTCGAGCGCCCCCGGGGTGACTCGAACACCCGGCCAACGGTTTAGGAAACCGCTGCTCTATCCACCTGAGCTACGGGGGCAGAATCACCTGGAAGAATCAGCGCGCGGATTCGCTGGTGAATCTACACCGAACCGGAGTCATCTAGAAGACACATTACAGTGTCAGCTTCTACCGGTCGACCCGTGCGATCCCGAACGGCTTTGACAATGATGCCGGATCGATCGGCGGCAAAGTGCGAACTTCTTCGACTATCGCGCCCGGCGGACCCTTCCGCGCGTCCGCGGCAAGCTTTTCCAAAGAGTGCGCCTCGCCCGCCGCCGCCAGCTCGACCAACCCGTCAGCTCGGTTGCTCACCCACCCGCTCAGGTCTAGACGCCGCGCAGTCTCACGTATGAACCAGCGAAAACCGACGCCTTGAACCCGGCCGCGGATCTCGAGGTGAATGCAGTCCATTCCGCCTTAGCGCTTCACTCCAAGCAGTGCGGCCAGGGTCGCCGCAATGTCGGCGGGACTGCTCACCGATCCGGGAGACGGAAGCGAGAGGTCCCCTTCCCTGATCCGCCGCGCAATTCCGTCCAGCGCATCGGCAATTGCCTTGGCAGCGGAATCCCGGACGTCCCGACCCGACGGCGGCGGGGGCGCTTTCTCCCAGTCGGT
Organism: Gemmatimonadaceae bacterium; assembly: GCA_046714195.1. GTDB lineage: Bacteria > Gemmatimonadota > Gemmatimonadetes > Gemmatimonadales > Gemmatimonadaceae > UBA4720. The sequence goes on from JBKKAY010000232.1 coordinate 11,608, forward strand.
CTCGGACCAGGCATTGCTCGCTGCGGGATCGGAAGCATCACCGAGCGCGGCCGCCGACCGCCAGTCGAACTGCTGCCAGTCAGCCGCACTCCACTCCGAGGTGTCGACCTCGCCGGCCAGCTCGCCGTCCGAAGCCTCGGTCGCGGACTCTTGGCCTCCTGTCGAGCCGAAACCCGATTCCTCCGGCTCTCGATCCCTGAAATGCTCGACCGGAGGAAGCTCGTACGCATACTCGTCGATACCCGGTGGCTCGCTCTGAACCGCAGGCTCGGCGTGCAGGAATTGCTCGATCGGCGCCAATGTGTCCATGGGGGGCGGCGCATTCACCGGCGGCACGTACACGAGCGGCAACGGCGGAGGTGGCGGCGAAGGGGGCGCATTCCCCGCGCTCTTGACCGGCCTAGTCCCGTGCACGAAGGGATGCGCAATCCTAAACGCAAGGGCGCCCGCGGTTTCGATTCGCGGTCTGGATCCAGGCGTCGGAACGAACGGACGTTGCGGTGTGTGCTTCACTACGCCTCCCCTCCTTCCCAGCTGTACTTGCCTACCAGCGGCACGAAACGCACTGGAGCGATTTCCATCTTCTCGAATTCCTCTCCTCGGCGGGTGAACATGAACAGTGTCTGCTCTTCCTTGTCGCCGAGTGGTATCAGAATCTTGCCACCTTCGGTGAGTTGATCACGATATGTAGAAGGAACCTCCGGCGCGCCAGCGCCGACAAGTATCGCATCGTAGGGCGCATACTGGCGCCAGCCCAGGGTGCCGTCGCCGAGGAGGAAAGAAACATTGCGGGCGCCGATCTGGCGAATGATGTCTCTCGCTCCGTCCAGGAGCGCGGGGATCCTCTCTATCGAGAAGACCTGAGCGACAAGGTGCGAAAGCAGCGCCGTCTGGTACCCGGAGCCGGTTCCTATCTCCAGTATCTTTTCGTTTCCGGTGAGCTTGAGCAGCTCGAGATATCTCGCATGGATCGACGGCTGCGAGATGGTCTGGCCGCTGCCGATTGGAAGCGCCGAGTCTTCGTATGCGCGGTGACGGACTCCCGTCGGCACGAATAGATGCCGCGGCGTCATATCTATGGCGTGGAGCACCGATAGATCCCTGATGCCCTGCTGCTGCAGCGTCTCCACGAGCCTGCGGCGGGGACCGCGCATCTCGTGCTCTACAGGTGCTGCCACCAGGTCTCCGCTGCGGCGAGCATCGCGTGGTGAGTGAGGTCGAGATGAAGCGGCGTCACCGAGATGTATCCTTCCTGAACGGCGCGAAAATCCGACGTCTCCTCGCCTGACCACGCGATCGATCCGCCACCGATCCAGTAGATCTGCCTGCCCCACGGGTCCTGCATCGGCTTCAACGAATCGGAGTACACACGGCGGCCGAGCCTGGTGAGGCGAACGCCCTTGATGTCAGCGGCCTTGAGCGGAGGAAGATTGATGTTGAGGAGAGTGTGCTCGGGAAACGCCGGCAGCGCGAGGATGTGCTTGAGCAGATTCCTGAGTGGCTCGATCTGATCCTTCAGCATGGTGACGTCGGCCCGCAAATCTCCTCCGGCGAAGGAGATCGCCAGCGACGGAATCCCGAGCGAAAGCCCTTCCATCGCCGCCGCGACGGTGCCCGAGTAGAGCACGTCCTCACCCATGTTCTGTCCGTGATTGATTCCGCTGAAGACGAAGTCCGGGCGGTCGGGCATCAGCGCCTCCACGGCGAGCATCACGCAGTCGGTTGGTGTGCCGTCCACCTGGAATCGTCTTTCACCGCGCTCGATGGGCCGCACGGGATGGTGCAGCGTGAGCGAATGGCTGGTCGCGCTTTGCTCGCGGTCGGGAGCCACGACCGTTATCTCTCCGAGCGGCTCCGCAGCCTCGACCAGACACTGAAGACCGTAGGCGAGTATCCCATCGTCATTGGTGCACAGCAGTCTCAACGGTGGAATATCCCGGCGCGGTGGCGCCACAAGACCTTGATCACCAGCCATGCGTCCCTGAATTCGCGGAAATAGCTGGGCGATCCGTAGATCGTCGAGATCGGGACGTTGGCGGTGGTGAATCCGAGTCGCGCCGCCCGAATGATGAAATCGGTCTCGTACTCGTACCGGTCGCCCTCGCCTTTGACCTTGCGCAGCACTTCAGCCTTGAACGCCCTGTACCCAGACTGACTGTCGCGGACCTTGCCGCCGGAAACTGCGCGTGTCGCGGCCGAGGAAATCATGTTGGCTATCCGGCGGTGTTTCGGAACGTGCTCACCTGAGAGGTCGCGCGTGCCGATGACGATGTCGGCGCGGGCCAGAGCCTCAACCAGCGCTGGGGCGAACGCGGCATCGTGCTGGCCGTCCGAATCGATGGTAAGGACTGCGTTGGCGCCCTTTTTGAGGGCGGCATCGAATCCCGCCCGCAGCGCCGCTCCCTTGCCGCGATTCTTGTCGAACTCGATGGTCTCGTCGCAAACCGTCTTGAGCAGGTGACGCGAGCCGTCGGTCGATCCATCGTCGATGCCGATGATCCACGCGCGGGGCAGATTGCGACGGACGTCCTTGACGACCTTCGCCAGGGACGGCTCCGCATTGTAAGCTGGCACCAGCACCACCAGTGGCTCGATCAACTGTCTTTCCCCCGTTCTTCCGCGTTTCCGTCGAGTATCGCAAGGAGGGAGCGAAGGTCGCTCTCCATTGTCTCGACTGCCTGTGAATCGAGCGCGTGCCGCGCCACTGTGCGCAGGTCACCGCTTTTCTTGTACTCATCGATCTTCTGCCGCGCTCCGTCGATCGTGTACTTCTCGGTGTAAAGCAGCTGCTTCACCAGCATTATCAGCTCGATCTCGCGCCGCTGATAGACCCGATTCCCGGAGCGGTTCTTTGCCGGATGCAGGAACTTGAACTGACTTTCCCAGTAACGCAGGACGTGCGGCTTCAGATCCGTGAGGGTACAGACGTCGCCGATGGAGAAGAACTCCTGAACCGGTTCCTTTGCTTTCATCCGTCCACCTCTGCTCGGAGCTCTCGGGTCATGAGGGCCGCGATCGCGCTGCGAGCCGGCTGGCCCTCGAAGAGTACTCGGTTTACGGTATCGACGATCGGCATCTCCACTCCCTTGCTCACCGCGAGCTCGCGCGCGCTCTGGGCGGTCACGACACCTTCAGCGACGGTCTCTCGCTTCCTGAGCGCTTCGTCAAGCGATTTGCCCTTCCCCAGCTCCACACCCACCGCGCGATTCCGGCTGAGCGAGCCGGTGCAGGTGAGCACCAGGTCACCGAGCCCGGCAAGGCCAGCGAAGGTGCTCTGCTCCGCCCCCAGCGCCACCCCCAGGCGCGTCATCTCGGCGAGCCCTCGCGTGATCAGGGCCGCGCGCGCATTGAAGCCGAGGCCGAGCCCTTCGGCGATGCCGGTTGCAACCGCCATGACGTTCTTGAGCGCGCCGCCCAGCTCCACGCCGATCACATCGGTGTGGGTGTAGACGCGGAAATATGCGGAGCTGAGCACGCGCTGGGTCAGCTCCGCCGCTTCGATAGACGCCGATGCCGCGACGACAGCGGTCGGCTGACAGCTGGCAACTTCCGCCGCGAAGCTCGGACCCGACAAAGCAACCACCGTATTGTCGGGAAGCTCCTCCTCAGCCACGTCGGTCATGAGCGCCAGAGTGCCGCGCTCGATCCCCTTGCTGGCGATCACCACCGGCACTTTTCCGTTCAAGGCCGGCCGCGCGAGAGTCATGATCGGCCTGAGCACCTGGGAAGGCGTCGCCACCGTCACCAGCTCGGCGCCGTCGAGCGCGCGGTGGAGATCGTTGTCGGCGACCAATGACGGAGCGAGCTTGTGCCCCGCCAGAAATCGCGTGTTCTCGTGGCGGGCATTGATGGACTCCGCCACATCCGGCTCATATGCCCACAACCGGACCTGGTGGCCGTTCCGCGCCAGCAGATCCGCGATCGCGGTTCCCCACGCCCCAGCGCCTACTACCGCGCACCGCATCAGCGGCGTTCGTCCACTTTCTTCACGAAACGGTGTTCTTCGCCGCGGCGGAGACGGCCGATGTTGGCGCGGTGCGTCCAGAAAACGAATATCGCGACAAGCACGCTGGCGATGAAATCCGGAGCCGTAGGATCTCGCCACCAGGTCAAGATGGCTATCGGCAGCACCGCGGCACCGACGAGCGAGGCGAGACTCACATAGCGAGTGAAATAGAAAACCACCGCCCACACCGCCTGGGCAATGAGCAAGGGGACGGGTACCAGCGCGAGAAATACCCCGCTGGCCGTCGCGACGCCCTTGCCTCCTCCCTTCCCGCCCAGGAAAATGGGCTTCACGTGGCCGATGATTGCCGCGGCTCCGAACAGCACAGCCCACAACTCAGGGTTCGGATTGTCGACGAACCGGGGTAGGATCCAGACGGGCAAGAAGCCTTTCAGCACGTCCACCGCGAACACAGCGACGCCGGTCTTGGTGCCGAGGACGCGGGCCACATTGGTCGCGCCGAGGTTCCCCGACCCGTGCGCCCTGAGATCGACACCGCGGGCTTTTCCAGCGAGATACGCGGTAGGTATCGAGCCGGCCAGATACGAGATCAGGATGCCGACGAGGCCAGTGAGCATCTACGCCGATTGAGGGGATTTTCGACGCATGATTATTCGCAGCGGGTTGCCACGGAACCCCCACGCTTCACGAAACTCATTGTGCAGATAGCGGACATAGTGGTCCTGCACCAGGTCGGGGTTGTTCCCGAAAACGGCGATCACCGGAGGAGCGGTCTCCACCTGCGTCGCATAATTGAGCTTGACCTCGCGTCCCGCCGCCTGGGGCGGTTGACGCCTTCCGACGATTGCCTCGAGAGTGGTGTTCACGTTGGATGTGCTGATCCGCTTGTGCCGCTCCGCATCCACTTCCAGCAGCAGGTCGAGCACCTTGGTCACGCGCTGGCCACTGAGAGCTGACGTGAAGACGAACGGGACGAACTTGAGGAACGGCGCCTTCTCTTGGGCATCAGTCTCGAACTTCGCCGCGGTGTTGTTCTCCTTTTCCTTCAGGTCCCACTTGTTGACGACGACGATCAGCCCCCGCCCACTCTCCCACGCGAGCGACGCGATCTTGAGGTCCTGGTTGTGCAGGCCTTCGACGGCGTCGAGGATCAGAATGCAGATGTCGGAGCGCTCGATGGCGCGCCGTGTCCGGAGCGACGAGTAGAACTCGATTCCATCGCTCACCTTCGACTGACGCCTCAAGCCCGCGGTGTCGACGAACACGATCTGGCGCCCGTGATAGGACATCGGAGTGTCGATCGCATCGCGGGTCGTCCCCGCCTCGTCCGCCACCACCAGCCGCTCCTGTCCCAGCAGGCGGTTGATGATCGAGGATTTCCCGACATTGGGTCGCCCTACCACCGCAACGCGAAGAGCTTCGGGAATCTCCTCGGCGGCGGTCGGTATGCGTTCCACGACGATATCGAGCATGTCGCCTGAATTCTTTCCGTTCACCGCGGACACCGGCACCGGATCGCCCGCGCCAAGCTCGTAAAATTCGTAGAAGTCGGTGGTCGACGGATCGTCCACCTTGTTCGCGATCAGCACCCACGGCTTCCGGGATTCACGAAGCAGCTCTACCACCCGTGAGTCGCTCGGGTGCAGGCCGTTCTTGGCGTCGACGACGAGCATCAGCAGGTCGGATTCGCCGATGGCTTCCATCACCTGCCGCTTGATCTCGACGTCCATCGGCATCCGCGGATCGTCGGTGAGACCGCCGGTATCTACCAGCCAGAACTGGCGTCCGTTCCAGTCGGCACGGGCGAAATGCCGGTCCCGCGTGGTCCCCGCTTCTTCGCTCACGATCGCGCTGTTCTCTCCGATGATGCGGTTGAAGAGCGCGGACTTTCCGACGTTGGGCCGGCCGATCAGAGCGACCACCGGAATGCTCATGCCGCCACTCCGCTCGGTTCCTGCTCGAGGAAGTCGATGAAGTCGTAGGATGGGAAGACCGGCATCGGCAGCAGCTCACGCAGATTCGCGAGCGAGAAGTCGTCGAGGAACACGCCGTCCTCGTTGATGGTCTCGGCCGGGATGAGCGCCATGTTGAGGTCGAACCGATCCTTGAGCGCGCCCGCGATGTCTTTCCCGACCAGCAGCCCCGCGGTCGTGATCGTCGGGCCGAACAGAGAGTTCTCGGCTGCGATCAGCTCGAATGTCGCGCCGGTCACCTCTCGCAGGCTCTCGAGTAGGGGTCGCATCAGCGGCGCCATTGCGAGGCCGGTTACAACGCCGATTCGCTGTCCGTCGCGCCGACCGACCCGTCCAAGTCCGGCAGCGACACGCATTCGGAGCGAAGTGACCGCGCCGACGCCATTCTCGATTTGCGCGAACTCGCCATAGTGCGGCGGCTCGGGAAGCTCGCGGCCGGCGAGCAGATAGAGCTCGTCTGAGCCGAACACCCAGGTTTCACCGCGCTCTACTAATCCCCGCTGTCCCCACCGCTCGACCTGAGCGAGAACGGCGCCGGAAGTGTCCGGATCCATTCCCTTCCCTGAGTACAGATGGGAGAATTGCGTGAGCCCGACAGGCACAACCGCGGCAGAGAGGACGGCCTCACCCATCTCCCAGAGATCGCTCAGCGATTCCTCGAGGACATCGCCATCGTTGAGCCCGGGGACCACGACCATCTGGCAGTGGAACTGAATCCCTCCGGCGGCGAGGCGCGTCAGCTGCGCCTTGATGTCGGGAACCCTCGGATTGTTGAGCAGAACCTTACGCGCTTCGTGGTTGGTGGCGTGCACCGACACGTAAAGGGGCGAAAGTCTGTATTCCAGAATCCGCTCGATGTCCCGGTCCTTCACGTTGGAGAGCGTCGCGAAATTGCCGTACGCGAATGACAGGCGGTAGTCGTCGTCGCGGATGTAGAGCGGTTTCCTGAGTCCGGGCGGGAGCCCTTCGATGAAACAGAACTCGCACCGATTGGCGCAACGCCGCACGGGCGGGGGCTCGAGCGTGAGACCCAGGGGCTCGCCGTCGAGTCTCTCGAGCTCGTAGACGACCGCTTCACCGTCCGGCTGACGGGCTTCGATGACGAGGTCTTCGTCGGCGGTGAGGAATTCCCAGTCAAGGAAATCCGCCACGGGCCTGCCGTTGACGATGAGCAGCTCCGTACCGGGCTGAATTCCAAGAGCCTCGGCGATACTCTGCTGCTCGATTCTGGCGACCTTTACCATAGCTAAAGTAATTTAGAGACAAAGCGACCGAAAGCAAGTAAATACGGCCCTTTAGCTCTTGGGCCCCGCCTAAACCGGCGCCGTGCCCGCCAAGGACTCCAGGAGCTTCCGCGCCCGCTCCGCGTTGAACCCGGGGAGCTTGGCGATCGCCTCCTCTCCGGCGTCCCGAACTCCCTGGATGCTTCCGAATTCCTGGAGCAGCTGCCGACGCTTCACCGGCCCGATTCCGGGCACTTTGAGCAGCTCCGAGGTCACCGTTCGCATGCTTCGGCGCTTGCGGTTGTAGGTGACCGCAAACCGGTGGGCCTCGTCGCGAGCCTGCTGCAGAAGCCTGAGAGCCGGCGACCGCCGGGAGAGCTTGAGCGGATCGGCCCGTCCCCACACGAAAATCTCCTCGTCGCGCTTGGCGAGACTGATGAGAGGCCGGTCGTTGATTCCGAGCGCGGACAGGGCCGCGTGGGCCGCCGAAAGCTGTCCCTTGCCGCCGTCGACCACGATAAGGTCGGGGAGCGGCTTCCCATCGCTCAGACGGCGCTCGAAGTAACGCCGCACAACCTCGGTCATCGACGCGAAGTCGTCGGTCCCCTCCACCGTCTTGACCTTGAATTTCCGGTACTCGCCCCGCTTCGCCCGGCCGTTCTCGAACCAGACGGCAGAACCAACGGTGTCGGTCCCTTGCGTGGTGGATATGTCGAAGCAGACCAGAGAGCGAGGCAGCCGCTGCAGGCCAAGCTCGCGTCCGAGCTCGTAGACCGGGTCACCGGCCCTCTCATCCGCCTCCATCGACGAGAGCTTGAGCTCCTCCAGCAGGTGCCGGGCGTTCTGCTCCGCCAGGGTGATGAGCTCGCGCCGCGGGCCACGCTGAGGGATGTGGATCTTCGTATCAGGAAGGGCCTGCTCCACCAGCTCACGGTCGGGGAAATCGAATGGCAGCAGCAGTTGCCGCGCGCGCTCCTGCATGCCCACGTAGCTACCTGCGAGAAAAATCGATAACACCTCAGAGTCTTCCTCTCCGTCGATGTTCTCGAGGAATCGGTGGTCGCGCGAGAGGAGCTTCCCATTTCGGATACGCAGAATCGTCACACAGGCGTCGTCGCCGTCACGCGCGTATCCAATCACATCGCGGTCGCCTCCTTCCACCTCGAGGACGACCGTCGGCTCCTCCATCCGCTCCAGGTGGTGCAGCACATCGCGCAGCTCGGCCGCGCGCTCGAAATCGAGCTGCTCGGAGGCGAGATCCATCCGCTCGGTGATCCGGCGGACTACTTCGTCCGGTCTGCCCGAAAGGAAGAGCACTACTTCGTCGATCATCGCCCCATAGTCGTGCTGTGATTGCGCCAGGATGCAGGGCGCCTTGCACCGCTTGATGTAATAATCCAGACAGGGCCGCTCCGGCATCTGCGCCGGCATGTCGTAGTTGCAGCTCCGGACTGTGAAGATCCGCTTCACGACATTCAGCGACCGCCGCATCGCGCCCACGTCCGTATAGGGCCCGAAATATTTCGCGCCGTCATCCTCGAGGCGCCGCGTCACATAGACGCGGGGGAACGGCTCCTGGACGGTAACCTTGATGTACGGATACGACTTGTCGTCACGCAGCGCGATGTTGAATCGCGGGCGGTACTCCTTGATGAGATTCGCCTCGAGAATCAGCGCGTGGGACTCGGTGGGAACGACGATCGTCTCGACATCCGCAACCAGCCCGACCAGGTGCCTGGTCTTTACGCTCTCGAGCTGGTCGTTGGCGAAGTAGCTTCGCACTCTCGAGCGAAGGCGCTTGGCCTTGCCCACATAGAGGGTAGTCCCGTCCTTTGCCTTCCACAGATAGACCCCTGGCCCATCGGGAAGGTGTGGGAGCTTGGCGGCAACAGCGTCAGGAACGGGGAGCATTCGTAATTATACCCTCCAGCCCCCTGCTAGCTCGACCTACTTCTTGCCCCGTCCGAGCCTCAGCACTCTCAATCCGCGGTCGACGACATTGCTGGCTTCGGGGATCTGGAAAGCCGCGGTGATGGCCAGGTATGAGAGTCCGTACGCGGCGAGGAGTAGAAACGCGAGAGTCTTGGACTGGATCGCGGTTGAATGAATTGAGAGGAGCGGACCGCCGCGGTCGACGAAGAGCTTGTACATCCACGGGATCGTCGCGCTAACAATGGCGGCAAACCAAAGACGCGCCATGCGGGATGGAACGAGACGCGTCCGGCCGATCCTGGCGTCGAGTGCGCGACGAAGGAAATAGAACTCCACCCATCCCGCAAGGCCCGCCGACATCGTAAGTCCCGCCGCGCCGAGTCTCGCGTCTACGCCGAGCAATCCGGGGAGGACGAGCGCGAAGAAATAACCGAGCGTCGTCGTGAGCACGACCCGCACCACCGCATACCGCAGCGGCGTACGCGTGTCCCGGAGCGCATAGAACGTCGATGAGTAAAGCCGGCCCATCGTCGAAGCCAGCAGTCCTACGGTCGAGCCGATCAGAATCTGCCAGACCCAGATCGTGGCGTCGCGGTCAAATTCCCCGCTCTCGTACAGGAGATGGACAATGAGGTCGCCGAGCGCAAAGAGTCCGATGGCGCTGGGGACGATGAAGTACGAAATGCGGTCGAGTCCATCGCTGAGGCGACCACGCAGGTACGCAGCAATCTCCACCGCGGTTCCAGTCGCCCTCGACATTGCAGGCAGCTCCGCGGCGGAAATCGCCATCCCGAAAAGACTGATCGGCAGAACGAAGATTCCCTGCGCAAACGTAAAGGCGGCGACCGCGCCGTTGGGGAGATACGATGCGAGCCACGCGTCTACGTAAGCACTGAGCTGAACGACGCCGCGACCGAT
>JBKKAY010000233.1:0-9853 GCA_046714195.1 Gemmatimonadaceae bacterium
TTGACCGACTGGAACCAGGTCGCCGGCACCAGAAATCCGGCGATGGTGCGATCGGTGAAGTCCCGCGCGAAAAGATTGAGCGAAGTCGGCGCCTGCTCGAACGCGCCCCAGAACACCACCGCAAAGACGAAGAGAACGAAGATGACGCCGATACGCTTCATCTCATCCGAGGAGAGGCCGCCCGCGACGAAGACATAGAGGAAGAACAGCACTACCATCGCGAGCGTCACGTACACCATCGATTGGCCGACCGCCTGGGCGTCGATGGTGATGGTGCCGATCGTCGTCAGGATGAAGACGAGAGCAATGGCGGCCAGCCCCGCAGTCAGCGTCATCTTGACCGTGCGCTCCCTGCGCGCCTGCGCCGCGGGATCGGCAAGCCGAGTCGGCGACGTGCCGAGCCCCTGAAGGGTCTTGCCACGCCTCGTATAAAACACCACGAGACCGATCAGCATCCCGACGCCGGCGGCGCCGAAGCCCCAGTGCCAGCCGACTTTTTCACCCAACACGCCGGTGATGAGCTGCCCCGCGAACGCGCCGGTGTTGATACCCATGTAGAAGATCGAGAAACCGGCATCGCGTCGTGAGCCGCCCTCCGGATACAGGTCGCCCACGATCGCTGAAATGTTGGGCTTGAGGAGACCGGTGCCCATGACGATCAGGACGAGCCCGAGGAAGAACGGAATCTTTCCTCCGCCCGGACCCGCCAGACCCGAAAGCCCGATGGAGAGATGTCCCGAGGTGATGAGGCAGGCGCCGATGAGAATTGCGCGCTGCAGTCCTAGAAGCCGGTCAGCGACCCAACCACCGGGGAGCGAGGCGAGATAGACGCTGAACCCGTAGATCCCGACTATCGCCGATGCCTGGCCTCGATCAAAACCGAATCCGCCGTCAACAAGCGCGGCCGCCATGAAGAGAACCAGCAGCGGACGTAGCCCGTAATAGGAGAACCGCTCCCACATCTCGGTGAAGAAAAGAGTGGAGAGCCCGACCGGGTGACCGAAGAAGGTTCGGCCACCAGCGCCCTGGAAACCGGGAGGCGGCTCGTCATGCGTTACTTGTCCCGCTGCGGGTTGGTTAAAAACGTTCGAGTCTCTGGCCATGTTCGTTCGTTTTGGGGTTAACGGAAAACGGACAACGCATCACGGTCAACGCACAACGCAACGGGTTCGCCGACAGAATTCTGCCGCGCTCATATCCTAGTGCACAGCGGCGAGGGGAAGATACCTCTCGGGCGGGTGTACGCCACCGGCGCGCTGCAGTTCCTCCCACGTGATTTGGGTGGGAGGCTGCTTGATGCAGGCTGCGAGGTGTCCGGGAGCTTTCTCTTCGAGTGGCGGAACGATGCGCGTGCATGCTTCGTCCTTGGCCGGATGGTGGCAGCGCGGATGGAAAACACAGCCAGGCGGCGGATTAGCGGGCGACGGAACGTCTCCCTGCAGAATGATCCGCTCCTTCCGCGCCTTCGGATCCGCAACCGGAACCGCCGACAGCAATGCCTGGGTGTAAGGCATGATCGGCTCGCGATAGAGATCTTCCGACGTCGCGAGCTCGACGATCTTGCCCAGGTACATCACGGCGACTCGGTCGGCGATGTGCTCGACCACCGAAAGATCGTGGGCGATGAACAGGTAGGTGAGATTCCGCTCGCGCTGGAGGTCGCGCAGCAGATTTATCACCTGCGCCTGGACCGAGACATCGAGCGCCGACACGGGCTCGTCGCAAACGATGAACTTCGGCTCCACCGACAGCGCCCGCGCGATTCCGATCCGCTGGCGCTGGCCGCCGGAAAACTCGTGCGGGTAGCGCGTCACGTACTCGCGGCGGAGTCCGACTTCCTCCAGCAGCTGCTTGACGCGATCGTCCGCCGCCTTGCCCTCGGCCAGCCTGTGTATCGTCAGGCCTTCACGAATGGTCGCGCCGATGGTCATACGCGGATTGAGCGATGAAACGGGGTCCTGGAAAATGATCTGCATCTCACGGCGCAGCGCGCGCAGCTCGGCGGTCCCCATCGCCCGGACGTCCTTTCCCTCGAAGCTGATCTCGCCCGACGTCGGCTCGATGAGCCGCAGCACGGCCCGCCCGGTGGTGGTCTTGCCGCATCCGGACTCGCCAACCACTCCGAGAGTCTCGCCGCGCGCGACGTCGAACGAGACGTCGCTCACCGCCTGCACCGCCCCAACCTGGCGGGCGAGTATTCCCTTCTTGATCGGAAAGAGCTTCCGAAGATTTCTGACCGAGAGGAGCGGGTCCTTTCCGGGCGGCAAGGTACTCGCCGTCATGCGACAGCCGCTCCCTGCATCTCCACCAGCGGCGGGTGCGGGTGATTCCGTCGCTCGGGCTCGATCGCCAGGTGACAGCGTGAGGTGTGCGCCGCGCCGATCTGGTAAAGCGGGGGATGCTCGCGCTCGCACAGATCCCACGAGTACGGGCATCGTTCGCGGAAGCGACACCCGTGCGGCCAGTCGGTGGGAGCCGGCACCGTCCCCGGGATGACGTTCAGACGATCGAGCACGCGGCCGATGTGCGGCATCGCGTGCATGAGTCCTTCGGTGTACGGGTGGTGAGGCTGGGCGAACAGCTCGTCGACCGCCGCTTCCTCGACGATCTCCCCGGCGTACATCACGATCACGCGCGACGTGGTTTCGGCGATGACGCCCAAGTCGTGGGTGATCATCAGAATCGAGGTCCCGAACTTCTTCTGGAGGTCCACAAGGAGCTCGAGGATCTGCGCCTGGATCGTGACATCGAGTGCGGTGGTGGGCTCATCGGCGATCACGAGTGCCGGCTTCATCATCAGCGCCATCGCGATCAATACGCGCTGCCGCATGCCGCCGGACAGCTGATGCGGGTATTGTTGCGCGCGGTCAGCCGCCGCCGGGATTCCGGTGAGAGCTAGCGCGTCGACGGCTCGGTTCCACGCCTCCTTCCGGCTCACTCCCGCGTGGATCCGCGCCACTTCGGCGACCTGGTCCCCGACGGTGAACACCGGATTGAGCGCGGACATCGGCTCCTGGAAGATCATCGAGATACGATTGCCGCGGACGTGGCGGATCTCCTCGTCGCCGAGCGTGACCAGGTCCTTGCCCTCGAACTCGATGCGACTGCCCGGCTCGATCCGGCCCGGCGGCTGGATCAGGCGCAGTATCGAAAGCGCGGTGACCGACTTGCCGCAGCCCGATTCGCCCACGATGCCGACGGTTTCTCCGGCGCCCACGTCGAACGAGATTCCATCGACGGAGCGCGCGACCGCGGCTCCCATGTGGAAGTAGGTTCGCAAGTCCTTGATCGACAAGAGAGGCCCGGATGAAGCGGGGGGAGTCGTCATCGCTTCATCTGCCTCGGTCGTACGCGTCACGCAGCGATTCTCCAAGCACGTTGAGCGTCATAACAGTCAGCACCATCATGAGACCGGGGAAGAGGGACATCCACCACAACGTTGCGACCTGGTCGGATCCGTCCCGAATGATGTTGCCCCAGCTCGCCTCCGGCTGCGGCACCCCGATGCCCAGAAAGGAAAGCCCTGCCTCGAGGACGATGACGTGGGCGACTCCAAGGGTTGCCGCAACGACGATGGGAGAAACCAGGTTCGGAAGCAGATGACGCCACAGAATCCGTCCCCGGCTCGCGCCGAGTGCCCTCGCTGCGGTGACGAATTCGGCGTGCTTCAACGCAAGAACCTGACCCCTGACGATGCGGCTGAGGCCGAACCACCCGGTCAGGCCGAGGAACAGAATCAGCGCGGTGATCGACAGCCGTGGCCAAGCCGCGAGAATGGCGACGAGCAGAAGCAGGCGCGGGATTGCGAGAAACGCATCGAGCACGCGCATCATGATCGAATCCATCAGGCCACCGGCGTACCCGGCCACCGCGCCGTAGGCGACCCCGAGGGTGAGGCTGACCAGAGTCGCCAGAAAGCCGATCATGAGCGAGAGCCGGGCTCCAAAGATGACGCGACTGAACACATCGCGGCTGTACGGGTCGGTGCCGAAGGGATGACTCCACGAGGGGGCGAGATCCTTGAGTGCGACGATGTCGGGCTGCGCTGCGGGGTCGTAGGGGGCGAGCAGTGGAGCGAACAGGCCGACGAGCACGATCCCCGTCAGCGCCCAGAGCGCGGCGCGCGATGATCGACGCGCCATGATCCGCGCAAATACCTGGGCGAGCGGGGACTGGCGCTCGCGAACGAGACTAGTCGCCACGCAGCCTCGGGTCCGCCCAGGCGTATAGCAGATCGGCAAGGAAGCTTCCGATCATCACCATGGTGCTGCCGATGATCACCGCTCCGACGACGAGCGGGTAATCTCGCGCGGAGATGGCGTTCACCAGCGCGTAGCCCATCCCCGGCCAGGCGAAGACTTTCTCGATGAATACCGCACCGGTGAGCAGGGCGGGGAACGAGAGTCCGATCAGACTGATGATCGGCAACGTTGCGTTCCGCAGCGCGTGACGGCGCAGAATCTCCCGCTCAGTCAATCCCTTGAGCCGTGCGGTGCGGATGTAGTCGGCGGGCAGCACGTCGAGCAGCGCGGCACGCTGATAACGCGCGATTCCCGCCGATGCGAGGAGCGTCAGCGTCAGCGCCGGCAGCAGCAGATGCCTGACCCGGTCGACGAGCTTGCCCCACGCTCCCATGTACTCGTACATCACCGGATCGACGGCACCGCCCACCGGAAAAATCGGCAGCCAGTAGGTGAAGGTGAGGAGCGCCAGGATGGCCAGCCAGAAATCAGGCATGGAGAGAAAGAGCAGCGAGATGCCGCCCAGGACGTGGTCAGTCGCCGACCCGCGCCGCGCCACCTGCACCAGTGCGATCAGTATTCCGAGGGCGAAGCTCCCAACCAGCGCGATGCTCATGAGCAAGAGCGTGTTCGGGAGCGCGTGCGCGAGGACATCACGCACTGGCCGGTCATGTGAGAAGGACCATCCCAGCTCGCCGCGCGAAAGCTGGCTCACGTAGCGGACGAACTGCTCGGGGAGCGGGCGATCGAATCCGTACTGCACCCTGAGTCGATCGCGGATTGCGTCACTGACGTTGGGGTTGTCGATCGCCGCGCTGAACGGATCGCCCGGGGCGAGATGAATCAGAGCGAAGCTGATCGCCGTGACGAAGGCCACGATCACCGCGGCCTGGGCGAGCCTCTCTACTGCGTAGCGGAGCACCCGCTACGGTGCTTTCCGCCCCGCCGTGTCGGCGGGGGAGGGGGAGGGGGAAGCTCGTGGCAGCGGCGCGTTGTCCCGTGGGATCCGTTTGTCGGTTGGGATCCACCAGTCCGCGATGTGCGCCCACCATCTGTCTGGGCGGAGCGGCGCGAGCTGGAGGCGTGAATGGTAGCCGATGGTGCGAAGCGGCTCGGCCAACCAGATCGCGGGAGCGTCCTCGATGATTATTCCGTACGCTCGCGTAAACAGCGCACGTCGGAGCGGGAGGTCGGACGTAGCGAGCGCGCTGTCGACATAAGCGTCGAAGACCGGATTCTCGTAGGAGCCGTAGTTCGACCCACTCCTGGCGCGGGATCCCGCCGTGCCCCAGGTCTGCCTCACTCCGCCTGGACTGGGCTGGGTGTGCCAGCTTCCGATCACGACCTCGAAATTGCGGGTGCGCATGCGGTCGATGAACACGGGGAAGTCGAGCTGCTCGACATCGACCTTCACGCCTGCCTGCCGCAGCTGCTCCTGCATTAGCACCGCCATCCGACCACGCGCGCGACTGGATCCGGGCACGGAGAGCGTGAACTGCAGCTGCCGCCCGCCCTGCTCGCGCACGCCGTCACCGTCGGTGTCGCGCCAGCCAAGTGAATCGAGGAGCTGACGGGAGCGCTCGAGATCGAAAATGATCTGGGGAAGGTCGGGATCGGTGGTCGCGTACGTTCTTACAGTCGGGCCGACCGCGGGCAAGGCCAGTGAATCGAACACGCTCCGAACGATCGAGAAGCGATCCACCGCCATCGTCAACGCGCGGCGCAGCTCGCGATTGCCGAACAGCGGATGAGGACGCGCCCGGTTGGCGGGATCGCGAAGGTTGAACTGCGCGAATGAGTATTCGAGCCCCTTGGTCTGCGCGATGCGGAGCTGGGGGAGCTTCGCCACGTCGGGAAGGTTTTCTGGTCGCAATGCCTCGAAGACATCGGCCTCACCGGAGAAAAAGCGCGCAGATGCAGCGCCGAAATCGGGTGCCAGTGTCCAGATCACACGCGTGAGCTTCGGCGCTCCGTAATAGTTCATGGTATCGGCGGCCAGCTCGACCGAACTGCGAGGCGTCCATCGCACGAACCGGAATCTGCCGGATCCGACCGGCGTCCTGGCCTGTTCGGCCGAACGCCACGCCGATCGCGGAATCGCGCCCCAGATGTGCTCGGGCATGATCGACATCGAATAGACGGCGTCGTAGAACTGCTGCGGTGTCCGCGACTTGAACCAGAACACGGCGATGGCCGAATCCGGAGCCGTGACCGAATCGATGCTGGCTATGAGCGACGAAAGAGCGGAGCCGAGGACGGTGTCCTTGTAGCTGGCGAAAGTGAAGCGCACGTCTCTCGAAGTCACCGGGTGTCCGTCGTGCCACTTCGCACGCGGGTCCAGGTGAAATGCGATGCTCAGGGAGTCACGCCGCCACGTCCACTGGTCGGAGAGTCTGGGAGTAAAGCCATGATCTCCGACGATGTTGAGCGAATCACCGATGTCCGCGAGCCTGTCGAAGACGAGATCAGTGATCTGAGAGCCCTGCACGCTGGTGGTGAGCGGCGGGATGAGGATGTCAGGATCTCCCGCAGACGAGATGACGAGAGTTCCGCCTCTGCCTTCGGGCGGCGGCCCCTCGGTCCCGACACAGGCGACGACGAGAAGCAGGAGACCGGCGAGTCTCAGCGACGCCATGTCCACGCCTCATCCAGAAATCTGGGAACGTGACGCAGGGTCTCGTCCAGGATCTCGCCTTCTTCGATCTTCATCGCCTGAGGATCCTCGATTGACCTCACCGCCTCGAACATCACCTCGGCCAGCTCTTCGGCACCGGTGGGGCGGCCCAGTAGTGCGGACAATGTAGCAGGCTTCGGCACGACTTCGGATCCAGATTCCGCGCCAACCGCGAACGACGGCAGCGACGACTGGTCGTCATCGACGAGGATCGAGCCGTGCTGCAACAGCGCATTTTCATCCCGCCACTGCGCACTTCCCACCAGCTTCCTTCCGCCCGCCACCACTTCACCCTCACTCGGCGCCTCGAAGCACGGCCGCGCGGTCGGCGCTTCGGCGCGTTCGGAAGGCGCAGCGAGAGTCGCCCTGACGCCGAGCCGCGAGAGTCCGTCGAGCAGCACGCTGTTGATCCGCGCGTATGTCGCCCTGAGGGACTGGCCCTCGATCGGTGCGGTCACGCTGTAGGTCACCTCACGGTGGTGCAGGATTGCGCGGCCGCCCGTTGGACGGCGCACCACATCGACCGACGCGGCGAGAATCCGGCTCCGATCGTAGTGGCCCGCCGCCGACTGATGGCGTCCGAACGAGAGCGTCGGCGTCGCCCACGAGTAGATGCTGAAGACTGTCTCTCCGGTGCGCGCGGCGCGCGACAGCAACGCGGTGTCGCGCGCCATGTTCTCGGCGCCCGACCGTGGCGCCGCGAGCAGAAGGCGCCAGTGGCTGAGACTTCGGCGGGGGTGCATGGAGTGTTAAATTGTCACTCCTATGAGCACCACAATCAAGCACGTCGCCGACGCAATCGCGCCTGCTGATTCGTTCGTCCACCGACACGTCGGTCCGGACTCCCGCGATGTAGCCACCATGCTTCAAACACTTGGCTACGATTCGCTCGACAGTCTCATCGACAGTACCATCCCGGAGCGCATTCGCTTCCGTCGCGGACTCGAGCTCCCGAAGGGGATGACCGAGCCCGAGGTTCTGGCGCAGTTCCGGGCGATGGCAGCAAAGAACCAGGTCTTCCGGTCGTTCATCGGGATGGGCTACTCCGATTGCATCACGCCCCCGGTCATCCAGCGGAACGTCATCGAGAATCCGGGCTGGTATACGGCCTACACGCCCTACCAGGCGGAGATCGCACAGGGCCGCCTCGAGGCGCTGCTCAATTTCCAGACGGCAGTGATCGATCTGACCGGGGTGGAGATAGCCAACGCCTCACTGCTGGACGAAGCGACCGCGGCGGCCGAGGCGATGACGATGAGCTACGCCATCAGGGGAAAGCCAGGCAAGGAGGTTTTCCTGGTGGCGTCGGAGTGCCACCCGCAGACGATCGAAGTGGTAAGGACGCGCGCCGGCGTGCGCGGGATCACGGTGCGGGTCTCGAGCTACGCGGACTTCAAAATCGGATCCGACGTGTTCGGCGCCTTGATCCAGTATCCGGCTACGGATGGCGCGGTGATCGACTACACGAAGACCTGCGAGCAGGCCCACGGAGCAGATGCGCTCGTCACCGTTGCGGCCGACCTGCTCAGCCTCGTGCTGCTCACTCCGCCAGGCGAATGGGGAGCCGACATCGTCGTCGGCAATACCCAGCGGTTCGGCGTTCCACTCGGTTACGGCGGGCCGCACGCCGCCTTTTTTGCGACCAAGGATGAGTTCAAGCGGCAGATTCCAGGACGCATAATCGGCGTCTCCCGTGACGCCGACGGCAAGCCGGCGCTTCGGATGGCGCTCCAGACCCGGGAGCAGCACATCCGGCGTGAGAAGGCGACGAGCAATGTTTGCACGGCGCAGGTGCTCCTTGCCGTGGTCGCCAGCATGTACGCGGTGTATCACGGGCCGGAAGGGCTTGTCCGCATCGCGCAGCGCGTGCGCCGGCTGGCCGGGATCGGGCGCGCCGGCTTGCGCAAGCTCGGCTTCGCCGTGCCGGATCTCGTGCACTTCGACACGTTCACGGTAGCGACCGGTGCGCGCACGAAGGAGATCGTCGAGCGCGCGGTCGCGCAGGGCGTCAACCTGCGCCGGGTCGACGACGCGACGGTGGGGTTGTCGCTCGACGAGACCACGACGCGTGACGACGTGCAGGTGTTGTGGCGCATTTTCGCGGGCGCCGAGCCTGGATTCACGATGGACGATCTCGATCTCGATCGCGAGGACGAGCTGCCCGCCGTGCTCGCGCGCACGTCGACGTTCCTCGCGCACCCGGTGTTCCACCGCTATCGCTCCGAGACCGCGATGCTGCGTTATCTGCGCCATCTCGCCGACCGTGACCTGGCGCTCGACCGCGCGATGATCCCGCTCGGCTCGTGCACGATGAAGCTCAATGCGACGTCGGAAATGATTCCGGTGACGTGGCCCGCGTTCGGTGCGCTGCATCCGTTCGCGCCCCCGGAGCAGGCGGCCGGCTACCGCACGATGGTGCGCGAGCTCGAGCAGATGCTGTGCGCGGTCACCGGCTACGACGCGGTGTCGCTGCAGCCGAATGCGGGCTCGCAGGGCGAGCTGGCCGGGCTCCTGGCCATCCGCCGCTTCCACCAGGCCAACGGCGGTGAGGACCGCGACGTCATCTTGATCCCGTCGTCGGCGCACGGCACCAATGCGGCCTCGGCGGTGATGGCCGGCTTGCGGGTGGTCGTGGTGAAGGCGACCGAGGACGGCTCGGTCGACCTCGACGACCTACGCGCCCAGTGCGCGGCACACGCCGACGACCTGGCCGGCATCATGATCACCTACCCTTCCACGCACGGCGTCTACGAGGACACCGTGACCGAGCTCTGTGTCCTGGTCCACGAGCACGGCGGACAGGTCTACGTCGACGGCGCCAACCTCAACGCGCTGCTGGGGTTTGCCCGACCCGGACAGTTCGGCGGCGACGTGTCCCACCTCAACCTGCACAAGACTTTCTGCATCCCGCACGGTGGCGGTGGCCCGGGCGTGGGTC
>JBKKAY010000234.1:0-7526 GCA_046714195.1 Gemmatimonadaceae bacterium
GCGAGTACGCCCGGGACAGTCTGAAGCTGCGAACTAAAGACAGTTTCACGACATTTTCGCGCCTAGATAGCGACACGTTAGTTCTCGTTCTATCAGCTGCGTATCGGGACACCCTCAAGCCGTACACTTGGTGGTTTCCGATCGTCGGACATGTCCCCTACAAAGGCTACTTCGATTTCGACCAGGCCCGACGGGATGCAAAAAAATTGGCCGACCAGGGACTCGACACCTACGTCAGGCCGGCCGATGCCTTCAGCACTCTTGGCTTCTTCAACGATCCCTTGCTCAGCACCACGCTCAAGGGCGACAGCCTGACTCTCGCCAACACGGTCATTCACGAGGTGACGCACAATACCTTCTACGCCTCCGGCCAGGCTCCGTTCAACGAGTCGTTCGCGATGTTCGTCGGCGCACGCGGATCTGCTGCGTTCTTTCGGTCGCGCGGCGCGGAAGCGGCAGCGGAGCGGACCGAGGCCCGGTGGGAGGATGACAAGCTGCTGGCGAGATTCTGGGGTCGCCTGATCGCCTCACTCGACTCGGCGTACGCTGCGCACCCCGAGAGCAAGGCTCGGCGCTTGGCCGTCCGCGACACCATCTACGCCCGGGCGCGTGTCGCGCTGGTCAGCGAGATCGCTCCCGCGCTCAAGACCGTCAATCCGCGCTACGCCGAGCGCGTTCCGCTCGACAACGCCGCACTGCTCGCGAGGCGCGTCTACGCGAGCGACCTGGATCTGTTCGACCGCGTGTACGAGCGGGAAGGAAATGATCTCAAGCGAACGATCGGGCGGGTGGTCAGCCTCGCGAAATCCAACAAGGACGACCCCTTCGCCGCGGTGCGGCGCTGGGCGGAAGTTGCTCCTATTTCTGCCGGCGTCAGGCCCTAGAAGACCGCACCTCCGACGCGAACACTCGCAGCCCCTCCGAATCCGTTCGCCCGCTCATGGTTGACTTCGGCGAAACACGTTCATACCTTGGCGTTACTCACTGCGCGGGTCTGCTACCTCCATCTCACACTCGGAGAAACCAGCCGCAGAATGGCAGGCGCCATTCTATTTGCCGTTTCGACGCGAATGCGTTGGGGCGGCAACCCGCCTAGCAAGCCAACCGGCTAGGAGATCGAAGAGAAAATGATACGTCTATTCCGACGGCTCGCTGTGACAACGGGAGCATTGGCTCTGGTGCCGATGCTCGCCCTTGCACAGGAGTCAGGTACCATCACCGGCCTGGTTACAGATCGGGCTACGGGCCAGCCTTTGGCCGAGGCGCAAATCCTCGTCGCCGGTACTCCGCGAGGATCACGCACCGGCGCTGACGGCCGCTTCCGCATCGCCGGAATTCCAGCGGGCAGGGTGCAGGTCCAGGCCATTCGGCTGGGCTATGCGGCGCAGTCGCAGACACTGGATCTGGCCGCGGCACAGACCGTCACGGCGAGTTTTGACCTCGTTGCCTCGGCGACTACGCTCGATGAAGTAATCGTGACCGCCACCGGTGCATCGGAGCTTCGCCGCGAGAGCGGAGTCAGTGTTGGACGCATCGAAACCTCGAAAGTGCCGCTGGCGGCTACGCCAACCCTCTCCAACGTGCTCAACGCTCGCAGTCCCGGCCTTTCGGTGACGCAATCAGGCGGCACGACCGGGACGTCTTCCAGAATCAGAATACGCGGTTCTAACTCCATCAATCTGTCGAACGAGCCACTGCTGATCGTAGATGGAGTCCGCGTCAATAGCTCGACTACCTCATTCTCCATCGGTCTTGGCGGGCAGACGATATCGCGGTTCGACGATATCAACCCCGAGGAGATCGAATCGGTGGAGGTAATTAAGGGTCCTGCCGCAGCATCTCTTTATGGTACGGCGGCCGCGAACGGTGTAATCCGGGTCAGCACGAAGCGCGGGGGGAGTGGGCCGGCACGATGGAACGTGTACGCCGAGACAGGGACTCTGAAGGATGTCATCGACTATCCGGCCAACTACCGCCAGATCGGCACGTCGCCAACGGGTGCCCGCGTTACTAGCTGCACCATCGATGCCCAGGCACGGGGCGCCTGCACCCCGATCGTGGATTCCCTCCTCTCGCACAACCCAATCGAAACCGTTTCACCTTTCCGTGATGGATTCCGCAACTCGGTAGGCCTGAACGTCGGCGGCGGCACCGGTGTCGCCACTTACTTCTTCGGTGCCGAGCAGGATAACGAACAGGGAGTGTACGAGGCGAGCCGGCTCAAGCGGATAAATCTCCGCGCCAACATCAACGCGCGCCTGGCGTCACGCGCGGACCTCCAGGCGAGTATCGGCTATTTCTCCAGCAGGAGCCAATTCCCGTTCAACGACAACACCGCTTTTGGCGCGATCTCGGCTGGTCTTATAGGGAAAGCGTTTGATTGCAGCCCGCAGACATTCAGGCAGCAGACCCTCTGCGGTGTCGACTCCCTGAGCCGCGGCTACTTCACGGCAAACGTGGGCCCGGCCGACTATTTCGTCATCCAGAGCAAACAGGCCAATGAGCGGTTCACCGGCGGCCTGAACGCAAACTTGCAGGTGCTGTCCTGGCTTCAGGCCATCGGCCAGGCGGGTATGGATATCGTCCAGCGCCATGACGACCAGCTCACACCGGCGAACAAAGTGGCTTTCAGCCCCACGACGCTCGAGGGCTCTCGCTTCAGCAACCGCCTGTACATACCGACGTACAACACGTCGGGGAGCCTGGTTGCGACCTATCAGCTCAGGCCATCCCTCCAGTCCACCACTTCGGCGGGTAGTCAGTACACCCGCGAAGACTTCCGTTCGACGAGCGGGTTTGGAGCAAAGATCCTCCCGGGCACCGGTTCACTTGACGGCACGAGCGCCCGGTTTGCCGTTGACGAGGACAACCAGCAGGTAGTCACTCTCGGGGTCTATGCGCTGCAAAAGTTCGCCTGGCGCGACCGGCTGTTCCTGAACGCGGGCATCCGCGGTGATCAGGGCAGCACGTTCGGCGCCGAATTCGGGAAGATCTACTATCCCTCACTCAGTATCTCACACGTCATATCAGAGGAGCCGTGGTTCCCGCGGTTTGGCGCGCTGGATCAGTTCCGGTGGCGGATCGCCACCGGCCGATCGGGGCAGAGGCCCTCGTTCCGCCAGGCGGAGACTTTCTTCTCTCCCGTATCGGTGAACGTGTCGAACGTCGAGTCGCCGGCCATTACGCTCGGCGGTACGGGAAACGCCATTCTCAAGCCCGAAAAGACCAATGAGCTGGAGGGGGGTTTTGACCTTACGGCTTTCGGGAGTCGTGTGGCCCTGGAGTTCACCGTGTACCGCAAGGTCACGGACGATGCTCTGATCAATCGGCGCCTGGCGCCATCACTGGGCGCCACTCTCACACGTGTGGAGAACCTCGGCCAGGTGAGAAACTCCGGCGTCGAGGGTCTGCTGACGCTCGTGCCTCTTGCCGGCCAGGCACTCAGATGGGAAAGCTCTATTTCCGCTTCCAACAACAAGAACACGCTCGTCCGTCTAGGCGAGGGCATCACGCCGGTCATCTTCGGATTCAACAGCACCCAGCAGTTCCGGGGCGGGTTCCCGGCGGGCGGGTACTTCCAGCGCACGTTCACATGGAGCGACCTCAACGGTGACGGCATCATCAGCCGCGTCAATTGTCCGACGGTCGCTGGCCGTGCCAACCCTCAGGTGACGGGCGGGCCGGCGTGCGAGATCACGCTCAGCGATTCCGTCCAGTACCTCGGAACCCCGATCGCGCCCACGCAGATTGCGTTCAACAACACGATCTCACTGGGCAGAATCGCGACGCTGAGCGCACTTCTCGACATGAGAAAGGGTGTCAAGCAGTTAAACTACACGCGCGAGTTCAGGTGCTCGCAGTTTCTGAACTGCCGCGACATTCAAGACCGCAATTCTCCACTCGTCGACCAGGCCAACGCCGTGGCCGGCTTGATGGGCACCGACGCCGGGTACATCGAGGATGCGGACTTTGTGAAGCTGCGGGAGGTCGCTCTGACGTTGTCGCTGCCGAAATCGCTCGCGGCTTCGCTGCGCAGCGAGGCGCTCAGCCTGACGTTCGCCGGCAGGAATCTCAAGACGTGGACGAATTACTCCGGCTTCGATCCTGAAGTGAACAGCAACTCCGGCGCGGGCTTCACGACCGCCGACTTCCTCGCACAGCCGCCCGTTCGGACTTTCACGGTGCGGCTGAACGCCAACTTCTGATAACGACCATTCAACCTATTCTTATATAGAGATGACCAGACTATTCATACTGAGGCGCGTCGGACTGAGCGATGGCGGCAAGCTGATGCTTGCCGCTGCTATCGCGCTGGGTACGGCCGCGTGTAACAGCGAAGAGATCCTCAACGTTCCAGATCCGGATGTCGCAACGC
Organism: Gemmatimonadaceae bacterium; assembly: GCA_046714195.1. Lineage (GTDB taxonomy): Bacteria > Gemmatimonadota > Gemmatimonadetes > Gemmatimonadales > Gemmatimonadaceae > UBA4720. The sequence continues at coordinate 4,376 of JBKKAY010000234.1, forward strand.
CGGAATCAGTGCAGGACAAGGCCGCCCTGAGCGCTGTACTTGCCGGCGCGATCGGAGACTTTACGGTGGCCTACAGCGGCCAAGCGGGAGGGGACAGCCAGATCAGCCTCAGCGCACTGTTCACCGATGAGTTTCAGTGGGCTGAGACGTTCCCGACTCGGCAGGAAGTGGACATACGCAGTATCCAGCCGGTCAATGCCACCATGGACCCGCTCTTCAGAAACATTCAGCGTGCTCGAACAGCGGCGTCGCGGGCGGCCGATGGCTTTGCCCGCTTCGATCCAGCTGCCGCCGGTTATGGCGAAGCGCTGAATCTGGAAGGAACGGCCTATAATCTCGCGGGTGAGAATTACTGCTCCGGCGTGCCCTTCAGCGAGCTCGTCGATGGACAGACTACTTACGGAAATCCCCTTCCACGGGACAGTATCTTCAACCGGGCAGTCGCGCGCGCCGACTCGGCGCTCAGGGTACTGGGAGCGTCCACGGCGACAGCGTTTGTGACCCAGCGGTCCCTCGCCCAGGTCGTTAAGGCACGAGCGCTCGTGAACCTCGGTCAGCACGCCGCGGCCGCCGCGGCAGTCGCGGGTGTACCGACGACCTTTCAGTATTCCGTCCTCCACTCGGAGAACAGTGCTCGCCAGCACAACGGGATCTTCAGTCTGGTTTATGAGGGCCGCCGGTTCTCTGTCGGCGAGCTTGAGGGGGGTAACGGCCTGCCATTCAGGTCCCAACAGGATTTCCGCACTCCCAACGCGCGCGGCACTGGGCCGCTAGCCAACGGATTCGACGGCACCACACCGTTGTTTCTCGAACAGAAGTATCCCCTGCGTGCCAGCTCAGTCCCGGTTGCCAACGGTACCGAGGCGCGTCTGATCGAAGCCGAGGCAAGTCTGCGCGCGGGCAACTTCGGTGCGGCGCTGATCACGCTCAACACGCTCCGGACTGGGGCCGGGCTGGCGCCCCTGGTTGATCCAGGGACGGCCCTTGGTCAAGAGGATATGCTGTTCCGCGAGCGGGCCTACTGGCTCTGGCTGACGTCGCATCGGCTAGGCGACATGCGGCGGCTGGTGCGCCAATACGGCCGAAACTCCGAGACCGTGTTTCCGACTGGTGCCTTTTTCAAGGGTGGCACGTATGGCCCGGACGTGAATTTTCCGATTCCGTTCGACGAGACGAACAATCCCAACTTCACCACCTGCCTGGACCGTAACGCATAACTGCACATCCGGCCGGGTGCTCACCCGGCCGGGCCTCTAACATTTCTGTTTGCTGACTCGATAAGCCAGGTGCATTGGGGGAGGCGGCGTACCAGCAGGTACGTCGCCTCTTTCGTTGCTGAACGCATTTGTGTGGGACACGCGCGCCGGCTAGAGCCCTACCCGGGTGGTGATGTAGATCACTCCAGCGCCTGAGTTCAGTCCCTCGCGAGCACTGCCCTCGATTCCGTTCAGAATCTGAACGGATGCGATGGCATTCGCGGGGATGACGTAGAGGTACGCAGCATCGTCCATCCTCGTCCCGTCCACTATGATGTGTGGGACGTCGGCCGCCGCCACGAGGATGCTGCTGCGCCCGCGGCGGCTCCGAATCCAGGGGCGTCTCGAGCCCGATTCGTCGGACATCAAGAACATTCCGCTGCTCTTTACGACGTCCCACGCATTCTTCGCGTTCGTGGATGCGATCATCTTCTGCGTGATCATCCGGCCTCCGGGAGCCATCGGGTCCCCTGACAGCGGTGCCCATGATGAACAGGCGAGAGAGCTCAGGACGGCAGCGATGACGACAACGACCAATGGACGCATGACCTCTCCCGAAGACCTGCTACCACGATGCATTACGGACGGCCTGCGGGCAATAGACGCTTTATCTAAGCCCCGAACCGTCCGCGCAGCAACGCGCGCAGGTCGATTAGCGGCTCCTTCGGCAGGGCATCCCGAGTCGCTGGGGCCGTGTCGCTCGCCAGCGCCACCCGCTGCATGTGGTCGCGTACTCCGCGATCGATGAATCTGCTCAGCTGGTCTAGCGAGTAGTTGGACCCGCGGCGGGAGGAGTAGGCGTTGAGCGGGTACGTCACCGTCAGGTAATTGCGGGCGCGCGTTAGCGCGACGTACATCAGTCGGCGCTCTTCCTCCGTCTGCTCTTCTTTGTTCAGGCAGCGGGCGGAAGGGAACCAGCCGTCCACCGCCCAGATGAGGAATACTGCGTCCCATTCCTTGCCTTTGGCGGAATGCGCCGTGCTGAGCACGAGGCAGTCGTCCTCTTCGCGACTTCCACTCGACAGATCCTGGGTGGCTTCCGGAGGCTCGAGTGCGAGCGCCGACAAAAAAGTTGCGCGGTCGGGGTAACCGGCGGCGATGGTCTGCAGCTGATCGAGGTCGGCGAGTCGAGGCTCCACCCGGTCGTACCGTTCCCTCAGAACGTCGTCGTACATCACCCGCACGCGCGCGATCTCGGCGGCAACCTTGGCCTCGTCGGCGATGAGCCCGTTCCGGAGCCCATCGAGCAGCGATACCAGCGCAGCGTGCGCCGCCCGCGCGCGCGGCGGCGGGCTGTATCTCCCGAAGGCCGCGGACTCCCAGGCCGCGCTCGCCATCGAATCGATCGCTGCCCGCGCGGTGGCGTCGCCGATTCCCGGCAGCAGCAACAGCAGGCGATACCAGCTCACTTCGTCGCGCGGATTCTCGAGGATTCTCAGGAAAGCCAGCACATCCTTCACGTGCGCGGCCTCGAGGAACTTGAGCCCCCCCCATTTCTCGAACGGGATCTTCCGGTTGGTGAGCTCGATCTCGAGCTCCGGCGACATGTAGCCTGCGCGGAACAGCACGGCTATCTGACGGAGCGGAGTGCCTTCTTCGTGCAGCTCGAGAATGCGGTCGACGACGAACTGGGTCTGCTGGGGCTCGTCGCGGGCGACTACCAGCCAGGGCTGCTCACCGCCGGTTCGCTCGGTCCACAGATTCTTGGTGAACCGCTCCGCCGCCCGTGAGATGAGAGTGTTGGTGACGCTCAGGATCGGCTGGGTCGACCGGTAGTTCTGCTCCAGTGTAACGATGGTGGCCCCCTCGAACTGCTTAGGAAAGTCGAGAATGTTCCTGAAATTGGCGCCGCGGAAAGAGTAGATGCTCTGCGCATCGTCGCCCACCACCGTGAT
>JBKKAY010000235.1:0-4174 GCA_046714195.1 Gemmatimonadaceae bacterium
CTTCTGTCACCCTTGGGTGACGCCTGTCCGGACACTTTGGCCTTCAGGTCCGCCCACCAGGCAAGGCGTTTCGCGACTTCCTTCTCGAATCCGAAGGGTCCAGGCTCGTAGAAGACGCTGCCGCGCAATTCCTCGGGCAGGTACTCTTGCGGGATGTATGCCTCCGGGACAGCATGGGCGTATTGATAGCCTTCGTGGTAGCCGAGCTCGCGCATCAGGCGGGTGGGGGCGTTCCGGATGTGTAAGGGAACCGGCGCTGCGGGCGTTTCGCGGGCTGCTTCCAGGGCCGAGTTGAGGCCCCGGTACGACGCGTTCGACTTGGGAGCGGTCGCGAGATACACGACCATCTGGGCCAGCGGCAGATATCCCTCTGGCGGGCCGAGCATGTGATAGGCATCCCGCGCGGCAACCGCTAGCTGCAACGCCTGCGGATCGGCGAGCCCAATGTCTTCAGCCGCCATCGCAATACTGCGTCTGAAGATCGTCATAGGATCTTCTCCGCCCTCGATCATCCGCGCCATCCAGTACAACGCGGCCTGCGGATCGCTCCCGCGGAGCGATTTGTGAAACGCGGACAGCAGATTGAAGTGCGCTTCCCCGCTCTTGTCGTGGTGCGCGAAGCGCTTCTGCATCGCGTCGCGCGCGACCTGCACGGTGATCTTTCCGCCTTCGCCGACGTGGTCGGCCGCGGCCTCGAGGACCGTCAGCGCGCGCCGAGCATCGCCATCGGCTTCGCGGGTGAGGATCTCGCGTGCGTCGTCATCCACCGTCAGACCGCGCGCGCCGAGTCCACGCTCGACGTCAGAGAGCGCGCGGTCCACGACTTCGCCGATGTCCGACTGCGTCAGCGGATTCAAGACGAACACGCGCATCCGCGACAAGAGCGCGTTATTGAGCTCGAACGATGGATTCTCCGTCGTCGCGCCGACCAGCGTGATCGTCCCCGCCTCGACGTGTGGCAGGAACGCGTCCTGCTGCGCCTTGTTGAAGCGGTGGATCTCGTCCACGAACAGGATCGTCTGCCTTCCCATCTGGAGCCGCTGCTCGGCTTCGATCACGACCTCACGGACGCGCGGGATCCCCTCGGTGACCGCCGAGAAGGGGACGAAGTCGCGGTCGGTGTAATGGGCGATGAGGCGGCCGAGGGTGGTCTTGCCAGAGCCGGGGGGGCCCCAGAAGACCATCGAGCTCACTACCCCCTTCTCGATCGAGTCTCTCAGCGGCTTGCCGGGGGCCAGGAGGTGCTTCTGGCCTACGAACTCGTCCAGGGTTTTGGGCCGCATCCGGGCCGCCAATGGCTGAGCAGTTTCCCGGGCGCTCCAGAGACCTTCTTCGCGGGTCGAGACGTTGGCGGGTGGACGGCGGAACGGCTTGGGCATTAGAGACTTAGGCGTGCAAGGAGTTGGCCGAGTTGGTTCTGGGAAAAGAACCGGGTGGGAGGTGTCAGAGATGCGTAGCCCTGAGGTCTGAGGTGCCTACGCGTTGACTTTTCGATTGGCGTTCCCAGAGCGCCACAATGGAAAGTCGATCATACCCTGCTGTCCATGCGGCGTTTTGATACGCCTTGGAATCTAGTGGTGCGGCGTCGGTTCGCGCGTTCAGTAAATAGCGTCAATCGTGTACTTCCAAGTCGTAGAGCGAATCTCGGAGGTCGAGACATTTGCGATCGGCAGCCGCATTAGAGAACTCAGGCGGCTCCAACGTGCATACGGTCTTGGACACTGGCGGAAGTGCAAAGGCGTCGCTAGCGTAAAGCTGGAAGACGGCGCAATTCGGCGAGCAGAGCTACACTGGTACGAGGCCACCGGAATCGGCAGATATGAGCTCAAAATCAAACGCTACCTCGACTAAGTCTCATCGCTTGAAGAAGTCTTCTTCACGGGCTCCCACAATGGTGATCTGTATCTCGAATTCGGGCTACGAGGTTTCGCTGGAGCCAAGGAAGGTCTACGAGGTTCTTCGTGACCCTGGTGCGGCCAGGCATGGGCAGTTAAGGGTGATCGATGAATCGGGAGAAGACTATCTCTATCCCCAGTCTCATTTTGCACAAATAGTCCTGCCGCAATCCATTCGCAAAGCGGTACTCGCCTCTGGCTAGGGTGGAGCTAAGAGCGCTTTGCCTTGGCGAAGAACTTCACGTCCGTCAGCCCGTCGAAATCCTCGTCCTGGGTCCACACCACTCCGCCGACCGTAATGCCGGTTGCGTAAACAATGCTATCTGCCAGCGGAAGTTTGTGGTCGATCGCGGCTTTCGCGGCGACCAGAGCGAGCGTCGCGTCGAGCTCGATTACGTGCCCTTGCTGCATCAGCGCGGCAGCTTGCAGGGCGTCGCCGTCTCCGCGCTGCCGAGACACCACCTTGAAGACTTCGAGGATGCAAACAGTAGGCACCACGAGATTCTCGACGTCTTCAATCGCCGCGCTGAAGTGCGCAGCGCCCGACTCGTCGGCGAGGTAGGCGAGCCACCCCGAGGAATCAACGACGTTTCGGCGGGTGTGCCGAGTCATCGCGGGCTAGAGACGGTCGCGCTCCCTGTGCACGGTCGTGTCGAGCCCGCGCAGAAAGCCCCGCATCTCTCGCGGGGGCCGGAGCGGAATGAATTCGATGCGGTTGCCGAACGCGAGAGCCTGAACCTTCTGGCCGGGCTCGAGCTCGAGGCGGTCCCGGATATCCCGCGGAATGACGACCTGGAATTTTGGCGAGATGGTAACAACGTTCATTGGCGGCCTGATCGATGGGAGTATTGTATGACGAGTGGAAGATCGATCTGGCAACTGTTTGGCGCAAGTGCTGCCGACGGCTTAGCGCGCGGAGTTGCGGGGACTCCCTACGAGGGATAATGATTGGAGGAATGCACCCGGGGAGTGTACAATGGGCGACATGGGAATCTTCAGGACAGCCATCGGCATCGAGAGTCTCTTGAACCGCGGTCGCATACATGTGCTGCCCGACACGCTCGTCGATACCGGCAGTGAGTTCACCTGGGCTCCTCGCGCGGTGCTCGAGTCACTCGGAATTGGTTCAGAGCGCCGGCAGTGGTTCGTCATTGCCGACGGGCGGCGCGTCGAGCGGGCGGTGGGGTTTGCGATCATCCACGCCGGCGGGATCAGGACTGCGGACGACGTCGTCTTCGCCGAAGACGGCGACATGACGATGCTCGGGGCGCGGTCGCTCGAAGGGCTGAATCTGCGGGTTGATCTCGTCGGAAAACGGCTTGTCGAGGCGGGGCCGATCGTCACCGGGTGTGCGGCGTAACCTGCTGATTCGGGGCAGCGGACCGTTCGCCAACTGCAAACAGAACCGGGTGGGAGGTGTCAGAGAAGCATAGCTCTGAGGTCTTAGGTCACTACGCCATGACTTGTCGATGTGGCGTTCCAGGAAGGGCGAACTTCTGGCCCATTTCAACATGTCCGATCCAGTGAACCCGGTCCGCATGCGCGATCTACACGAACGCGCCGAAGATAATGTCTACCGGGCGATGACGCCCGCCGAGCGCATCGGCATGATGTGGCAACTCGCCTTGGATGCGTGGGCGTTTGCGGGTATCGACGTGCCAACGATCAGTCGCGACAGGTGGATCGTCAACAAACGCGCGAGTGGCCGACCGGAGGACCTCGCCGATGTTTCACGCCTGACGGAGCAGGAACCCTAGGGCGGAAAACGAACCGAACGCCCGCATTGGCTCACCCCGCCCCAACCATCCACGACGCCGCATAGTACAGGGCGCAGCCGAGAAAAAAGCTGACAGGAAGCCGCCAGCCCTTTTTCGCCTGAAATTCCGGAACGAGGTTCGACGCTCCCACGTACAGCGTCACTCCAGCCGCCAACGGGAGCCCGTAGCGGCCCAGTAACGGGACATGCTGGGTGAGGAACGCCCCGACGATGCTCGACACCGCCAGTGCGGCCCCTGCGGCGAGTGCGCGCTGCCTGCTTTCCCCCGCTGCGATGAAGAGGCTGGAGATCGCCAACCCCTCCGGGAGCTTATGTAGCAGGATCGCCATAAACACGAGGAATCCAAGCTCGTCACTCACACCGAATCCGCTGGCGATCGCTACGCCGTCGACGAAAGTGTGGAGCATCAGTCCGGCGAGGGCCGAGAAACTGACGGCCCTGGTGACGGTGTGGACTTCCTCGCCGAAATGGAAATGCGGGGCGAGTGTGTGCTGAGTCAGAT
>JBKKAY010000236.1:0-15479 GCA_046714195.1 Gemmatimonadaceae bacterium
TCGGGATTGGCGTTCATCTCGAGCAGCCACGGACGTCCCGACGAGTCGATGCGGAAATCCGCGCGACCGAATCCCTCTCCGCCCACGACGGCCCAGGCCGCGCGCGCGATGGATGTGAGCTCGTTCGCCAGCTCCTCCGACATGTCGGCGGGGCACTTTGGCTTCGCGCCGAGGTCCTCGTCGCTTCCCGTTTCCCATTTCGACCGGTACGAGACGATGTGCCACATGCCCTGCGGCATGTCGGCGAAATCGATCTCCGAGATCGGCAGGACGTCGTCGCCGAGGATTCCGACGTTCACTTCGCGGCCATCGATGAAGCGCTGGACCAGCACTTCGTCCCAGCCCTCGAGCATGGCGTCGACTCTGGCGGTGAGGGCGCGCATGCTCCTGACCACGGAGCGCTGCTCGATTCCCACCGAGGCGTCTTCCGCCGCCGGCTTGCAGATGGCGGGGAACCCAACGCTCGTCACCTCATCGCCCTTCCGGAGATATGACCAGCGCGGGACAGGAAGCCCGGCGCGGTCGAGAACTCCGTTGACGACGTTCTTCCTGAGCGTGAGCGCGGTCGTCCAGCTCGAGCTGCCGGTGAAGGGAACGCCGAGCAGCTCCAGCACCGATATGACCATCGGCTCGTAGACCGCTTCTCCGTCTATCCCCTCGCAGAGATTGAAGACGAGATTGAATTTTCCCTTGCGGACGCGCTCGACCCAGCGGCCGTCGAGAGTCACGGGGACGCGAACAACCTCATCGGCCCATTCCAGAAGAGCGCTCTCCACCGCCTCGATGGATTCGAGCAGCTGAACCTCCGGAGCCTTGCCGAGGGCAGACAGCCCATCGAACAACAAAGCAATTTTCATCGCGCGTCCTCCATCACGTTCGTCACGCCAGCCCGCCGGCGGCCTGTAACCGCCACCTTGCTGCTGTTCCGCCTCGCGCGGGGAGTGGAACCCAGCTTCACTCCCTGCCGCGCGGCGGCGTACTTGAGACAACTCTGAATCAGCTCTTCATATCCGATCCCGGCGGCCCGCGCCGCTTTCGGCAGACACGAATTGTCCGCGGGATCGGGAAGAATTCCCGGCAGCGGGTTCACCTCGATGACGTTCGGCACTCCCGCCGCATCCAGCCGAACATCGATTCTCGCCCAGTCGCGGCAGCCGAGTACTCGGAACGCATCGAGAGTAACTCGCTCAATAGACGCCTGAAGCTCCCTCGTGATACGCGCCGGACACTGAAAAATTTCGAGCGGCTTCTCCGGACGATCCCATACGAACTTCGCATCGAAGCTGTAGATGGGCATTGCTCCTTCGGGAAGCGTGTCGAAATTCATGCCAACAATCGGGAGCACCACTGCATCGGCGCCGTTTCCGAGGACGCCGCAGGTGAACTCCTGCCCCGGCAGATACTCCTCGATAAGGACGGGCTGATCGTAATTCTCGAGGAGAAACGCGGTCCGCTTCGAGAGCTGGGAGCGCGTCCGGCAGAAGTTACTGTCGGTGATTCCCTTGGAGGACCCCTCGTGAAGCGGCTTCACGAAAAGCGGGAGCTTGAGCTTTCCGGCGACCGTCGCCAGCTCCTCGATCCGGCTCACCACGCCGAAGCGCGGAGTCGGAATGCCGTGGAAGGCGAGCGTCTCCTTCGTCCTCGCCTTGTCGAGGCAGAGTGAGAGGGTGAAGGGATCGCTGCCGGAATAGGGGATCGCAAAAAATTCGCAGATCGCCGGGACGTGGGACTCGCGATTTACCCCGTGGAGTCCCTCGGCGATGTTGAAGACGATGTCCGGTTTTGCCGCCCGAAGCCGCTCCGGAAAATCCTCGTTTGCCTCGAGGCGGACGACTTTTCCCAGGCGTGAGAGAGCTGATTCCACGGCGGCGATCGTCACCGGGCTATCCCACTCCGCGAACTGATCGCGGGCGATAAGGTCGGCTATCGAGGGGTCGAGGTTTTTGCTTGGAGGTTCTTCATCGAGACGCGAAAGCTCCCCGTCTTGCTGACGGTCGCCCGAGGAAAGTGGGCTGGCGAGCACTGATGGCTCGGGTTTCTGGTTGTAGGCGAGTCCGATGAGCGGCTCTGCCACCTACGAAAATTCCCGCGTTCGAATCATGGTGACGAGTATATAAACGGAGACATCGTGGCGCAATAATTATTCCGCGTTCTCTGAAGTTTTTTTCGACCGTCTCGATTTTTTCTTTGAAGAAAAATCCGGGAGCCGACTGAGAACTGCCAACGGAGAACTTCCATGCGGCCCGCTTTCCGCTATTCGCTCTCCGCTTCCCGCCGAGGCTCTCCTCTCGCCTTTTTCCCCTGCGGCGTGACCTTGGCGAATTCCAAGAATGAAATTCCTCAAGGGAGAAAAACGAATTCCCCCTATGTAACTCATTTGGGTTTGCTTCTAAGAAAAGCACTGCTCGAGGCAGGAGCGGGCAGCGAAAAGCGTCCGGCGGTCAGCGGGTAGCCTGGCCGTTCTCAGTTAAAAAGGATCTCTCCCCCGGAACGATGTCAGACTTTGTGGTAACTAATCCGAGCCGCCTGCCGCCGGTCTTCGGCCTGGTAGATCTCGAAATCCGAAAAGAAGGCGGGCGTCTCCTTCGAGAGCAGTTGGAGGATCGCCAGCGCGCAGCGGCGGATTTCCAGTTCCGCTCCCTCACTCGAGCGGAGCTCCAGCATCGTCCGCCACGCTCTCGCATTGGCGGTCACCACGATCTTCGTCTCGGTGGAGTTCGGCAAAACTCCTCTCGCCGCCTCGCGGGCCATCTTCCGGCGGTGGACCTTGTCGGCGATCCAGCCGTAGCGCTCCATCAGCTGCTCGACGAGCCGGACGTAAGCCCGCTGCGCCTCCTCCATCTGGGCTCTCCACTGTCCCTCGAGAGCTTCATCGCCGATGATCGCGGGCGGAGCGACGAAGTTCGCCTCTGATTCGTCGACGTACCGCTGACTGAGCTGGCTATAGGCGAAACCGGCTCGGTGGCGAACCAGCTCGTGGGTGAGCGATCGGCTCACTCCCTCGAGCAGCAGAGAATAATTGGCGTGCTCGAGGACCGAGCCGTGGCCCTGCTTCTTGATGTTCTCCAGATAGTCGCGGGTCGCCCGCCTCGCCGGATTCTTCTGGCTCATGTAGCAAAGCCGCCCGGCGAATTCCGCCAGACGCTCGCCGTCCGTGCTGTCGCCCAGCCAGTCGACCTTGAGGTGATCGGGCTCGGAAAAAGCTGGACGCGCCAGCAGCGTGATGCGGGGCTCGGTATAGATCAAGTGTCAGTCTCGGAGCGGCGGGTGGGGGCGGCAGAAACCTAAGAGGAACCGCCGATGAGCGACAGCCGAAATTGGGCGTAGCCGCGTGTCTTTGTCATTTCATCGAGGGCGTCACGCGCCGCGGCCGGCAGCGCCGGCAGACTCGGATCGTACTTGATGTCCCCCAGGGCCGCCTGTCCCGCCAGCGGAACCTTGACTCCCGGATTGAAGATGTTCTGGGGATCGAACGCCTTCTTCACGAGGGAAAAGACTCTGATCGCTTCTCTGGACCAGACCTTGTTCAGAAGCGGAGTCCGCAGCCTGCCATCGCCGTGCTCTCCGGTGAGAGTTCCGCCGAGCCGCGCAGTGAGAGTGACGACGTCGTCGAGCAGGCCCGTTACCTGGGACCGCCATTCCGTCTGCCGCACGTCTATCATCGGATTCACGTGGACGTGGCCATCGCCGGCGTGACCGAAGATCACTCCGCTCACCTGCCGCCGGGCGAGCGCGTCGCGCACTCCCTGCACGTAATCCGGCAGCTTCATGGGCGGGACGGCGCCGTCCTCTATGAATTGCATGGAGGTCAAATGCTCGAGCGCCGAGAGGATCGGGCTGGCGGCGTGACGGAGATCCCACAGCTGGTGCTCGGCCTCCGGAGTCAGCGCGATATCACAGCCCCTGGCTCCGGCGCCCGAGAAAGCGGCGGCCAGATTCCTGGCCGCTGTCGAGGCATCGGCCGGCGTTTCGGCCTCGACCTCGGCGAGCAGCAGCGCCTCCGCTCCATCGATTCGCGAGCACAGGGTGTCGTCGTAGTTCCCGGCTCCCCCGGCGTAGGCGAGGAAAGTCCGGTCGAGTATCTCGCACGCGCTCGCCCCGGCTTGAGCGGTCAGGCCCGCCGCGCGCGTCGCGCTCTCGAGCGAGGGAAAGGATCCCAGCACGCTACTGGTCGCGCCTGGCACGGGCGCCAGCGAGAGCTGAATTCCCACGATTATGGCGAGCGTCCCTTCGCTCCCGACGATCAGGTCGATGATGTCGGCCTTCCGGGCATAGTCGTGGACGGCGTAGCCCGAAGACTCCTTCCGGACTCCTTCGTGGCGCAGGGGTTTCTTTCTGTCGCTGGAGATGATCTCGCCGTGCGCCTCCTGCATGAAGCGCCTGATGGCCTCTATGTGCGTCGGCGGAGCCTCGCCCCGCGTGAGGACCACTCGATCTCCGTCGCTGAAAACGCAGTCCAGCGCATTCACCCATGCGCGCGTGGAGCCGTGGCGGAGCGTTCGTGCACCGGACGCGTTGGTAGCCACCATCCCGCCGAGCGTGCAGAAGCTTCCGCTCGACGGATCCACCGGCAGGCGCAATCCCTTTCGGCTTGCCGCCACATCGAGCGTCGACCACAACACGCCGGGGTCGACCCAAACGGTCCGGGCCCGCTCGTCGATTTTTCCCAGGTGGGCAATGCGGGAAAGATCGACGATCACCCCATTGCCGATCGCTCCGCCCGACATGCTGCTGCCCGATCCGCGCGGAATGAGCGCCGTTCCAGTCGCCGCCGCCCACACCACCAGAGGCACCACGTCGTCGGCATCGACGGGTACGGCGACCGCGGAAGGAATCGCCCGGCCTATTCCCGCTGCCTCGGAGTAAACGGCGCGGGCGAGCTCATCGTCGCGAAAGCTTCCGTGAAACCCGGGAGGGGGGAGTCTCACAGGCCGAGCGCGCTCACACTCGGCGGATCGGTGGAGTAGTCGTAGAAGCCGCGACCGGATTTCCTGCCGAGCATCCCGCCGATCACCATCCGCCTGAGTAGGGGCGGGGGAGCGTACCTCTTCTCACGATACTCGTCGAACATGATCTCGGCGATCTTGAATACGGTATCGAGCCCGACGAAGTCGAGGAGAGTGAAGGGGCCCATCGGGTGACCGGCTCCGAGCTGCATCCCTTTGTCGATGTCCTCGACGGACGCGACATTCGCCTCAAGCGCGTTGATGGCGTCGAGCATGTAGGGGACGAGCAGCAGATTCACCACGAAGCCGGAGCTGTCCTTGGCGCGAATCGGTTCCTTGCCGAGCGCGCGCACGAAATCCAGCACCCGGCGCTCGGTCTCATCGCTGGTGGTGATGGTCCGCACCACCTCCACCAACTTCATCAGCGGAACCGGATTGAAGAAGTGGAGGCCGAGCATCCGATCGGCGCGGCCGCTCGCCGTTGCCATCGCCATGATGGTGAGGCTCGAGGTGTTTGACGCGAAGATCGCTTGCGGGCGGGCGATGCGATTCAGCTCCGACCAGAGAGCGTTCTTGACCTCGAGATCCTCGATTACCGCCTCGATCACGAGGTCCGAGTCAGCGAGGTCCGCCACTTCGGTGACGAAGCGAAGATTCTTTAGCGTCGATGCACGCTGAGCCTCGGTGACCTTTCCCCTCTCGATGCCCTTGGCCAGCACCTTGTCGATCGACTGCCGCGATTTGTCGCAAAGCGTACTGGAGACTTCACGCACCGTTGTCGGGAATCCCCCGGCAGCACAGACCTGGGCGATTCCGCTGCCCATCAATCCGCCACCGACCACACCGACCTTCTTGATCGCTTTCATGCGACGGGGTTTTCCACTCGACCGGCAGCCAAGCTACCGTCGCGGGAGACGGGGAATGGAGGCGAGCGCGCCAAGCAATCCTCCGGCGGGTGCGATGTCGCCGTGCTCCAGCCGGTCGAGTACCTGCTCCAGTCCGAGCTGCGCACTCGAGAGAACTCTGCGGTGCCCTCGGGCGATGGCATAGGCGCCGGCGACTCCGCCCGCGATAGGAAGAACCGCGATGCCGGCAGCCAGAATCAGAGGGAGGTGCGCGATCACGAGAGCGAAGCCGAGCAGCGCGCCTCCCATGGTCCCCGCTCCGGCGGCCACACCGCTCGCGCCCAGCCTGCGACTGCGGCTTTTACTCACATCCGCGTCCAGTCGCACGATCACCCGTGCATCATCGACGGGCAATACTGTCGCCGAAACGTGTTGCGCGTCCACGAGATGAAATCCGCGGCCACTGATGTTGACCGCGCGCTTGATCTTCCCGAAAACTCCACGCTGGGGCTCCCAGGTGATTCGCTCGGGAAAGCGGCGCTCGACCTGAAGGCACTCTTCCCTCTGCATCCAGGCGTCGATTGCAGCGAGCACCTGGGGCTGGGTGCCTGAGACGGTCCTGGTCGCGGTCGCGATACCAGCCCCGGCAACCTGCGCGACAAACCCCTGCTCCTCCGGAACGGCGATCCGCGTCCGCTCTTCGGCAAGCGCCTGATTGATCGTCGCCGCGCTGAGGCCGACCTCTGTTCCTATTTCGCGGAGCTGACTCTCACTGAGGAGATCGGTGGAGTCGGGAAGAGAGCTGGCGCCTTGCAGCTCCGCCGCCCGAGCGAGCACGCGCTCGAGCGCCTGCCTGTCGAGCAGAGTCTGTCGCGATGGTATTGGTGCGGGCAGCGGACTCCTTGCTTCGGCCATGGCAGAAGTATACCGGCTTAGATGCCTCCGAGTACCACGTCGAGCTGACGGTTCAGCGCGTCGCGGATCGTGTCAGGGAGCGAAAACGTGGTGGTGAAGCTGGTCGTCACGTTCGAGCCGGCCGAACGGTTCACCGACCGCAGGTAGTAGCGCATGTAGCCATCCAGCGCCTCTGGCGCGGCTCGCTCGAGCAGCATCGCTCCAGCCCGGACCGCCGCCGAGCTCGTATAGCGGTCGCCCAGTCCGGTTCGCCGCTGCTCGGGGGTGATGTTGTCGATGACCGCGACGTTCGCCAGGGTTCCGACCGCCTCGTGCGCGATCACGTAGATCGCCTCCATCGCGTCGGCCGGACGATCGGGGAAAGTGACGGTGAGGATGTTCGCCTGCTTGCCCGAGCTCTGTGATCTTCCCTCGCCGTTGAGGGGAAGCGACAGCAGCACATCGCCGGCCGCCTGCTGGGTGTTATTGAGGAAGCGCTGGATCCTGGGGCGATAAGTGCCCTGCCAGAGCGCGTCCACCTCGTCCAGCACGTTCCGCTTCTCGCGCTGCTGCTGCGTCCAGTAGGACTGATAGAATTTCGCTCTCTCGTCGGCGAGAGAGGTCACGAACAGGCGAACCCACTCTCTGTCGGACGCGCTCGGGAAATAGGCGGCGAGGAACGCGATCGCATTCGCTTGGGCTTGGGAGGATGCGGCCCGCGGATCGCCGTCGGCGCGGACGAAGAGGTTTACCGCCTGTACGACTTCATCCCACGATGAGAACGAGAGGGGAATGAACTGGGCGTTGATCAGCTGCGAGTTCACGCCGAATCTCGCGCGCAGGCGATCCCTGTTGGCGTCGAGCTGGGAGACTACGTTCGCGCGGTTCTTGAGCACCGTCATGTTGGTGCTGTAGCCGCGGCGGAAGAAGGGGACGAAGGTCGTGTCTTCCTGAAGCATCGCGAAACCGTGGAGCCAGAGATCGACGTGCTCGCGGGTCTTGATCGGCCAGGCCGCACCCGAAGCGCTGACGTTCTGATCGGCCGTCGAGCCGGTCCCCGCTCCGGCGCCACCGACGCTCGGATCTCCCACGGGGGTTCCGGCGGAAGCGCACGCCCCGGCAGCTCCAATGATCGCGAACGACGCAAGTATTCGTACAATGTGCTTCATCGTCTCCTCTCTGTGATATCGCCGTTGGTCCGCAGTCCGCAGTTGGTCCGCAATCCGCAGTTAGTCCGCAGTTCGCAATCGCTACTCCTGTATCGATTCCACCACCAGCGCTATCCCCTGTCCGCCGCCGATGCAGGCGGTGCCGAGGCCGTAGCGCTTTCCCGCGGCGCGCAATGCATGCAGTAGATGGGCCGTGATCCTCGCGCCGGACGCGCCAAGCGGGTGGCTGAGCGCGATCGCTCCGCCGTGGACGTTGAGACGCTCACGCGGGAGGGACAGCTCGCGCTCAACCGCGCAGGTCTGGGCGGCGAACGCCTCGTTCACCTCGATGAGATCCATGTCGTCGATGGAGAGACCTGCTCTCTTGAGCGCGAGCCGCGAAGCGGGCACCGGTCCAATTCCCATCACGGCGGGATCGACGCCAGCGAAGCCCCACGACACCAGACGGCCGATTGGAACGAGCCCACGCTCTTTGGCGAACCGGTCGCTCGAGATCACCATCGCCGCCGCTCCGTCGCCGATCCCCGACGCGTTTCCGGCGGTGACTACGCCGTCCTTCCGGAATATCGGCTTGAGCGCCGCCAGTTTCTCCGCCGTGGTGTCGGGTCGCATGTGCTCGTCGTGCGCGAAGTCCTCCACCTTGCCGGTCTTCGGATTCGGAATCGGTATCGGAGCCACTTCGTCCTTGAACACGCCCTTGTCCCACGCCGCTTTCGAAAGCTGCTGCGACCTCAGCGCAAATTCATCCACGCAGCCGCGGTCCAGCTTGTAGCGATCCGCCAGATTCTCGGCGGTCTCCGCCATACCAAGTCCGACGTAGGTGTCAGTCAGGCCTTCCCACAACACGTCTTCCATCACCGGGGCCTTTCCCAGCGCGGTTCCCCATCGAAGCCCACGCGTAACGTGCGGCGCCTGTGACATCGATTCGGCCCCGCCCACCAGGCACACATCGGCCGATCCGAGAATGATTTCCTGCGCACCGCTCACAACCGCCTGGAATCCGGAGCCACAGAGACGATTCAGCGTGAGCGCGGAGGACTCCTGCCGGCAGCCCGTCTTGAGCCCGACGTGTCTGGCGAAGTAGATCGAGTCGCGGGTGGTGTAGAGGACGTTCCCGAATATCGTCTGCTCGACATCGGTCGCCTGTATCCCGGCGCACTCGACCGCGGCCTTCGAAGCGTGGACGGCGAGGTCCACCGCCGAAAGCGACTTGAGCTTTCCGCCGAACGTCCCGAACGGAGTTCTCACGGCGGACAGGAAAACGACTCCGCCGTTCCGTGCTGCTGTGGTCATCGGTTCGCTATCGGAAAGTCGGCGCGCGTCAGGGCGTCTGCTTTCCGCAGCTCACGCAGAATTTCCAGGCGGGGTCGAGCTCCGCTCCGCACCCGAGACAATGCTTGGCCGCGAGATTCTGTCCGCAGTGCGGGCAGTAGGTGATCGCGCGGCCCTCGGGCAATGTTCCGCCGCAGTACCGGCATCCCTCGGGGAGATCCATGCTCGTGAGAGACGGAACCGCGAAAGTCGTGGCGCTCCCGTTTCCGCCGCCGTCTCCACCCTTTGCGCCCGCCGCCCGCGCGCCAGCAGAGTACCCGCCGGCGTTCTGGGCAGGGATCGGCACGCCAAGCTCTCTTACCGCCTCGGGCACGAGAGAAATCCGCGCGGAAGCATACTCGCGAAACAGGCCCGGATCGGCGTGCGAGGAGGTGAATTCCTTCTTGAGGCGCTGCTGCATCGCCTCGTCGGCGCGGATGTAGCCGCGTTCGCCCGAGATGAGCCGCGTCACCGCCGCCTCGTAGTCCTGGTTGGTCTCGATGCCGAGGTCGCGTCGATAGTGCCGGTAGGGAACAAGCGTGTCGTGGAGCTCGGCTACGGTGAACGGCACGCTCAGATACTCGGCGTGTCCGTTCCTGATGTTCTGAACCAGTCGTCGAAAAAGTCGGTCTAGGTCGTCCATGCTCGCTTACTCGGCTGAAATGAATTTACGTCTGGGAAAGGGGCGGTGTCCTTGAGTCGCAATCGGCCGGCCTGGTGCTCAACCATCCATGCATCGAACTGCGATTGGCTCAGGCCGCCCGAGTCGGTTTGCTCGGCGGCGGCGCGCGTCGCTAGAAAATTGGCGTACTCGTTCTGTGGCTGGCCGTCGTGTCCCCGCACCCACCTCCACTGACACTCGTGCCTCGAGACGGCATCCACCGCTTCTTTCCAGAGCTCGAGATTGAGAATCGGTCCGCCTTTTCGCTTCCAGTCGCGCGCGATCCAGCCCGGCACCCACTCCTTCATCCCGTCGACGACGTATTTGGAGTCGCTGGTAAAAACCACGCGATAGGAATTTCCACGCCGGGAGAGCGCGCGGAAGGCCTCTATCACGGAGCGTAGGGCCATGCGGTTGTTCGTCGTGGCGGGCTCGGAGATCCAATAGTCAGCGCGCGCGGGCTCGGTGGTATCCGGGCTTAGCCATTCGACGACACCGCCGGCGCCACCAGGGTTGTTTCCTTCGCGTCCGTTGCCGATGCAGGATTCATCGGCGTAAATCGCGACCAGGTCGCCCGCTCTGGCCCGCGTCATTTCACCAGCTCGAAGCTCTCGATCTCATCGAGATAGATGGTGATCCCGTCGCCGGTGGTGGGGTGGGTCGCTTCGACTGCTTCGCGTCCCTTGATTATGCGGAGGCGGGTTGGAATCACGACGTACTCCGTCCCACGCCGGTACGCGGAAATGCGATTGCCGCGGCTGATCGCCCGCTCAAGGATGTCGTACTGCTTGTGTGTCCACTCCGCCAACGAATCCCCCTTCTGCACCTGCTTCTAATTACACCAGTCATGGACGACCTGGGTGAGCACCCGCGCACACTGCTCGATCTCCGTCACCGGCACGAACTCCTCGGCGGCGTGAGCCAGCGAAATATCGCCCGGGCCGAAGCACACCGCCGGAATTCCCGCCTCGTTGAGCAGCGCCGCGTCCGTCCAGGCCGAAAGTCCGGTAATCCTGACCGGCATCGACTCGCTTTCCAGCGCCTTCCGAAGCCGCCCGACGATCGGCGCGTCGACCGGCACATCGCTCGGCGCCTGCGCGGTCCTCAATCTAACTTCGACCGAGAGCTCCGGGCGACGCGCGCGCACGCGCTCACAGGCTTCGGTCACCTCACGGATGGCTGCTTCGGCGGATTCGCCAGGAAGGGTGCGTCGCTCCAGGGCTAGGTCGCACCGCTCGGGATAGGTGGACATTCCGACCCCGCCCTGGATGGTCGAAGCGTGGAGTGAGCCGCGGCCGAGCAACGGGTGTACCGGGCCGTTGGCTCTGGTTTTCTCCAGCGCATCGAGCTCCGCGAGGAGGAGTCCGGCGTGAAGTATCGCGTCGACACCGATATCGTAGCGGCTCCCATGTGCGGCGCGCCCTGTGAATTTCACGTCGAGCCAGGCGAATCCGCGGTGCGCGGGACAGATGGCGAGCTGGGTGGGCTCGGTGACGATTGCCGCTTCGGCCCGTACTCCGGATGCGAGCAAAGCGCGGAGCCCCAGGCTCTCGTACTCCTCGTCGGCCACGGCGGTTACCACAATCTGTCGATCGGATTCCGCGCTGGCACCGCAGGCGGCCGCGCACATCGCCGCGATGCCGCCCTTCATGTCGGCCGAACCGCGGCCATAAATCCTTCCCGCGCGGAGCTCGGCGGCGAACGGCTTGTGCGTCATCCCTTCGACGCCGACGACATCCAAGTGCCCGTTGAGCATCAGTGCCGGCGCTCCCGCCGGGCCCATCCGCGCGATCAGGTTGGGACGCCCGGGCACGACGTCGGCGAGCTCGACGGAGAATCCCCAGTCGTCGAGGACAGACGCGAGGGTGCGCGCGACGTCGCCCTCACCCGGTCCGTCACGGGCGAGAGTAGGGTTACGCGAATCGATTTTTATGAGAGCGCGGGCGAGCGCGACGGCGTCGCCACGCGCTATCGCCACGCTTACCTTCTCTTGGCGGACTTGGCTGGCGCCTTTCCCTTCGATTTGGGCGCCGATTTTCTCGAGTGCTTTTTGGCGGCCGGCTTCATAGTGGTCTTCTTGGCCGCGGGCTTCTTGATCGGCGCGTGTCTCACCGCCGCCTTCGCCTTCGCGTGAGCGGGGACGTGGGCGCGGGCATGGGCATGGGCGGGGGCGGCGGCCTTCACCGGCGCGGCTGCCGGTCTCGGGGCAGCGACAGGTGCGGCGGCTTCCACGACCTTCGGCGCGCTCTTCGCACCCGGAACCGGAAACGGAGTCGGCGCTTTCCGCTTGAGGCCGTGCGAGCCCTCCACCTCTCGCATCAGCTTGTCGGCTTCGTCCTGGGTCATCTGACCGCGACGAACCATGTACTGGAGAAGATCGCGCGCGCTCTCGACTACGAGCCCGGTCAATCCGGCCGCGGCGCCGACCACATCCTTCATGGCCGCTGCCATCTTGCTGCCGGCCTCGAGACTGATCTCGTGAGCCTTCGCAGCCATCTCGGCGACGGTATCTTTTACATCCGCCCCTCTATGACCCGGGCTTCGCCGAGGTGGAATGGGAGGGGTGCCAGGTGCGCCTGGTGCACCTGGTGCACCTGGTGCGCCAGGAACGGCGGCAGAAGCAGGTGCCGGAATGGTAGCAACTGCGTGTTTTTCTTTATCGGGCATTCATTGGCTCCGGTGCCCGTGGTCGGGCGGGGAAGCAGTATGTAGGGGGGAGCTGACGCGTAGGATTTTCACTCAATTTGACCTGACTCGGCACCGTCGGGCTCGAACGGCGCTAAGTATATGATTTTTCGTCACTAAAACAAGGTGGGGTGAACTCTGTTCGCACACGTATTTCTGCGGCGAGCTCCGCCCCATTTGCAGCATTGGTGACAACAGTATCAAAACATAATTAGCTCAGTAAGGGGACATGAAGGCCAGAATCCTCGATCTTACGCGTGTCCTAGCGGGTCCTCTCTGCACGATGATGCTGGGAGATCTTGGCGCCGACGTCATCAAAGTCGAGCGGCCGCAGGGCGGAGATGAAACCCGTGGGTGGGGGCCGCCCTTCGATCCCGACGGCGAAAGCGCCTACTTCCTGAGCGTCAACCGCAACAAGATGAGCCTGGCCGCCGACCTCGCTTCGCCTCGCGATCAGGAGGTCGTACTCGGCCTAGTGCGTGAGGCCGACGTCGTAATCGAGAACTTCCTTCCCGGCTCCCTCAGCCGGCTGGGAATCGACCGCGACAGGATCCTTGGGGCACACCCGTCGCTCATCTGGTGCAGCATCTCGGGGTATGGTCCGGACACGCGGCGTCCGGGCTACGATTTCGTGATGCAGGCGGAGTGTGGGTGGATGTCGATCACGGGTCCGATCGATGGGGCACCTTCCAAGGTCGGAGTTGCTCTCGCCGATGTGATCGCCGGAAAGGACGCGACGATCGCGATCCTCGCCGCACTGGTCGAGCGGGGAAGTAGCAATCGTCCGCTACCGATCCATCGTCGCCGGATCGACATCGTGCTTGCCGATTCCGCGCGTGCCGCGCTGGTCAACGTCGCCCAGAATGTTCTCGTCTCGGGAAACGAGGCCGCGCGCTGGGGAAACGGCCATCCGAATCTGGTTCCATATCAGCTTTTCCAGGCCTCCGATCGCCCTCTTGTCATCGCGGTCGGCAACGACGAGCATTGGCGAGCGTGCGCGCTTGCGCTCGGATTGAAAGCGCTCGCCGACGATCCCGAATTCGCCACCAATGCGGGACGCGTGCGGAATCGTGAGCGTGTGGTCGCACCAATCTCACGGCGCGTGTCGGAACAGCCCGCCCAACACTGGATCGATCGCCTCCAGGCGAGCGGGGTCGCCTGCGGGTTGGTGAGGACCGTGAGCGAAGCTCTGGCCGGGACCGGTGCATCTCCTCGCACCGGCGTTCCATCGAGCGTGTCAGGCTCCGTACGCATGCCGCCTCCCAAGCTCGATGAGCACGGCGACCAGGTGAGATCACTCGGCTGGCGCGCGTTTTCGCGTTGACGCGCTCTCCAGATCCGTGAGGTACATCGGCAACAAGACCAGGCTGCTCCCATTCATCATGCGAACGGTGAAGCGCAGCGGGATCGCGGTGGGCTCCGTGCACGATGCTTTCGCCGGCACGGCCAGCGTAGCGCGAGCGTTCAAGATGCTCGGATCGAGAGTACACTCGAGCGATCTGCTGATGTCGTCGTACGTCTTCCAGCGCGCCTATGTCGTCGCGCGAAACGCCGATCCCGATCTGGCCGAGCTGGCGCGTGAGCTATCGGAGGTCGCACCCGTTGAAGGGTTCATCACCCGTCATTTCTCGCCGGCGGGCGAGCGCATGTATTTCACCCCGGAGAACGCGTCGCGGATCGACGGAGCGCGTGAGGAGCTCGGGCGCTGGCATTCGAGCGGGAGGGTGAACGAAGACAGCTACTACATCCTCCTGGCCGGAATAATCGAGGGCGCTGACCGCGTCGCCAACACCGCCGGGGTGTACGCATCGTACATGAAGCGGTGGCAGCCCAACTCGCGGCGTCGGTTTGCTGTCACTGCTGTCCCACCTGTGTCAGGCCAGCAACCCGCCACCGCATATCTTATGGATGCGACCGAGGCGGCGCGTTCGGTTGGGGAGGTCGATCTCGTCTACATCGACCCGCCCTACAACTCGCGCCAGTATGTCGCCTACTATCACATCCCCGAGATCATCGCGCGGGGGTGGTCGGATTCGGATCCGCTGGTGAGAGGGAAGGTCGGGCTGCTGGCCGGGAAAGAGGGTCGCAGCGACTGGTCTCACGGCCGGCGGGTGCAGAAGATGTTCACCGGGCTCCTCGCCGCGACCAAGGCAAAGCACGCCCTCGTCAGCTTCAACTCGGAAGGGCATCTGCCGCCCGAAACGCTGCACGCCCTGCTGGCCAAGGCTTCCGTGGACGGCGCTGTGTCGCACTTCACCCAGGGGTACCGCCGCTACCGGGCCGACCGCGAGCGACAGGGGCGTCATTACCACCTCGACAGGGCCCTCGAGCATCTCTATCTGGTGCGGTTACGGTGAACTTGGTTGCTTCCACGAGCGCCCGTTCGTCATAACGGTGCATCGGTGGAAACAGGGCTGTCACCGTACCACTCGGGTCTATACACCGGCTGGTAAACGGATTACACTAGGGCTGTGAAGATGACAGCCGCGCCAATGCAGAATCAAAGTGCCCAAAACGTGGACGCGGGAAGCCCGACACCAGCTGATGGGGTGCCGGTAGTCGATGCCGATCAGGAAGTCATTGCAAGGGTGCTTGCAGGTCACAAGGACGCGTTCGGGGTGCTCATAACCCGTTACAGCGACCCGTTATACCGCCACGCTCTGGGAATGACCGGAAGCCCGGATGTGGCGGAAGACATACTTCAAGCGTCATTTATCAAAGCCTTTCAGCATCTGGGCGAAGTTCGGGGGCGTTTCGACGCCTGGGTTTTCCGGATCGTCGCCAACTCATGCAAGGATTGGCTGAAGAACATTCGGCGCACGCACGTGAGTTATGACGAGGACGATCAGCCCTCGACGTACTCGACGCCGGAAGAGGAGATGGACCGGAACGAGCTGCGCACGGATCTCGAGTACGCGCTCGCACGGCTCGCCCCCTCACTGCGCGAAGCGTTCGTGATGAAGCACGT
>JBKKAY010000237.1:0-9429 GCA_046714195.1 Gemmatimonadaceae bacterium
GATCCCTCTTCGATCCCCGCGTGGAACGGCAGCGTCTTCACGATCTCCTCGATCTGCTTCTGAATCAGCTCCAGCTCCTGGCTGGCGCCTTCGCTGTCGAGCATGCCGTGCCTCATCGTCACCGCCACCCGGTTCATGTACTTGATCTTGGTGATGATCTCCTCAGTCGCGCGGCGCAGTCTGATGTAGCGGCGCTTGTCGGCGAGGGCGCGATGACAGCGCCGCTCGAGGTCCTGGGGGGTGAGCTTGCGGGCGACTTCGACCGCCTCGGCGATCGTGCGACCGGGTACAGCGCCGTGGTCGGGGATGCCCATCTGGTCACTGGAAGGATCGCTGAACCACAATCTGCCGATGTACTCGACACCATCGTATGCGAGCCGGAGAGCGACTCGATACTCCTTGCCGTCTACGATGATCGAGCTGATCGCGTGCTGTGTGATTCCGGAGTCTGCTGCTGTCATAGCTTAGTTCAGCTACCTGCCGGCGGTATTGGGTGCATCAAGGAATGTGTCGAGTGCCGCGAAAAGCTGCTCTGGCTGTTCAACGTACGGCACATGCCCGCACTCGTCCAGAAGCACGGGCTTCGTCCCGAGAGAGCGGGCTACGTCCAGTGTAGACGCCGCGGGAATGGGATCGTCACGCCCAGCCACTACGAGCGAGGGGATGTGGATGCCCTCGAGCTGCCGGATTACGTCGAAATCCCCGAGACTTTCCCATACCGATTGCTGCACCCTTCCGACCACCCGGAAGGGAGTAAGATGGCGCGCGTTGCGGGGGTCGTAGAAGTACCCAGCCACCCCCAGCTCGAACGCCCGCTGCCGGTACGCCGCGGGATCCTTTTCCCGGAGTCCAGACGCGGCCAGCTCCTCTCTCTGCTTCTGGATCTCTGGCGCCTGCTGCCTCCGGGTAAACTCCTCCTCGAACTGGCGCCGATACTCCCGGGTCAAAGGCGCCGGACTGATCAGAGCCAGTCGCTCGGGCGCGCGCAGCGCTGCATTCTTGCGGCCTTCGATGACATAAAGGAGCGCCAGCGTGGCGCCCCACGAATACCCGACGATCGTGAGCGGATCGAGCGAGAACTCATCGATGACCGCAGCCAGATCCTCGACGTGCGTTTTCCACGTTATCGGAACCCGCGCATCGGATTTGGAGCGCCCGCCACCGCGCTGGTCGTAAAACAGCAGGTCATGCCGCTCGCCCAGGTGGAGCATCTGTGGCAGGAGGTAGCAATGGTCCGCGCCCGGTCCACCGTGCAGAACCAGCAATCGCGGCGCACCTTCGCGGCCGTACTTCGCCCAGTACAAGGGCGTCGCGGTCGAGGTGGTGACTCCCTCTTCGCGCGGCGGAGGAACGGGCTCAGGCATTCATGCACCAGCACCCGTCGTGCGAGCGATCACCGCGCCGTGAAATCAGTCTTGGGAGTTATCGCGCGGCAGGTCTCGGCGATCAGCTCGGCCGCGCGGTCCAGATCCTGGATGCTCACCATCTCGTTGGGCGAATGCATGTACCGGTTCGGGATGGAAACCAGAGCCGTGGCCACGCCCTCGCGCGCGATGTGAATCGCGTCGGCGTCGGTGCTGGTCTCGCGGCCAGCCGCGTGGAGGGTGAATGGGATCGACCGCTCCTCAGCGGTCTTCCGCAGCAGATCGAGCACTACCGGCGAGATGACAGATCCGCGCGTGAGCACCGGACCGCCATCGATCGCCGAATCGCCGTATTCCTTCTTCTCGATGCCCGGGTGGTCGATGGCGAATGTCACGTCCACAACGATCGCCATCTGCGGAGCGATGCAGGTGGCACAAACCCCGGCCCCGCCGCCGCGGTACCCAATCTCCTCCTGCGTAGTCGCCACGCCCACGACTTTGGCCGCGCCCGGCTTCTCGGCGTAGCGACGCAGAGCCTCGAGGACGACGAACGCGCCGATCCGGTCGTCGATCGAGCGGGACACCAGCCGGCCGTTCGGAAATTCCATCGTGCGTGAATCGATCACTCCGGGATCGCCGACCGAGATCATCTCCTCCGCTTCCTTCTTGTTCCGGGCACCCAGATCGACCCACATGTCGGTGAACTTCGCCGCCTTCTCCCGGTCGTCCTTCTTGATGAGATGGATCGGCTTTTTTCCCACCACGCCGAAGACATCGCCGGCACGGCCCATGAACCGCAGCCGCTGGCCGATCAACACCTGAGGATCCCAGCCGCCGATGGGCTGGATGTAGACGTAGCCCTCGTCATCGACGTAGGTCACGATGACGCCGATCTCGTCGATGTGGCCCGCCAGCATGATGGTCGGACTCCCGCTACCGTTGACTTCGGCGATGCTGTTACCTGCCACGTCGCCCCGAACTTCTGCAAATTGACGGGCCTGCTCACGCCACACTTTGGCGGGCGCGGACTCGAACCCCGACGGGCCCGGGGTATCGAGTAGCTTCTTGAGAAAAGTGATAGAATCAGGAGAGAACATCGCCCGAATATACCACCTCATGAAAACACCCGTCTGGCCCCGTATTGCCGGCGTCGTCGTCGCGTTCGCGAGCGTGGCTCAAACCGGTTTTGCCCAGGAGAGCGCCGCGTCCGCGCCGCTCCGCGACATCCACTACGACGTGATCTTCACCGCCGCCAGCGCGGCGCGCCGGCAGGTGACCGCGGAGATGCGATTCACCGCGTCCGCGGACGGTCCGATTATTCTGTCACTCCCCGCCTGGACTCCCGGCTCCTACAGCATCAGCAACTTCGCCCGGAACGTCTCCAACTTTTCGGCCGCGCAATCGGGTGCGGCGCTCAAGTGGGACAAGGTCGATCACGACAGTTGGCGCATCTTCCCCGCGGGAACGGGGCAGGTGACGGCGCGCTTCGAGTACCGGGCCGACAGTCTCGACAACGAGGGCAGCTGGTCCACCTCCGATTTTCTGTTCTTCAACGGAACCAATCTCTTCCTCTATCCAGAGGGGGCGAGCCTCGATTTCCCGGCGACTGTAACCGTCACCACCGAGGAGAACTGGAGAGTCGCAACCGGGATGACTTCCACCGGCGAGAGAACCTACGCCGAGCCGAACTACCATGACCTCGTGGACATGCCGTTCTTCGTCGGCCGCTTCGATCTCGACAGCGCGCAGATTGCCGGACGGTGGCTGCGACTTGCAACCTACCCGGCCGGCACCGTCTCGCCGCCCGAGCGCGCGCGAACCTTTGCCACGCTCGACCGAATAGTCGCGCCGCAGGTGAAGGTTTTCGACGAAGTGCCGTGGAACACCTACAGCATCCTCCAGATCATCGACTCCGCCCAGCCGGGCGGATCCGGGCTCGAGCACCAGAACTCTCACGTGGATGTTCTCGCTCCCCAGATGATTGGGAACCCCGGACTGACATCCCTCTACGCCCACGAGGTCTTCCACGCCTGGAACGTCAAGCGGCTGAGGCCGGCCGACATCTTCCCATACCGCTACGACCGGCCGCAGCCGACGACGCTGCTCTGGGTGAGCGAGGGGATCACCGATTACTACGCCGATCTCTCGCTGGTGCGGGGCGGAATCGTCAATGCCGCCGGCTTCTATGAGCTGCTGACAGAGAAAATCGCCGAAGTGTCATCCGCCCCGCCCACTGCGCTCGAGGACGCGTCGTTGTCGGCGTGGATCCATCCGCGCGATGGAACGGAGTACTTGTATTACTCCAAGGGCGCGCTGGCGGGGCTGCTGCTCGACATCATCATTCGCGATGCGACGGACAACCGCGGCTCGCTCGATCGCGTGCTGCGCTCCCTGTATCAGAGCACCTACCGCAATGGCAGAGGCTTCACCGCTGAAGAGTGGTGGAGCGCGGTGTCGCGGGAAGCGAACGGCAAGTCGTTCGACGAGTTCCACGCGCTTTACATCGATGGGCGCGAGCCGTACCCGTGGGACAGGATTCTTCCCCTCGCTGGACTCCGGCTCGGCGGCGATGCGATCCGCGAGCCACGGGTGGGGATAACGACGATGCAGGACTCGAGCGGCTTCTACGTCACCGATATGGGGCCGGGCAACCCTCCGCTACCCACTGGACTGGAAAGCGGAGACCTCCTCCTCGCCGTTGGCGGCATCAGCGTTCACGACCCGCTGTGGCTGGAGAAGTTTCGCGCCCGCTATTCCCGCGCGCGCGAAGGCACCGAAGTTCCGGTGAGCGTCCGGCGGAACGGGGTCGAGAGAACCGTCAGGGTCCGTCTCGCATTCGTCTCGCGAGTGGATCAGCGCGTCGTCGAGGATCCCCGCGCATCCGCCAGGGCGCGGCGGGTCAGGGATGGGTTACTGCGTGGAGTGACGCGGCCTTAGAAAAGTTTCTTCGAACGGATGCGGCGCAGCTCTATTTGAGGATTGCCTTCGCGATCGTCTGGAGTTGCATGTTCGAGGTGCCTTCGTAGATCGTGCCGATCTTGGCATCGCGGTAGAACTTCTCCACCGGGTAGTCCTTGGTGTAGCCATAGCCGCCGAACAGCTCAACGCAGAGTGACGTGACGCGCTCGCACACCTGCGAGGAAAAAAGCTTGGCCATGGCGCCTTCGCGGGCGATGTCCTTTCCGGCGTCCCTCAGGCGGGCGGCGTTATAGACCATCAGGCGCGCGGCCTCGACATCAGTCGCGGCCTGGGCGATCTGGAACTGGACTCCCTGGAAATCCGAGAGAGGCTTTCCGAATTGCTTTCGCTCGCCGAGGTAGGCGATCGTCGCGGCCAGCGCGCCCTGCGCGATTCCGATCATCTGGGCGCCGATACCAATGCGTCCGCCGTTGAGTGTGTTGATCGCGATCTTGTAACCCTGACCGACGGGGCCGAGGACGTTCTCCTCGGGAACCTCGCAGTCGTCGAGGAGGAGCTCGACGGTGCTGGAGGCGCGGATGCCGAGCTTGTCTTCCTTCTTGCCGACCTTGACCCCCTTGAACTCCCGCTCGACGATGAACGCGGTGATGCCGCGGTACCCGGCGGCAGGATCGGCGTTGGCGAACACGACGAAAACTCCGGCCTCCGCCCCGTTGGTAATCCAGAGCTTCTGTCCATTCAGAAACCAGCGGTCGCCTCGCTTCTCGGCTCGGGTCGCCAGACTGAACGCGTCGGAGCCCGAGCCGGATTCGGAGAGCGCGTAGGCGCCGACGGTCTCGCTGTTGAGGCGCGGAAGGTAGCGGGACTTCTGCTCGGCGCTCCCGTACTGCACGACCGGGAAATTGACGAGGGTGTTCTGGACATCGCAGACGATCGCGGCGGCCGCATCGATCTTGCTGATCTCTTCGACGGCCAGTGTCACCATGAACAGACTGCCGCCGGCGCCGCCGTACTCTTCGGGAACTTCGATTCCCATGAGCCCCAGCTCGAAGTATTTGGGGAGCAGCTCCGGGTCGATCCTGCCGGCCTTCTCCATCGCCATTACTCTCGGCCCGACTTCCTCCGCCGCGAATGCCGCGATCGCATCGCGGAACATGACCTCCTCCTCCGAGAGGATGGTCAGCGCGGACGGAGTAGTCTCAGTCTGCATTTGCCTCGACGGCGGCGCGCTCCAGCACCACCTGCGCCAGCTTCTCGTGCAGCCCGAACGCGGGGGTGACGTTGAAGGTCACGTGCGGAAACGCGCGCGCGGCCTCCTTGATCATGCGCGGGATGTCTGAGGTCGAGTGCCGCCCTGGCGAGAGCATGTACGGAAAGACGGTGACATCGGTGGCGCCGGCCTTGACGCACTCGGCGAAGCCCTCGGGGATATCAGGCGCTGCCAGCTCCATGTGAGCGTAGCGGACGACCACTTCGCTGCCGGCCATGTTTTGAATGACATCGGCCATCTCTCGCAGCATGTCGTTCGCGTCTGCGAGGCGAGAGCCGTGGTCAACGATGAGGATTCCCTTCATGGACTGAAGATCATCGAAGGTGGGAGAACAAGCAATCGCGTGCGGGGACCGTTGCGTTGTGAGTTTACCGTTTGTGCGTTCTCCGTTATGCGTTAAAAGCGGCGCGCTCGCCGGAATCGGTGTGGCAAAACGCAAAACGGACAACGCTTAACGGTAGACTCAAAACGCAACGGAAAACGAAGAGTAGTCACACCGAACGTTGTTCGATTAGTGCGCCGGCTCGTCCAACCCTTTCCCCTCCTGCCACAACGGCTTCGCCAACCCCCCCGTATCCTCATAAAACCGGATAGCCCCCGGCGCGTAAATCTTGGTCAGCAGCATTATCTGCCCCGTGTGCATCGAGAAGTGCTCGACGACGTGGTAGATCGCTCCGAGGACGGTGGTCTCGCGCCCCTGGATGACGAGCTTCTGCTTCAGGTCCGCTTCGGTCAGCTTGGCGAGAATTCCATCCGCCTCGCGCAGCACTCCCTCGAGGCGCGCCAGAAGGTCGGCGCCGCTTCCGCCCTGCTGCTGGGCGAACTCCTGCTCGCGGTTGCGCTCAACCTTTTTTCCGCCGACCCCGCCGATGATCCATTCCGTGACGTTGCCGGCCAGATGCACGAGCAGATTCCCGATGCTGTTGGAGCCGGGGTTCGACCGGCCCCAGATCGCCGCCTCGGGAAGGGCGTAGATGCAGTGCCCGAGCTTGATCGGGTACTCCTTGATCAGCCAGTACCGTGAACGGGCAATGAAATCTTCTTTACTCATATCGCGCTCGCGGTTGCTTTGGACGGGGGGGCGGTAGTGCCGGTCTTACGCGCGGTAAGAGTGTCCCGGAAGACGTCGAGCGCGAGCTCGACTTTTCCGAACGGCGCCGAGACCTGGACACCCTGCACCAGCGGGCGCACGCGCTCGAGCATCTCGCGTGCGATTGCTATCCCTTCGGCCACACCGTGTTCCTTGGATTTGGCGCTCGCCGCCCTCATGCGCTCAATGATGGCGAGCGGCACTACCACCCCCGGCACTTCGTTGGCCAGGAACTCGGCGTTCCGGAGCGAGACGAGCGGCCAGATGCCGGCAACGATCGGAATCCGCGTGTGCTCGATGGTCGAGAGGAATCTCTCCAGCTGCTCGACATCGAAAACGGGTTGAGTTATCGCGTATTCCGCTCCCGCTTCCACCTTCCACTCGAATCTCCTGAGCTCGTGCGCGGGATCGAGTGCCGCCGGATTCACTCCCACTCCAATGGCGAACCTGGTCGGCTCGCCAATCGCGTTTCCGCCCGGATCGAGGCCGTGGTTCAGCTGGTTCACGAGGTTGGTGAGCCCGATCGCGTCGATGTCGAACACGGCCGTGGCGTTCGGATACGGCCCCATCTTCGGCGGATCGCCGGTGATCAGCAGGATGTTCCGCAGTCCAACCGCCGACGCCCCGAGGAGATCGCTCAGCATTCCAAGCAGATTGCGGTCGCGGCAGCAGTAGTGGGTGACGGTCTCGATTCCCACCTGCTGCTCGATGAGAAGGCTGGTGAGGAGCGCGCCCATCCTGCTCTGCGCGCGCGGACCATCGGGAACGTTCACCGCATCGACGCCCGCATCACGGAGGGCCGCGGTGTCGCGCAGCATCTTCGATGCGTCGACGCCGCGCGGAGGTACGATCTCGACGGACGTGACGAACTCCCCGCCGGCGATCTTGGCCGCCCACTTCGACTTCTCGGCGAGCGGGACCGGCTCGACACCCGGATCCTCGGGCGGAAGATCGGGATGGGCGCGGCGGCGCTCCTTCATCGGGACACGAGCGTTTCGGGGTGAGAGCGGGCGAACACCTTCGACCATCGCGGCGATGTGCTCCGGCGTGGTTCCACAGCAGCCACCGACGACCTTCGCTCCCGCCTGCGCCAGGTGGTGCGCGTAAGTGGCCATGTATTCGGCGCTCGCCATGTACATGCTGCGACCGCTGACGTCGCGCGGCATCCCGGCGTTCGGTTGAGCACTCAGTTTGCGCCGTGTCGCCGGTACCATCTTCTCGATCGCGTCGAGAATTATCTGCGGCCCCACCGAGCAGTTGAGCCCGATGATGTCGGCGCCGAATGCATCGAGGGCACGGGCTAGATCTTCGGGTGTCACGCCATACGGAGTGTGACAATCGGAGCCGATCGTCATCTGCGCTATCACCGGGATGGCGGGATCGACATCCCGCGCGGCGAGGATCGCCTGCTCGATCTCGTGCAGGTCGGCGAAGGTTTCGAGGATGAAGACATCGGCGCCGCCCTCGCGAAGGGCCTCGAGCTGCTCGCGGAACACAGCCCTCGCTTCGTCCAGGCTCGTCGGACCCAGCGGCTCAAGACGCACGCCCAGCGGGCCAACCGCGCCGGCGACAAGGAGGTCGTCGTCGGCAACCTCACGCGCGATCTTGGCCGCCGCGATGTTGATGGCCTTGACCTGCGCCTCCAGCCCGTACTGCGCCAGCTTGATGCGGTTCGCGCCGAAGGTGTTGGTCTCGAGCATCTCCGCGCCCGCTTTGCGGTACTGCTCGTGCACGTCCCGAATGAGATCAGGTGCGCGGAGATTGAGCTCGTCGTAGCACTGGTTGATGAACACGCCCTTGTTGTAGAGCATGGTGCCCATGGCGCCGTCGCAGACGATGACCTGCTGTGGGTCGAGAAGGCGCGCGATCAACGGATTGTCAGGCAACGGCGGCCTCCCCTTCCGGCACGGCACCGGCGTCGGTGTTGGACCCGCGCACAGCGTAGTACTTGGCCTCGGGGTGGTGAATGATCACCGCCGCCGTCGACTGCTCGGGAAGGAGCTGGAACGCCTCGGTGAGGTCCATCCCCAGCGCCTCGGCGGCGGGCAGCAGCTTGAACACCGTCGCGTGATCGTCCAGATCCGGACACGCGCCGTAACCCCAGGAGTACCGCTTGCCCCCTGGTACGCCGAGCTCGCTCCTTATTCTCCGGTGCGTCCACTCCGCCAGCGCTTCCGCCGCCTCGACGGAGAGTCCATGTGAGTAGAACGCCTCGGTGTACTCGTTCTTTCCCTGGAGCTCCTCGAATCTCTGGGTGGATTCTTTTCCGACGGTCACTATCTGGAGCGGCAACACGTCGACGTCGCCGGAGTCCACGCTTCGGACGTAATCCGCCAGGCACAGCCGCTCCCGGCCCACCATGCGCGGAAAATGGAAGCGCGCGATCTCGCGTAGCGACCCGCCGTCGCTGGAGTACGCGGCCGGATCGTAGATGATGACGTCGTTCCCCAGTGATTGCGAGGGGAAGTAGCCGTATACGACTTCCGGTTTTATCCACCCTTTCTTCTTGGCGTCGCGCTTGAGCCGCTCGAGCGCCGGCTCGAATTCATCCTTCACCGCGGACTTGTATTGCTCACCCGAGCCGCGCCCGCCCCACTGGAGCCGAAAGAGCTCGTCCAGGTCGAGCAGCTCGAAGACCTCGTCGAGCGGGATGTCGCGGACAACGCGCGTTCCCCAGAACGGAGGAGAGGGCAGGGGATTGTTCGCCGCCACATTGCTCCGCGCTCCGGCGGAATCGCCGACGCTGATGTCCTTCCCGACCGCTGTGCGGAGAAACACGTCGTTCC
>JBKKAY010000238.1:0-6036 GCA_046714195.1 Gemmatimonadaceae bacterium
GGCATCGACGGCATCCCCATTCTCCCTCCCGGTCCGGCCATCTTCTTCATCATTTTCTGCATTTCGCGGAACTGATCCAATAATCGGTTCACATCGCTGATCGGCCGCCCACACCCCTTCGCTATCCGCGACCGGCGAGAGCCGTTGATGATGCCCGGATTCTTGCGCTCCTCCGGCGTCATCGACAGCACGATCGCCTCCACGTGCTTCATGCGGTTGGGATCGGCTTTCATCTGCTTGAGCGCTTTCGTGTTCACGCCGGGAATCATTTTCAGCAGGCCCTCGAGCGGGCCCATCTTCTGGATCTGGCGCATGCTGTTGAGGAAATCGTTGAGGTCCATTCCCTCTTTGCGGACCTTCTTCTCGAGACGGCGCGCTTCGGCTTCGTCGAAGGTCGCCTGCGCCTTCTCCACCAGGCTCACCACGTCGCCCATCTGGAGAATCCGGCCGGCCATCCGTTCGGGGTGGAATTCCTCCAGCGCGTCGGGCTTCTCGCCGACGCCGATGTACTTGATGGGCTTCTTCGTCACGCCGTAGATGGAGAGCGCGGCCCCGCCTCTCGCGTCACCGTCCATCTTCGTCAGGATCACGCCGGTGATGTCGAGCGCGCTGTCGAATCCCTGCGCGATCTTGACGGCGTCCTGGCCGGTCATGCCGTCGGCGACGAGCAGGATCTCGGTGGGACGGAGCGCCTCTTTGAGCCGCGATAGCTCCTGCATCATCGCCTCGTCTATCTGGAGGCGGCCGGCCGTGTCGATGATGACCACCCGGTCGCGCTCTCTCAGAGCCTCGGCGACACCCGCCCGGGCGATCTTGACCACGTCGGTGGTGGTCCGGTCGGCATACACCGGGACCGACATGCCACGGCCGAGCGTCTCGAGCTGGTCGATCGCGGCCGGGCGGTAGACGTCACAGGCGACGAGGCGCGCGGAACGCCCTTCAGCCTTCAGCTTTAGTGCGAGCTTCGCAGCCGTCGTTGTCTTTCCCGACCCCTGAAGGCCAACCATCATCACCACCGAGGGCGGGACAGTACTGAGCTTGAGGCCTTCTCGCCGCTCGCCCAGCATCGCGGCGAGCTCCTCGTGGACAACCTTTACCAGCTGCTGTCCGGGCGAGACGGTGCTGATGGTGGAGATGCCTTTGGCCTTCTTCTCGACCCGCTCGAGGAACTCGCGCGTGAGCTGGAAGTTGACGTCGGCTTCCAGGAGCACGCGCCGGACTTCCCGCAGGCCTTCCTTGATATCGGCTTCGCTCAGAACGCCGCGGCCACGCAGCTTGGCGAACGTGGCTTCGAGCTTTTCGCTCAGGTCCTCGAACATAGCCTTGAAACATAGACGCGGTTAACTTCTGAAACAACAGATCGGCCACGTCGCCCGAGAGGAATCCGGATGTCACCCGCCCAGCGCAAAGACGACATACTGCACGCTGAACTTCCGGCTTCGCTGCCGCTCATGGCGCTGCGATCTACCATCGTGTATCCGCTCGGCACCATCGCCGTGCAGATGGGCGCTCCTGAAAATCTCTCGCTGCTTCGCGCCAACGATCAGTCGGGTCTGATCGTGGGGCTCGTGGTCGCCACCGGAGACCACGACGATGTCCTGGATCCCGAGCGTTTCGTCGGTCGCGTCGGCGTCGCGGCGCGCGTCCACGAGCGCATCAATCTTCCAGGTGAGACGGTCCAGATCACTCTGCAGGGTCTGAGACGGATAGTCGTCGAGGGCGTCGCACAGACCCAGCCCTACCCGATCGTCCGCATCAAGCCCGCCAAGGAGATCAATCCCGACCCGAACGAGGTCGACGATCTCATTTCGAGAATCGTCACCGGCGCGGAGACGCTGGCCGAGCTGATCGAACGGATTCCGGACGAAGTGCCGGCGATCCTCAAGATGAACATTTCCGATCCAGGCCGTTTCGCCGATCTCGCCGCCACCAATCTCAACTTCAAGGTCTCCGACAAGGACGAGATCCTCCAGCGCCTCAACATCGGCCAGCGGCTCAAGTTCCTCCTTGGGCGCGTCGAGCGCGAGGTGGGTCGCGCGCGCGTCGCCGAAGACGTGAAGCGACAGACGGAGATCAAGATCGAGCAGCACCAGCGCGAGTTCTACCTGCGCCAGCAGTTGCGCGCCATTCAATCGGAGCTGGGCGAAGGCGACCCCAGCGAGAAGGAATCGATCGAGATCCTGAAGAAGCTGGAGGAGGCGAATCTCCCCGAGAAAGCCGCGCAGGAAGGCCGTCGCGAAGTCGAGCGGATGCGCAACCTCTCGCCGGCGTCGAGCGAGTATCAGGTGATCCGCACGTATCTCGACTGGATGTGCACACTGCCGTGGGATAAGAAATCCGACGGCGCCGAGATCGAGCTCAAGAAAGTCGAAGAGCTGCTCGACAGCCGGCACTACGGCCTCAAGGAAGCCAAGGAGCGGATCACAGAGTATCTCGCCGTCAGGAAGCTGAGGGGCGGCGATCCGCACGGACCGATTCTCTGTTTCGTCGGCCCCCCGGGAACCGGTAAGACTTCACTCGGAGAAGCGATCGCAACTTCGATAGGCCGCGCGTTCTATCGCATTTCGGTTGGCGGCGTGCGCGACGAGGCCGAGGTCCGCGGCCACCGACGCACTTACGTCGGCGCGATGCCGGGGCTGATCCTTCAGTCGCTCCGCCGTGTGCAGGTGAGGGACGCGGTGTTGATGATCGACGAGATCGACAAGATGACCTCCGGAGGTCCGTCCGGCGATCCGACCGCGGCGATGCTCGAGGTCCTCGACCCGTCGCAGAACTCGAACTTCGTCGACCACTATCTCAATCTGCCGTTCGACCTCTCGAGCATCCTGTTCATTTGTACGGCGAACAATCTCTTCGACATTCCCGCCCCGCTCAGAGACCGCATGGAAGTCATCCGGGTGCTCGGCTACACCGTCGAGGAGAAAGTAGAGATCGCCTGGCGGTATCTGTTGCCGCGGCTGCTCGAGGAACACGGAATTACGGACAAAGACATCCAGTTCACCGACGAAGTCCTCGGTTTCATCTCCAACCGGTACTCCCGCGAGGCAGGACTCCGGAATTTCGAGCGCAACATTGCGTCGCTGATGCGCAAGCGCGCGCGCAAGAAAGCCGACGGCGAGGAAGGCGCGTGGATCGTCGACAATCCGATGGTGACGGACATACTCGGCAATCCCACCTACACTCTCGAGGACGCGGAGCAGGAGCCGGAGATCGGCGCGGTCACGGGCATGGCGTGGACGTCCACCGGCGGCGACCTCATGGTGATCGAGGCGCTGCGCATGCCGGGCACGGGCCGTCTCACGGTGACCGGCCAGCTCGGCGAAGTCATGCGCGAGTCGGTGGACGCCGCTTACTCCTACGTCCGCTCCCGCGCGCAGACGCTCGGCGTCGACGAAGTAGAGTTCAAGGAGTCGGACCTGCACGTGCACTTCCCCGCCGGCGCGATTCCCAAGGATGGTCCGAGCGCCGGCGCGGCGATCACCCTGGCGATCGCGAGCGTTCTGAGCCGCCGCCCGGTGCGGCGCGACATCGCCCTCACCGGCGAGATGACGCTGCGCGGCAGGGTGCTCGAGATCGGCGGCGTGAAGGAGAAGGTGATGGCCGCCTATCGCGCCGGCCTGCGCCAGGTGATCCTGCCCAAGACGAACGAGAAGGATCTGCGCGGCATTCCCGACGAAGTCGTGAAGAGCATGGTCTTCACCTTCGTCTCGACGA
Source organism: Gemmatimonadaceae bacterium (assembly GCA_046714195.1). Lineage (GTDB taxonomy): Bacteria > Gemmatimonadota > Gemmatimonadetes > Gemmatimonadales > Gemmatimonadaceae > UBA4720. Next base: position 3,715 of record JBKKAY010000238.1, read on the forward strand.
TGGACGACATCATCCACCTCGCGCTTCTGCCGCGTGGCACCGGCGGCCTGGCCGACGCCCCCGAGCCTCGCGGCGATTCCGCTCCCAAGAATGCCGCCAGCGATTCAGCGGGAGCTTCGATCAATCGATCGGACGCGGCAGGAGAAGTCACCAAGTAGGTGGACCTCACCAATCCGTGGGTCCAGTTCTGGATCCAGGTCACGATCGGGACGGTAGCCGGCGGCGTCACCAACACCGTCGCCGTGTGGATGCTGTTCAATCCCAAGAAAAAGCGCTTCGGATTCCAGGGAGCAATTCCAAAGAACCAGGCGCGTCTGGCGACCAGTCTCGGCCGCACGGTTGGCGAGCGACTGCTGACGCCCGGCGATCTCCAGGCCGAGCTCGGCCGGCCCGAATTCCGAGAGGCGTTCCAGTCGCGGCTCGAGGATGTGATTTCCACCATCCTCACCTCGCGCGAGCCGCTGATCGATAAGGTGCCACCGGCGGTTGTTTCGGCTCTGGAGGGCGCGATGACCTCCTACCTGCCCGTCGCGATGACGAAGCTCGGCGCCTTCCTCGGCCAGCCGACCACCCGCGTCAAGGTACGCACCGCCCTTCACGGGATGTTCAACCGGTTTGTCGAGGACATGCGCTTTCACGAGCGCATATTCGCCAAGCTGATGATGACCGAGAAGAAGTTCGACACCGCTCTGGACGCCATCGAACGCGATGGAGTGGAGCAGGTGGTCGGCCTATTGGAGGAGCCCGAAGTCCGGGAGGAGATCTCCAAGTCCATCCACGATGCAATTCTCGCGTATCTCCAGAAGCCGATCTCGGACATCCTGGGTGATGTCGAGGCGCGAAAGGACCCCGACGCTCCACGCCGGCTGGCGGCGCAGTCCGCCCCCGTGATCTGGGACTGGATCGACGAGCAGATCCCGGAGCTGGTGAAGAAGCTCGACGTGCAGGCGATGGTGGAGCGGAAAGTCATGGCTTTCAGCGTCGAGAGAGTTGAGGAAATCCTGCGCATGGTGATCGACAAGGAGCTCAAGATGATCATCATCTCCGGCTACATACTCGGGGCGCTGGTGGGAGTGATGTCGTTCGGACTGCAGAAGCTGCTCGAAAGCTGAGCCCCGCATGAATCCCGAGCTTGGCATCATCGAGGGCTTCTACGGCAAGCCGTGGAGCTGGGAGGAGCGCGAGGAGACGATGCGCTTTCTCGCCCCCCACGGATATCGCTTCTACATGTACGCGCCGAAGGCGGATGCTTACCTGCGGCGGAAGTGGCAGGAGGATTATCCACCCAAGACTTCGGTTCAGCTCAAGGACTTCGCGGCAGCGTGTCGCGCCGCCGGCGTGCGCTTCGGCGTCGGACTCAGCCCATACGAGGCCTACAACGATTTCAACGACGCCGCCCGCGGAGCGCTGGCGCGCAAGCTGTCATTCTTCGACGATGTGGGCGTTGCCGACGTCGCCATTCTGTTTGACGACATGCGGGGGGACACGCCCGACCTCGCTAAGCGACAGATCGAGATGGTGAACTGGGCGCTCGAGCGCACGCACGCCACGCGCGTCATCGTGTGTCCTACGTACTACTCGGACGACCCGATTCTCGATCGTGTTTTTGGCACGCGCCCATCGCGTTATGCCGAGGACCTCGGAGCGGGCCTTCCGGCCGGCGTCGAGATATTCTGGACGGGGGAAGAGGTGATATCTCGAGAATTCTCGAGCGGTCACCTGAGCCGGGTGGCGGAACAGCTGCAGCGAAAGCCGATCCTCTGGGACAACTATCCGGTGAACGATGGACAGCGGATGTCGCAGTACCTGCACCTGCGGGCATTCACCGGTCGCCCTGCATCCATCTGGAACAACATTCGAGCGCACGGCATCAACCCGGCGCTCCAGCCGACGTTGTTTCGCATTCCCGCCCTCACGCTCGCCGAGAGCTACAGGCTCGGCGAGGACTACGTCTACGGCGAGGCGTTCAGAAAGGCCGCGGTGGAAGTCCTCGGTACGGATCTAGGCGGCCGTGTGCGGGAGGATGTCCTCACGCTCCAGGACATCGGGCTCGACCGGCTTGGCGAAAAAGAGAAGCCGTTACGTGAGCGCTATGCGAACATCGATCACGCCGGGGCCCGCGAGATCATTGGGTGGCTCGACGGCGACTACCGGATCACCGACGAGATAGTGCAGACGCAATAGGCCTGGCGCGTATTGATCTTCATAATGCCGGGGGCGCTTCTGCCATGAAAGAGTCTTCAGGTGGCGGTTCGTCCACGGTATCAGCTTTCAGGATCGGCGGTGGAGGGGTGGCGACAGCAAGGGCAATGACCGACGCAA